>NZ_JAGSYE010000002.1:1062442-1416590 GCF_025685565.1 Granulicella aggregans
TTCCAAGCGGAGACGGCGATCGCTAGCCTCCTCATGCGTACGCAGAAACGCGCCGCGCCACTGGTGGACGTCGACAGGAACATTCCGGGCACGCTCAGCAACATCGTCGCCAAGTGTCTTGAGAAGGAGCCGGCGAAGCGCTACCAAAACGCAGAAGAACTCGATGCGGATCTTCGTGTGTGGCAGGGCAGGAGCGCCGGCAAGACAATCACTGCTCCCGCAGCGCGCCGCGACAGACGCGTCGGATCGGTTCCGTGGCTGCGTGTCGGTGTGGCGGGCGTTCTGGTTGCGGCGATCGCAGGTGGAAGCAGCTGGTACTTCCTCGGAAAGCATAAGGCAGCCGGCACTTCAACGGCGCATGGCCCGGTCTCCGTTTTGATTGGCGATTTCGAGAACCATACCGGGGATTCGGTGCTGGATAGCACGCTCGAACCGATGCTTGGCGTGGCCATGGAAGATGCGAGCTTCATCAACGTCTACAGCCGGGGCGATGCGCGTAAGATCGCAAAAAAACTACCTAACCCAACGGACGTGCTGGACGAGCAGACCTCGCGACTTGTGGCGATCAATCAGGACATCAATGCCGTCATCACAGGCGATATCAGCCATCGCGGCGAACAGTACGATATCTCCGCAATCGCACTGGACACACACACGGGCAACGTGCTCGCCAAGGCGGAAGTCACCGTCGCCGACAAGCAGCAGATCCTCAGCGAACTTCCGAAGCTTGCGATCCCCATTCGCCAGGCGCTGGGCGATACGACAACAGACTCAGTCAAGTTCGACAAGGTCAGCGGAGGCTTCACCGCCAAATCGCTCGAAGCCGTCCACTACGATTCACTCGGTGTGGATCAGCAGTTCGCTGGCAAGTTCCAGGAAGCCTTCAACTCCTTCAAGAAGTCCGCCGAGGAAGATCCGCAGTTCGCCCGAGCTTACACCGGGATGGCGGCCATGTCACAGAATCTCGGCAGAACGGCCGACGCGGTGAAGTACATGAAGCTGGCCATGCAGAACAAAGACCGCATGACCGAGCGCGAGCTCTATCGCAACCAGGGCCTCTACTACCTCACCACGGGCGAATCGAAAGAATGCGTGGATCAATACACGCAGTTGGTGACACGTTATCCCGCAGACCGCGTGGGCTGGAACAACCTTGCGAACTGCTACACGCAACTCCGCAACGCTCCGAAAGCACTGGAAGCGGCGAGGCACGCTGTTGAGATCGTCCCCAAAGGCGTGGGACAACGCTTGAACCTCGCCTTCATCGCTGCGTTCGCTGGCGACTTTTCGACCAGTGAAAAGGAGGCGCGCACCGCGCTCGAGATCAGTCCTACCTCCGCACAGGGACAACTGGTGCTCGCCGAAGCGAAGACCGGACAGGGGCAGATCGACGCGGCGGCGAATAGCTACCGGCAGCTTGAGAAGACTGGAGCGCCCGGCTCTTCGACCGCAGCCGATGGGCTGGCGGATCTCGCCGCTTATCAAGGCAACTACGCAGAGGCAGCTCGAATTCTTACCCAGGGCGCCGCGACCGATGCAGCCGCGAAAGACACGGACAACGCCGCGAGGAAGTACGCGGCGCTGGCGAACATCGAGGAGTTACAGGGACATCAGCCTGCTGCCCTTACCGACATGGCGAAGGCGCTGGCCGCCAGCCAGTCTCTCCAGATTCAGATGTTGGCCGGAATGCTCTATGTGGAAGCTGGTGACCTGGCCAAAGCACAGAAGGCTGCGACCGGCCTTGCTGCCCAGAAATCGACTGAGCCGCAGGCTTACAGCAAAATCATCCAGGGTTTGATCGCACTAAAGAAAAAAGATGCGAAGGCGGCAGTGACGCAGATCACGGCGGCGAATAGCGTGTTGGACACCTGGATCGGCCACTTCGAGCTGGGACGGGCGTACCTGGAGGCGGCCGCATTTCAAGAGGCCAGCGCCGAGTTCGATCTATGCCTGAAGCGGCGAGGTGAAGCGATTGAACTCTTCGACGATAACGTGCCGACCTACGCCTACTTCCCGCTGGTCTACTACTATCAGGGACGCGCGAGACAGGACATGAAGATGGCAACCTTCTCGGACTCTTACAAGAACTATCTCAGCACTCGCGGACAGTCTTCGGATGATCCGCTGGCGTTCGAAGTTCGGCGTATGGTCGGCCAGTAGACGAACACGGTTCTTCTACGCGCCAGTCCATCTCGCAACTGGAGAGTGAAGCGATGGTACGCACGGAGTTGTTCCGATTAAATGGTGTCTTGGAGCGGGACCCCGCTATCGATGCGTGGATGAACGACCATGACGGCGAATTGGGAGCGATCGCCCGCCGCTGGTTCGAGGCGATGAGAGAGTGCGGAGACGAGGTCCGCGAGCTTCTGCATGACGGTTGCCCGAATGCCTGCTTCGGAGACGCTGCCTTTGGCTATGTGAATGTATTTACCTCACACGTGAACGTAGGGTTCTTTCAAGGTTCGGCTCTGCCGGACCCGGCCCGCCTGTTACAGGGTAACGGCAAGTTCATGCGCCATGTGAAGTTGAGACCAGGCGAAGAGTTAGACTCCGCTGCCCTGAGTCAGCTCATCGCTGTAGCTTATTCGGATATCAAGTCACGCGTCGAACGTGGCTAGCTTTGAACCTTGCCGTGTCAGGCTGGATACCTGCCACGGCAAGGTCTCCTAATTCCCCTTACCCGAAAGCGACACCGTCTGCGTTCCCCCTCCGGCCTGAGCATTATCAACAACGACCAGGCTGGCGTTGAATGTGCCAGTCGCCGCAGGCGTAAACTTCACCGCAACCGTACAGTTCGCCCCGGCGGCCAGTGAGCTGCCACAGTTGTTAGTTTGCGCGAAGTAGCCCGCGTTCGTACCGGTCACGCTGATGCCGGTCAGGCTCAGAGGCGTCCCTCCCGGATTGCCGAGGGTCACGCTCAGCGTGCTGCTGGTGGCGTGTTTGATCGTCCCAAAGTTCAGGCTCGATGGATTGAGGTTCGCCACAGGATAGATCACCTGGGCACTCAGCGTGACCGGCTGCGGGCTGCCCGGAGCATTGCTCATGATCTGCAGCGTCGCGGTCTGAGGCGTGTAGAAGGGGCCGGCGAGAAAGGCGATGGTGACATAGCAACTCTTGCCTGCCGCCAACGGCTTCGGGCAGAGACTGAGCGCTATGAACTCGTTCGAGTTTCCTCCCTTCACGATCGAAAGAATGGGATCGTTGATCGTTACCGGCGCAGTTCCGATATTGCTCACCGTGATGGTCTGAGTTGAAATAGCACCCAGGTACATCGTCCCGAAGTTGATCGAAGTGGTCGAGAGCGAGAGCAGCGGCCCGGTCGCTGTTACCGTCTTCGTCACCGTCACTGCGGGCGCGTAGTTCGAGTTGCCCGCTTGGTTGGCGATCACTGAGCAAGTTCCCGTGCTGTTGGTCATATTGTAGGTCGCGCCGGTATTGCTGCAGACCCCTGCGCTGGTGAAGATGACGGGGTTACCGCTCGCACCGCCCGTGGCTGCCACCGTGAAGGTGCTGTTGTAGGATGCGCTAGCCGGAGGATTGGTGGTGAACGCAATTGTCTGGCTCACCGGAGCCAGCACCACTGTGACTGTGGAGCTGGTGACCGGATTATAGTTGGCGTTGCCGGCCATGGTTGCCGTTACCAGACAGGTGCCGGTTCCGCTATTGGCCGTCAGTCGCGCGCCAGAGACGGTGCAAGCTCCGCCCGGGGCAACAGCGTAGGTCACGGCTCCGTTCGTCGTTCCGCCTGTGACACTCAACGTCTCGCTCTGATTGAACGTCAGCGGAGACGCCGCATTCAGCGTCAGAGCTGCCTGGGCAGCTGGCTGAATCGTCAGCGTACCGTTCACGTAGAGGAACGAGTAGTTTGCTGTAGCCAGCGTACCGGTCGATACCGTGATCGGATAGCTGCCCACGTTGCTCGTTGTCGTAGCTGTCGTCGAGAGCCCCGGTGCGCCATTTACTACTGAGGCGCTGTCGTTCTTGACGAAGCCGCTATAGCTGGACGTCAGCGTTGGCAGTGGCTGTCCGTACGTGCCCGTGAGATTCGTCGCCGTTACCTTCAGAACCGCCGGATAGACGGTGAACGACTGGGTCAGCGAAGCCGCACTATACGTGCTGTTGCCCGCTGCCGACGCCGTGATCGAGCACACGCCGACTCCGCTGATGCTACCGTCCGTCTTGCATGGGCCGGAGGCCATGAAGGTGACCGGCAGCCCCGAAGACGAGGACGCGCTCAACGAGAACGAGTTGCCGTACTGTGCGTTCGGCAGGGTGGCGAAGTTGATCGTCTGCGACTGCAGGCTGGAGCCCGTGGGCAGGACCATGAACGTTCCGGACACCGAGTTCGCCGCATTGAACGTAGTCGAACCCGGCTGCGAAGCGGTGACCGTGCAGCTTCCCGTACCGCTAAGAGCAAGGGTCGCGGAAGACACGTTGGCTGCGAATGCCTGGCTTGCGATCGTGCATGATCCCGTGGTGCTGAAGACCACCTGCAGCCCGTTCGGGACGCCGCTCGACATCGCAGTCGCGGTGACCGCCGGAGAGCTTGTGATCGGGACGGAACTGGGCAACGGGCCAAGCGTAATCGTCTGATCATTCTTCAGCACCGCCGGTGCCGACAGCGGACTGGAGCGTTGTGTGCCGCCGGTGGTGTCTGGAACCAGCGTCGTCGTCACGGTGTAGACCACCGTCTTTGCAGTCAGGTCCGGGTTGGTGTCGGTGAACTCGGTCGCGGGCGGATTTCCATTCACGCCGCTGACGCTGCCAATCACGATCGGAGTCGCTCCATCCGAGCTGCGATAGATCGTGTACGTGGCGACCACTCCGAACGCGGGAGCCTTCCAGGTAATCCTGACGCCGGCGGGCGTCACCGTCTCGACAGGTACGGTGGGTACGCGAACGACCGAGTTCGCCGTCTCATAGGTCAACTCGTTCGTCATCGGGCCACCACTGCCAGACGTGTTGCTGGGCACACTGGCAAGCGGAGTGCTCGAAGAGCCGATGCCGAGGTTGACGCTGCCACCGTTGCCTAGAGTGACCACGCCACCGCTGCCGAGTGTGACGTTGCCGCCACTGCCCAGCGTGATCGTACCGCCGCTGCCAAGGGTGATGTTGCCGCCGCTGCCAAGAGTGACGTTTCCGCCGCTACCGAGAGTCACGTTGCCGCCGCTGCCAAGGGCGATGGTTCCACCACTGCCCAGAGTAACGTTGCCGCCACTGCCGAGCGTCACATTGCCGCCGCTACCAAGAGTGACCGTTCCACCGCTGCTTCCGAAGGTGTAACTGCCACCAGCGCCAATGGTGATTGGAGCTCCGCCGCTGCCAAGGGTGATGGTTCCACCGCTGCCGAGGGTGACGTTGCCGCCGCTGCCAAGCGTCACATTGCCACCGCTGCCCAGAGTGATGGTTCCGCCGCTGCCAAGCGTCACATTGCCACCGCTGCCAAGCGTCACGTTGCCACCGCTGCCAAGCGTGATCGTACCGCCGCTGCCCAGAGTGACATTGCCGCCACTGCCGAGCGTCACATTGCCGCCGCTGCCGAGAGTAATCGTACCGCCAGCACCCAGCGTCGCCGTGCCGCCGCTACCCAGAGTGACATTGCCGCCACTGCCGAGTGCAACGTTGCCGCCGCTGCCGAGGGTCACGGTCCCACCGCTGCCGAGCGTGACGTTGCCACCGCTGCCAAGGGTGACGTTGCCGCCGCTGCCAAGGGTGATCGTGCCACCGCTGCCAAGGGTCACGTTGCCACCGCTACCCAGCGTGACATTGCCGCCACTGCCAAGCGTGATCGTGCCGCCGCTGCCTAGAGTGACGTTGCCACCACTGCCAAGGGTGACGTTGCCGCCGCTGCCCAGAGTGATGGTCCCGCCGCTGCCCAGAGTCACATTGCCACCACTGCCCAGCGTCACGTTGCCGCCGCTGCCAAGGGTGATCGTCCCGCCGCTGCTGTCGATGGTGTAGCTGCCGCCCGTCGAGGGTATGGTTACGGTGCCGCCGCTACCGAGAGCGATGGTGCCACCACTGCCTAGTGTGACGTTGCCGCCGCTGCCCAGCGTTACGTTGCCGCCACTACCCAGCGTAATCGTCCCACCGCTGCCCAATGTGACATTGCCGCCACTGCCGAGAGTGACGTTGCCGCCACTGCCCAGGGTGATCGTCCCACCGCTACCCAATGTCACATTGCCGCCACTGCCGAGCGTGACGTTGCCACCGCTGCCAAGAGTGATGGTTCCGCCGCTGCCCAGCGTCACATTGCCGCCACTTCCAAGCGTCACGTTGCCGCCGCTGCCAAGTGCTATGGTACCCCCACTGCCCAGCGTCACATTGCCGCCCGCGCTGATGTTCAACGGAGCTACCGAAGAGCCGAACGAAAGCTGCGTGGCCAGCGCCGCGAACTCGCCGCCCGTCGCACCCACCTGGCGCAGATCCAAGGCACCAAGGTCGTTGAAGCCTCGCTCCTGCGTTTGCAGAGTTCCGATCCCGTTGAGATCCTGCCCGCTCGACCACGCCGGAGCGATGGGTGAGACGGACGAATTCACGCGATAGATCGATTCGCCTGCCAGCGGAGTGCCATCGCAATGCAGCGTCGCAGGGCTGGCCAGCGTGCCTGTGGTGAATGGAACGTACCAGGACGATGTCGGGAACGTCGCTGCATCTCCCAATGCGTCTGTCAGTTGGGTCACCGAACCCGCCGTGCTCTCGTTCAACGTGTTCAGCGCCTGGTTTGAGAATGCGATCGTTCCATTCGACCCCACCCCATCCAACTGGAACAGGTAGTTCATGATGCTCTGATAGTTCGGCTTGCAATTCGCTTCAAACGTCGGAACGTAGCTGTTGGTCGTATCGTAGTAGAGGCCGCCGTGGCTCAGGCCGAGCGTGTGGCCAATCTCATGGAAGAGCGTGCCAGCTACTACAGTGGCCTTCTTGCTCATGTCCTGGCCCGGAGCCGTCAGCCAGAGACCGAGGGTCACTGCGGAGTCCGCGCCGCCAAGGTCGGAGTAACCGGAGATACTGGTAATTGTCCCGGATGTGAGGCCAATCACCGGCTCCGGCAGAGTGTTGTTGGGATAGCTCCAGTTCGTAACGCCCGGAGTTGCCACGGTGATCGTCTTGGTGTCCGCGCAGCTCGTCGTGTTGTAGATCCCGTTGAGGCTTGGATTTCCAAGCACGCCGCCAAGCGTGATGCGGCTCGGGCAGGCGCTGATGCCGGTGCCGCGATCGGCGGTGACAATCGTCGTCACACCGTTTACCACATTGATTGACGTGAGCGTTCCGAAGCGCGTGTTGTAAGCAGGGATCGCCAGCGAGTGGCCGAAGAGAACGTAGTGATAGCTGTCCTTCTGCCCGTAGGGGAAGCGCGTGGTGCAGTCTCCGCCCGAGAGGCAGGAAGCAAGATTGCGGGGATAAAGCTTCGAGAACTCGAGGCTGTTCTTCCATCCGATGACTCCCGGCTGGCCTGGGAACTGGCAGAGCGTCGCGGGAGTGGTGGCCAGGTCGTCGGTGCAGGTCGTCTCCGGCACGGCGTTTCCAACCTGGAGATGCAGCACCACTCCGGACTGGGCAAACGCCTGCTGCACCATCACCAGAGGATCATTGCCGCTAGCGTCCGGCGAGGGAAAGAGATTCTCCTGGGTGGGATCGCACGAGCCGCTAGCGAGAACGGCACCGCACATGTAATCCATCTGCACGAACAGGTCTTTCTGGCCGTGCTTCGCTCCCGGCAATCCTACCCAGGTGCTGGTCTTCACGTCGTAGTAGCCTGGCTGGCCTGCGTGGAAGTCGCCCGCTGCCGGGCCAGACTTCCAGGCGTCCAGGATTCCATCGTTGTCGCTGTTATTGACCAGCGTGCTGAGAATCACTGCGGCGTAAGCGCCTGGAGCATTCAGCGTCGCGCTGTATTGGTTCGATTGCCCCAGCGTTACGGTGTTCACGCCGTTGTTCCAGACTCCGCCGGAGGCGAAGAGGTTGGTGTTCTTGCCGGTGCCATTGGCTCCGCCTACTGCGTCGTAGAAGCCCTGAACCACCTGGGTCGCAGAGCTCGCGGGCTGTGCCGCGCCGTCGTAGATGATGACCGACTTCAGGGGGAAGTTCGGAGACAGGACACGATAGACGAGCACCAGGCTCGCACCCTCGGTGAGTGGGTAGGTGCTTCCGCCGCTGTCAGGCAGAGAAACGGTGTACGGTCCCGAGACGATGCGAATCCCATTTGCGCCGACCGGAAGGTAGATATTGACGCTGGCACGATAGGAGCGGAGCGTACCGGTAACGGCACCGTCGGTGTAGTTCGGAATGTCACTGCCGATCTGCTGGCCGACGATGGAATAGCCGTTGAAGGTGCCATTCGTGGATGAGGCCGATGCGGTGTTTTCCAGCGACTCCCAATAAAGGAAGGCGTCGACGACGTCAGCACCGTCAGGAATACCCTGGGCGCTTTGCGTCGCGCTGGGAATGGTGATGGTTCCGGTGGCAATGCCGTTCTTGCCGGTCCCGCGCAGCGTCACTCCCGCCGAGACGTAATCGCCCGTCAGGAAGTAGTTGTTTTCGAGCAACAGCGGGTTGGGTGAAGGCTGTTGCGGAAGGCCGCTCGATACGAGCAGGTTGACCACCGACCCGACCGCGACCTGCGTTCCGGCTACTGGGTTTTCGCTGATGATGGTGCCTGCGGGAACGGTCTGGCTGGATGCGGTCGACACGTTTCCCAGCCCCAGACCTACCGTGGAGAGTGGTGTAGCCGCGGCCGTTTGTGCCTGCCCAACCACGTTGGGGACGGCGACGGTACCGGCCACTCCATTGGTCGCTCCGATCCCGAAGATCGGGACCGTCTGTGTACCAGGAGTGACGCTGGTCAGACTGTTGTCGGTAAAGATCGCAGAGCCTGAGAAGAAGGTCGCGCTCTGCGGCGTGAAGCTAAAGCTCTCTCCGCAGCTTCCGCCTGGAGCCAACGGAAGGCTTGTGGAGCAATCGGGGGTTGAGTTCTCTGTAAAGCTTGTACCTAGGTTGAACGCGACCGAGCCCGTCAGCGGCTGGTTGCCGACGTTCTGAACCGTGAACGCAACCGGACTGTCCGAGCTTGTGCTGCCGACGTTCGTCGTGGCAAAGCTGATCGCAGGCGGCTGCGAGCGGTTGACGACCACCAGGCTCGACAGCGCATTGTCCGCGATGAGAACAGAGCCCGCCGCATCCACCTTGATGCCGGCAGGAATAGACAGGCCACTCGTCGGCACCGTCGTCTGCACACCGCTTGGAGTAATCTCCAGAATCACGTTGGCGGACTGATCCGAAACGTAGACATCGCCAGCCGCATCCACAGCCACGCCATTGCCTGCTACCAATCCAGTAAACGGAACGGAGGTCTGCACTCCAGCAGGTGTCACCTTATACACCGTCTCGTTTCCTGCACTGAGAAAGAAGAGGTTCCCTGCAGCATCTACGGCTGGATAGTAGGGATTGCTCACTCCCGTCGAAGCTACCGTGGTCTGCACGCCATTGGGCGTAACCTTGATGACCTGGTTATCTTGCTGGTCGGTGATGAACAGATTGCCAGCTCCGTCCACCGCAACACCGGTCGTTCGGCCCAAACCGGTTGTGGGCACGATGCTTTGAGCGCCACCGGGCGTGATCTTCACGATGTCATGGTTGTTCGTGTCCGCAAGGTAGACGTTCCCTGCTCCATCCAAGGCCACATCGTAGAAACCGGCTGAGCCCATACCGGACACTGGAATCACCGTCTGGACGCCCGAGGGGCTTATCTTCGTCGCCCCGCCGCCGCCCGCCATGTAGATATTGCCTGCCGCATCCTTGGCTACGCCGGCTGCACCCGTAGGCACCAACGCGCTGGTCTGCGCGCCGGGGCTAAACGCGATCGCGGAATCCTGACCCACACCGTATATCGGGGTCGTCGCCAACAGGTTGCCGGCATTGTCGAATAGCTGCACCGCCCCCATACGCAAGCCAGGGGCGAGCGGGGCAAAGTTGACATTCACCGTGCAGGAATTGCCTCCGGCCACAGTCCCGGTGCAAGTACTTCCGCTGCCAAGTGAAAAGTCGAGGCCGGTAAGACCCTGTGTCACCACCTTGATCGCGCCAACCGCCGTGGTCGTTGCAAGGTTGTAGGTCACGGGCATCGTGGCGGCGCAACCCTGCTGAGTGCTCCCGGCGGGGCAGACATTGATGTTGCCGAAGTTTGGATTGACGAAGCTCGCGGTAACATTTGCAACCTGAGTAACGAGTACGAAGCAAGTGGGACTGACTCCCGAACTCGCGCATGCACCACCCCAGCCCAGAAACTCCGAGCTTCCTGTCGCGCTTGCTGTCAGCGTCACCAGGGCGCTTGAAGGTAGGCTCGCGGTACAGGTCCCGGACGGTGTTCCGTTTGCTTCGCTACAGTTGATGGCACCGCTTAGATCGGTCACCGTTCCCGAGCCCGAACCAATCTCCGCCACGGTAAATTGGAAGAAGCTCTGGACTGGCTTTGCCCCAAAACCGAGGAGGGAGACAGACTGTGCCGCATTCGCGGAGTTCAGAGCGTTGTCGTAGAAGATGGCCGTTCCGGCCTGCGGCTGGGTATAACTCTGGGGTGCAAACTGGATCGTCGTGTTACAGGCCTGGCCTGGTGTCAGCGCGAAGCTTGCCATGCAGTCTGCGGGCGAGCCTTGCCCGGCTACCTGCGAGTAAGCGGTTCCGGAGACGACCAGACCTGAACCGGCGGCATCGAGAGGCTGGTTGCCGATGTTCTGCAGCTTGACCGATTGACTGGTCATATTTCCCAAGACAACGGTGCCAAAGTTTAGCGATGGGGACTGTGATTGGTTGATCTCAAGGACCTGTCCGGCGTTCGTCTCCGGGATAAAGAGGTCCCCTTGTGCATCCACCGCGACAGCAACGGTAAAGATTCCGCTAAGAACGGAGGTCTGGCAAGTGCTAACTGTGCATCCTGCCGGAACTTCGACCACATTCTGGGTGCCTTCGTCCGCGACAAAGACATCGCCAGCCGCATCCACCGCCACGCCCACCGGCTGATTCCACCCCTGACCTACTTTTATCTGGCAGCTACTGTTAGCGCAGCCAGCCGGCACCTCGACAACTTGCTTAAGCCCAAAATCAGCGACGAAGAGGTCGCCAGCCGCATCGACCGCAACACCGACGGGATTCGCACCGGCTGGGTTATACACGACCGTCTGGCAGGCAGCCGTCGTGCAGCCAACTGGGACCTCCACAACCTGGTTCCCGGTAAAGTCGCTGATGAACACGTTGCCCGGCCCATCCACCGCGACACCTAACTGAGCGGCTAGACCAACACCGACCGTCGTCTGGCACGAAGCGGTGGTGCAACCCGCCGGAACCTCGACCACCTCGTTCAAATTGTTGTCCGCGATGTAGACGTTCCCTGCTCCGTCGACGGCCATGCCCTGCGGATAGTTCAGGCCCACGCCCACGGAACTCACCGTGCCATTCGCCGCGACCTTAACGACCTGGTGGGTCGCCGTATCCGAGATGAACACGTTGCCTGCCGCGTCCACTGCCACCCCTTCAGGCTTGGTCAGGGGATAGCTCGCCGTTGTGTTCACGAGGCTTTGCGTCCCTGGCGCAATCGCGGCTGCCGGTCCCTGCCCGACGCCATACACAGGAATGTTCAGAGCGACCCCGACCTGACCGGGAAAGAGGAGTTGTATCGCGCCCGTCCGCAGACCGGGAGCTGTTGGAGTGAATGTGGCGTTGACGACGCAACTTCCCGTGCTACCCACACCCTGGCAGGTACTCCCGCTGGCGAGCGTGAAGTCGAGACCTGAGGTGCCCTGAGTCAGGACCTGGGGCGTCCCAAGGTTCTGGAGAGTCGTGACGTTCACCGTGAACGAGATGGTCTTGTTGCACGGTGCGGGAGTCGTTGCTCCTGTTGGGCAGACGTTGACGTTGCCGAAGTTCCCCGAAGGCGCAAACACCCATGTGTCGCCGAGCGTATTCATGTTCGCCGCGAAGTTCGCCCCTCCGAACAGCACCACCTGGTTCTGCGCCGCGTCGTAGACCATGTTCTCGGTCAACTCGCGCGCCGACGGACTCGCTGCAAGCGTGTCTTGCGTCCAGGTGCTTCCGTTCCACAGCCACGTGTCATTCACATCGGTGCCGTTCGCGTTTCCGCCGAATAGAACGACCTGGTTGAGCGATGTATCAAAGACGATGCCGCTGGATTCGCGCGCCGAAGGGCTGGACGCTGGCGAGAGCTGGGTCCAACTCGTTCCGTTCCAACTCCAGGTGTCGCCAAGAGCATTGCTGTACTGGCCACCGAACAAAAGCACATTGTTGGTTGCCGTGTCGTAGACCATATTGGCTGCGAAGCGAGCGGAGGGAGCCGTTGAAACGTTCGCCTGCGTCCATGTCGTTCCGTTCCACAACCATGTGTCGTTCAATGGGCTACCGCCAGCATTGATGCCCCCAAACAGGACTACCTGGCCGTGCACAGGGTCGTAGACCATCGAGAACCCGTCGCGGGCCGGCGGGCTTACGGATGGGCTCGCCTGCGTCCACGTCGTGCCGTTCCACAGCCAGGTATCGCCGAGGCGGTTGATGGATGGATCGAGTCCCCCAAAGAGCACTACCTGTCCATGCGCAGAATCATAAGCCATAGCAGCATCCGAACGCGGCGTTGGGCTGGTGGCAGGGTTTGCCTGTGTCCAGTTCGTGCCGTTCCAAAGCCAGGTATCGGCGGCAATACCAAGCCCGACTGCGTTTCCGCCGAACAAAACAACCTGGTTATGCGCCGAATCGTAAGCCATTGCCGGAGCGTTGCGCGAGGACGGGCTGTTCGCTGGTGATTGCTGAGACCAGGTTGGCGCGAGCGTGTACTGCGCCTGCGCCACACCAAGAGTCATCGCCAGGAACGCACAAAGGACCACGACCCGATGGGTCAACGACGAAAAAAATGTCGCACGGGAAACGCGGACAGCCATCGACTGCTTGGTCACTTTGAATCTCCTGAGGACTGCTGGCTGCTGGGGATGCTTTTTACTGGGCCCGATGCGTATCACCCGCGTCTATGTGCGAAGGAAGCGTTTTTGCGAAGAGACGGAGGGCGGAGATCCCGGGCAGGATGTGTTCCACCCTCTCGAACAGGCGCATGCCTGTGTGGCCGTCTCGCTGGGTCTAAGACTCGCGATAAGGTCGGGGAGAGTGAACAAAGACCTTCCGGAACACGTACTTCGCATTGGCGAAGCGCGGATGCTCGGCGTTCAAGGCATAAGCTTTCAGGGTTGATACGGCTCTAAGCTATTGATGACACATGTCCATGTCAAGCTCGTTAGCCCGTTTACATCCAAAATATAACCGCCGGTAACAGGATGTCGCCAACCGATCGTAACTAGCCTTGCCCTGACGCCCCTTGGAGGCACTTGCCGAAGTGGCACCCAAACCCGCACACTGCAAGAGTCCCGAAGCACACCCTATGCCTGAATCGAGCCCCGCTCCTATCGCCTTCCTTGACGTCGCCTTTCCCGACCGTGCTGCACTGAATGTTCCCATTACGGAGCTCCCATTCTTTGTGGGACGAGGCCAGGAGAACGGTAACCACCTATCCATCGACGACATGCGCGTCTCACGCAAGAGCCTGGTCATCGCCACGGGCCCGTCCGGGCTTGTCGTTGAAGACTATGGCCAGCGCGAAGGCATCTTCGTCAACGGAGAACCTATCAGGGTCCAGGCGCTCGCCCACGGTGACCGGATACGTTTTGGCACAGACGACGCATGCCAGATTATCTTCCGTCTTCCGCCGGAAGCTATAGCCCAGGAGGAAGCTGAGTCCAAGCTGCGAAACATTCTCGGTTCTATGGGAGATAACTCTGCCGACGAGCTTAACGGGCTGAAGCTCCTGCTTGAGGCGACATCCCTGATGCACTCGCAGCTTCCGTTGGAGTCGGTTCTCTCCGCGATGATCGATCATGCCATCGTCATCACCAACGCCGACAGGGGAATGTTGCTGGAGCCCGATGCCGCAGGCGACCTGCAGGTCAAGATAGCTCGCGGCCGGGATGGCGAGGCCCTCATACCCGAGGAGATGAATCCCAGCCGCTCCGTGCTGGGCAGCGCCATTGACCTTGAAGCAGCCGTAGTCAACGAAGACCTGAACCTCGCAGAGATGAACCTGCAGAGCGCACAAAGCGTCGTCATGCAGTTGCTGCGGTCTTCCGTCGTGATTCCCCTG
The DNA here is from genome assembly GCF_025685565.1 of Granulicella aggregans. Lineage (NCBI taxonomy): Bacteria > Pseudomonadati > Acidobacteriota > Terriglobia > Terriglobales > Acidobacteriaceae > Granulicella > Granulicella aggregans. The sequence goes on from NZ_JAGSYE010000002.1 coordinate 1,076,634, forward strand.
TACGGCACACCTCGCCGGCAGGCCGACCATTCCATGGCCTTTACGCGACGAGACCTGCTCGGCGCTGTCTATCTCGATTCCAAGCGCACCGCTACCTTCTCCGCGCTCGACCGCCAGATTCTGGACGCTCTCGGCGCACAGGCCGGAAGCATCCTCGAAAACGCGCGGCTTATCGAGCGGGAACGTGAGCGCCAACGGCTCGAACAGGAGCTGAGTATAGCCCGTGAGATTCAACAGGGCCTCGTTCCGCAAGGACTGCGGGACTATCCGCACTTCTCGATCGCTGGACTCCATCAGCCCTGTAACGAAGTAGGGGGCGACTACTACGACGTCTTTCCCCTGCCCGACGGTCGGCTTGCCGTCCTGATTGCCGACGTCGCCGGTAAGGGCCTTGGCGCGGCATTGGTTACGACCATGCTGGCGGGAGCGCTTTCAGGAATGACCCTCGGTGCAGACCCGGTGAAGGTCTTCAACCACTTGAACCAGTTTCTCTGCGACCGCGCCGCCGTGGCCCGCTGCGTAACGATGTTCTTTGGACTGTTCGACTCCAACGGCGCTCTTGAGTTTGTGAGCGCCGGTCATCCTTCGCCGTTGATGATGCGCGGAGGAAGGGTGAGCGAACTCTACTCGACCGGTTCCCTTCCCCTGGGATTGCTTGAAGGAGAGTCTTATCTTTCCACCAGCATTCAGCTTGCCCCCGGAGATACTCTCCTGCTTTACACGGACGGCATTACCGAGGCCGAGGATAAAGACAGGCAACTATTTCAGGACGAACGGCTCAAGCAGGTCTTCAGCCAATACCGGGACGCCTCTTTGCAAGACCTTCAGAACGGCATCGTGCGTGCCATCGAGAAGTTCACCGGCGGCACGAGCCAGTCAGACGATGTCACGCTTCTGGTGGTTCGCTTCAGCGATGCGCGCGGACGCGGAAGCCAAATCGCTTGAACAAATGAGGTTGCACTGGTTTGTCCCTTACAGCCCCGCGACATGGACTCGTCCTGACTGGTGGCATCAGTGACAGTGCTTTCCTTCTCCTGCCGTTCAACGCAAATTGATTTGACATCCCTGACCAATGTTCGGAATATGTTGGCCGCCCGCCATAGTCACACTTCTCGCTCGTGAGACTTGCGCGTGGATGGGGCCCTGGTCTGAACGATTTCGCGCCGTGATGGTGCGCCTACTGCCTGGTTCGGCCCCTTCAAAATCCTTAGGTTGCTGTTATCCGAAGACGCCTTGGCGTCGACGGACCTCTCAATGGCGCGGCGGGAGGCCTTTGCCGAGACGTCTGGGCGTGAGGAATCTGTAACGCCACCATTGGGCCGCGCACCACTGTTTCGCAGGAGGTGCGACCGTGGCAAATGTCGTTCTGGGTTTGCAGGCAGGGATAGCCAGTGGTGCTGAGGTCACCTTCGACGGACAGCCGATGCAGCGCGGCACGCATCTTCGCTGGGGCTTCAGCCCCGAGCTCGGATTCCCTGCGGGCGGCTTCTGGCTCTGCCGAAAGGTGATCAAGGGCGAGACGCAGCAGTCTCCGACGTCCACTCACGGGAAACGGAAGCAGCTTGTCCGGTGCGATCGTCCACATCATGGACGAACCCTCGACGATGCTAAGCCGCGTCGCCGATTCACTCGATCCCGCTGGCACATCGGAGCCGAGCAACGTATGCAGCCAGCAACCTGCCGCTGTCTCTGCGATGGGAACCAATCAGTGGGTTGCTACACCCCCGCGCGCATGCGAGAGCGTCACCGTCGCCGGCTGTGCCGCGAAGGGTTGCGAGGAAGTCATCATCGAGACGTTTTGCAAAGATGCGAACAGAGAACTGCAAGTCTCGAAGAGACAGATTGTTCGGGTTGAGAGCGGGGGCTTTCGTGTCCGCATCGCCGCTCGCGAGATATCCTGCATCCGCGTAGTTGGAGCGGGCAGTTTGGATGAGTGCGCCTGCGAGGTGTTGCCTTCAAGCTGCTGCGGAGATGGGGGCAAAGGCGGCGGTGGAAATGGAGGCGGCCAGGCCCCGCCTTGTAATGGGGGCGATCCCGGCTGGGGCGATCCCGGTCGCGATGGATGGCAATGCTGGCGCGTTCCCTTTACATTGCCGGTCACTCTGGAGCAGTGGCCGCCCGTTATCACGGTGCGCCCGATCCAACCACAACGCCGCCGAGCGTGGTTGCAAAGGCCGATCTCAAGGAGGCGCTCCGCCGCCTTGGAACGTTGCAACTCGCGGAGGGCCGTTCGGCAACTGAACAACGCAAAGAACTGGGGATTCTTCGCGGGGAGTTGATAAGGCTCGTGCAGGGTTATCCCGCCGCACTCCAAGCGGACGTGCCGCTGAGTAGCTCCCCCGCGGCGACAAACGCTCCGAACCTCAACCTGAGCCTGATTCAGCAATTGCTTCTGCTCGCGCTCGATCCCTACTTCGCCCGGGTGCTCGGCCTTTACTTCGTCGACGAAGAGACCACGCCGGGAGTCCTCTATGAGTACCGCATCACAGGCTATTGGGGCCTTACGAGCGCCCAGTCGGATGTCGTCTATCCGGGGTTGGCACAGGCGGCACCGCTGGCGCGCGGCACGGCGAACTTCGATGACATGTCGATCCAGGCGCTCAACAGCTCTTCGCTCTGGCGCTGGACACGTGACGATGAAAACGGAAACTATCGCCCACTCACCGATCCTGCCGCGCCGTCTGCGGTGAAATCCACGGTTGACTCGGCGCTTGTGGGATTTTCCCCGATCCAGCAGCCGCAGGCGCTGCTCGCAGTGGTGTCCAAGCCGGTATTCTTTGGCTTTCCTGTGCCTCCTCCGGAGGTCTCCATCAAGCTGCCCCAGGTGTATCCGCAAGTCGATCAACGGCGTCTATCGCTTGACGAAGGACGACGCGAAGGTCGATCCGCTGGCGCAGAAGGCGTTCAACTACTGGACGCCGCCCGCCAATGGAGGCGTCGCGCAACTCATCATCGACACCTTGACGCAATCTCGCCTCACCGGCCTTCGCATCGGCCTCGGCCGCAGGGTTCCGGTAGGCGTCGTCGCGACGTTCGCCGGCAATGTGAAGGTCTTCGGACAGGTGCCGATACGCCGCGCTGCGTTTGTCGACGGCCTCACAAGCGGTGGCGCCCCAGTCGATGCGAACGCGATTCCCGGCGCTCCACCGCTCAACCTCACCGGCCCTAACTTCTACTGCATCGTTGCCGTGGATATCTTCGGCAATCTCTCCACACCTTCGAAGGCCTTCTCCACGCAATTGCTTGCGATGGCCTCCGGCTCATAAACCGATCACTCTTCAACAGAAGACAGGAAGAGAAACAGGAAGGAAGATGTCATGCCGACAGATCCAATTGCTCCGTAATCAGCGTGCTAGGCGTGCTCGTCACTCCCAATCCCGCGGCAGCGATGGGTGCACCTTCGCAATGGGAGCCTCCCAATAACGCTTCGGACGCATCGCTCTTCTCTCCCATTCAGACGTTGCTCACGCTCATCTTTGGGGCCTCGGCCGATATCAAGACCACAGGCCAGGCGATCAACAAGTCCCTGACTGACGTCGCGGCGTGGTGCAAAGCATCGCCGACGGCCTTGCCAAACTGCCCAGCGCGACCGATGCCATGAACGCGATGAACGCCTTGCAGCAAGGCCTTGCGCTGGCCCAGACGCTCGCTCCCGGCGGTGCCAGTACCGTGCTCAGCTCGGGCAGCGCGCTCTTCATGCAGGTGCAGAACCTGCTCTCTGCCACCAACGACATCGGAGTCGCAGCCGCTGAACTGGCCCAGCTCTCGCAGCAGCTTCGCGAGCTGGCGAACCTCTTCCCCGCCTAGGACGGAGGAGATGCAGACGTAACGAGAACGCTCCGAGAGCAAACTCACTGGAAGAAGGTCACAGGCATGTCGACTCTATCGCTACTACCGCTATCGCTGCTTGAGTCTGAAGGCGCAGCGATCCTGCAACAGGCAGCGGACGCCGCGCTCGGGCCGTGCGTCCTCACCGTCACCAGCGACAGCAACGGCATCTCGACGGGACTGAAGCTCTCGAGCGGCCAGACCGTCAACATCGACGGTGTGACCATCGGCTCCGGCGGTCTCTCGGGCAGGATCTTCGTCGATGGCCTCGATGCGAATCCGCTCTCGGCGACGCTCTTCGATGGCTTCACCATCGCGCTGACCGCGTTCGACGTAACGCTGGCCAATGGCAGCCGCGCTCAGGAAGCCGGATTGCAACAGCGTTCCGCAATCGCCCTGGATGCAGTCAAGGCAAAGCTGCAGCCTGACCCGTTGCCTGACTCGGCGCGGCAGATCAGTCCGGCAGTTGCGGCAGCAAACGCAGTCATCAACGCTCGCGGCGGCGACTCCGCAATCGCCACGATCAATCCGATCATCGCCGGAGAACTTCTGCATCTTGCCGAGGAGCAAGCTGCCGCAGCCGCCGCGACGCAACTCTGGTTCCGTCCGCTTTACCCGAAGACGCGCTACACACTTGACGTGGTCGCTGGGCCGTTGCGCCGAGGCCAAGGTCGAGACTTGGCCTTGGCGCAGACCGGGAGCGCAGGCTCGCTCGCAGCGGTGCTCTCGGCGACCGATGCCATCGGCCTGCTCGCGGCGCTCAAGGCATACTTCGCCTACGAAGACGCGTTGACCACGCTGGAGCGCGTGCAGTTCACCACCTCGCGCTACAAGACCTTCACCGATCAGATGGCGAACGCGACGGGACAACTGACCAGTGTGGCCACTGCGACTCCGCTGCGTCACTATGCAACCGCCATCAGCGCGCAGGACTGGGTCAACACATCGGCTGGCCTCTCCACTTATCAGACTGCGAAAGAGAACTACCTGATCGCCGTCCGCGCCTTGAATGACCTCGTCGCCATCTTCAACCCACTGGCCGACAACCTGCTTGCTAGCCCCGGTCTCTCGGGCTCCGGGGCAGGCGACCTGGTCGTCGATCGCGCCGCAACCACCCAGACATGGAGCTCCTTCCAACAGGCTTCGAGCGCGATCTTCGATGGCCTCATAGCCGCGCTCGGCCTGCCGCAACTCGCGAGCTGCCAGAAGCCTTTGGCAGTTCCCGATACCGAGATCAGCCTCATCACAAATACCAGCGGCAACACGATTGAGGCACTCCTGATCGAAAGCCCCGAACCGTTACCGTGGCTGCGCATTTGGCAGTGGATCCAGATGACTCCCGCCTGGTCGGCTGCCGGTGGTCTGACAGATCTCTTTGTCGCATGGAACTCTGACGGAACCCGCGGTCTGATCGTCCCCACAGGCCAGCCTCATGGCCTCTACTCGCTCGGCATCGACTTCCAGGGCAACGTCGGCGCGCAGGCACCCTGCATCACGCTCGACGGTGTGGCAGTCGCCGAGACCGTGACGCTTGGTCCAGTTTCACTCGGCCCGTTACGCCGCAGATTTCCCATTCGGGAGTTTGTCTAATCACCCGAACAGCGATCTACCCTAATCGACTGCGAATTCAAGCAGGAGTCGGTTCTGAGGACGAAAGAACTACCGATGCCTCGCTCGTCAGGACACGGAACGTAAACGTCTCCTGCAGATACAGCCGCACGGTCGTATCGGTGTGACTGAGGTAGCCGATAGAGACGTCCTGTCCGATGTCAAGCTCGAAGTCTCCCCCACGCGTGCTCAGAACGAACGCCCCTTCAATCGCGGGTGCCCAAATGATATTGCCGTCGACGATCCGTTTGATGTGCTCAAGAACCGGATGTCCATAATCGCGGGTCTCGGTCAGCTCGGTGTACGCCTTAGCGCCAAGGAGCACAGAGTAGGGGCCATTCACTCCCACGAGACGCAGTTGATTCAGAGCCTGCGCAATGGCGTCCGGATAGTCACGCACATCGGTCGGAAGGTTCATGATGGGGTTGCTAGTTTCTTCACGGATTCCCTGAATCTTCGCGGCAGCATAGCCATCGAAGATCGACCGGTCTTCAGCAAAGGCGATCGTCTTTGCTGCATCTTTCGCAGGCTGCCAATCGGAGTCGTCAGAGCCACGCTCTACATCGTCGATATCCTGACGGTTGAGTTCGAAAGGAACGCGCAACTCGACAAAAGCCTTCACCTCGCGCTGGCGGGCGATGATGCCCTCAGCGGGAGCGTCGATCCCGAGAAGGTGGCCCGTAGTGACAGCAGACGTGCCAACGCCGCTGGACGCCGGCATATCGACGACACGGCGGCCAGCCAGATATCGCTTGATCGTGCGCGTGGTCTCTTCTTCAATCTGTTCCCATGCAGCGTCCGAGATGGGTGCCAACTCCCGATGAAGGTTATTCATTTCGTTCTCCTCTAAGCGAACCTATTCCGAGAGATGTATCCCGCACAGGTGATGGTGTTTGGATGGATGATAGAGATGAAGCGGGGCTCGTCGACGCCGCCGGTTCGCTTCCAAACTCCTCAAGGAATGTTGCGGAAGGCGCGAAGAAGAGTCCGCCCGTGATGGCTCGGCTGAAGTCGAGCAGACGATCGTAGTTGCCGGGTGGCCGGCCGATAAACATGTTTTCCAGCATCAACTCCGTGATGCGCGGCGTCCGGCAGTAACCAATAAAGTACGTGCCGAACTCACCGCGGCCAGGCTGGCCGAAGGGCATGTTGTCGCGCAGGATTTTAAGCTCTTTCCCGTCTTCCTCGATGACCGTCAACGCGCTGTGAGCATTGCTCGGTTTCACCGACTCGTCTAGCTCTATGTCGGACAACTTCTTTCGTCCGATGATTCGCTCCTGCGCTTCCGTGGAGAGCCCGTTCCAGGCCTTCATATCGTGAAGATACTTCTGAATCAAGACATAGCTGCCGCCCGCGAATGCAGCGTCCTCGTCGCCAACGAGCGCGGCCCCGAGCGCGACCGCGCCGCGCGGGTTTTCGGTGCCATCGACAAAGCCGATGAGATCGCGATCTTCAAAGTAGCGAAAGCCCTGGGTCTCATCGGCGACGGAAACTGCATCTCCGATGCGTTCCATGATCTGCGTCGCCAGCTCGAAGCAGATATCCATTCGTCCGGCGCGAATATGAAACAGCACATCGCCGGGCGTCGCGGGCGCATACCGGTTGCCACCGCGAAACTCCCGAAAAGGGTGAAGTTCCGCCGGCCGGGGATTGCCGAAGAGTTTGCCCCAAACGTCTGAACCAAATGCCGCGATGCAGGTGAGACCGGCATCGATGTCGCGAAACTCTACCGCCCGAATCAGTCCTGCGAGGTCGTTGCAGAAGGAGCGAATCGCAGCGTAGCTCTCCGTGTCTTGCTTCACTGTAACAACGAGGAAGATCGCCGCGCGCGTCAGCGGCCCAAGCACCGGTTGCGGGAGAGGAGCTTGATCTACCTCGTTAACAACTGTCGTCGATCTTTCTTCGGTCTTGCTCAACGTGGTCGTATCCTTTGGTCTTCGGCGAGTATATCGTCTCAGCCAACATGCGGGAACCGATGCGGTAGCTTCCTGTGATCAAGGTATTTGATACGGGCTGTGGCTTATTGTGAAAACAGGCTGGATCTCGCCTTGCGCCGCTTTTGCCAATCGGATTGGTCTTTCGAGGACTGCTTGTGAATCCTGGCATCCCCGAATGAACAACTTCACAGCCTCTGCGGGCTCTACCTTCGTTGTCGGCGAATAGAGTCTGGAAGATCAAGGAGACCCCCTAGTTCTACAAATTGCTCACCGAGGGCCGACTAATTCATTCTGAGGCGCTCCGCGGCACGAGTAAGTTTCTACTCCTCCGCTGAAGTAAGCGCGGCCGCCCGGAGTTGGATTTCGGTGTTACTCCGCATCGGCTTACTTCGACAGTGAAGACAGATCGGAGCGAATAATGGCAATGCTTCAGTCCCGCCAGAGTAGAAACGAGGATGCAAACTTGTTGCGTATACCTGCAAGTGCCCATGGAGACTCTTTCTTGAACTGATAGGCACCCAGTTGGAATGAAATTATGCGGCCGCCCACTTTCTAGTGGCGTAAAAACTCGCCCGTGCGCTAGACTACGCTGGTTCGATACCCTCTCGGAATTTGATGTTTTTGTTACCAATGACTGGGACCACAGTGTCCCAGAGAGGAGGATCCCGTGCCAGACCGCGTACCCCGCGTGCGACTGTTCGTCGGCGGCCCGAGCGACGTCTCCGAAGAGCGAAATGCGGTCGTTTCTCTGATTAAGGAGGAACTTAGCCGGGAATTTAAAGACCTCAAGTTGGAGCCATTCACCTGGGACGATCCTGATCAGCCGATCGGGTTCTCGACGAAGTCAAATCCTCAGCAAATGGTGAACCAGGCCTGCCATCCCAGCAGCTGCGACATCGTTGTCATGCTTTTCAAGTGGCGGTTCGGCTCGCCCATGAATCTCGACGGCAAAGACTATCTATCGGCCTCGCAGTACGAGCTCGAATGTGCGCTGGAGAATCCAGAGAGGCCGGTAATCATATTTCGCTACCATAAGGACTTCGGCGACCCGGTGCCACAGGGGCGCAACGACGAGGAATACAAGAGGAACCGGCGGGAGATTGAAGAGGGCAAGCGGCAATTTCATCTGTTACACGAATTCTTTACTGATCTCGAAGGCCGCCACGGCAAGAGACTTAAAATCAACTACTATCGCGACGTCCGATTTGTCGTAAGTCAGGCTCACGGTGCTCTGCAACCCGAACTGAAACGAATCGAAGCCTGGCAGGAACACAAAGAGGCAAGCAAAGTTGAAGCTCCCAGGTTCGACGGTTATCCGTTTCGCGGACTGTTTGACTTTGAATACTCACACCGCGAGGTTTTCTTCGGTCGTTCCGGGGAGATCGACGAACTTGTCAAGCGTCTTGTGAGTGAGGACAGCCCCCACCTGCTGATCATCCACGGTGACTCTGGAGTGGGTAAATCGTCACTCATGAAAGCCGGCTTGCTGCCCCGGCTGATCGAAGGCTCGGTGCCAGCGGGCGGGGGAGAATGGCGGCAGGTGACTTTCGAGCCACTCGAACTCGAAGGCAATCCATTTTTGTCCTTCGCTTCTGCGGTCAAGACCATCGACTCGAATAAGTACGGGCTTATTTCCAATCCCGCCCACCACTTATCTCAAACACTGCACGATCTATCGGTAAGTTCCGAGGATGCCGGCACCATACGTCTCAAGATGGAGGCATTGGTGATCAGCCCCTTGCTTGCCGGTTCCCCTGCCGGATCTCAGCTGATTGTAGCGATCAATCAGGCGGAGGATTTACTGAATGTGAGTGATCAGTTCAAACTCGCCTTTGTCAAATTCATCGCGATCATGGCAGAGTCGTCCAACGTCCGCTTTATTTGCACGTTGCGCACCGATACCCGGAACGAATTCGAGAACCTGGCCCCGCTGAAAAAAGTGCTTCAAAGCGCGGCTAGTGAGTGGTTTCCGCTATACCCGCCCGATCGCAACCAACTGGAAGATATGATCGAAAAACCGGCCAAGGCAGCGGGCGTCGAAATCGAAAAAAAACTCATCACGCGGTTGCTGGACGATGCCATGGGAGCCAAAGAAGGAGCGCTTCCTCTGGTCGGCTACACGCTGCAGACCCTCCGGCTGGAACAAGGCAGCAACCCACTCACCTTCAATGCTTACGAGACCCTCGGTGGCCTCACCGGAGCGGTCAGCAAACTCGCCGGCGAAGCTTCCGGTCAGACCACGCGAGAGAGCCTCGAGGCACTCTTCGAGCATTTGGCCGAGATACGCAACGGTATGCTGTCCCGCAGAATCGCGCAGCGCTCTGAGATCGAGGCCGCTCGAATCGATCTCGGTCTGATTAACGTCCTGGCCCGCAAGCGCCTGCTCCGATCCACCGAAATCGATCGTGAACCGGCAGTGCAACTGGCTCATGCCGCTCTCTTCCAGGCGTGGCCCGACCTCAAATCCTGGGTGGAAAAATCAGAGGCCAAATTGAAGCTGCGCGACGAGGTAGAGCGCGATGCCCTCGTGTGGGTGGAGACCGGGAGGCGATTGCGCTTTATCAAGCTGCGCGGCGAGCGACTGGATGAGATTCGGGCGATTGCGGCGGCCGACCCCACATTTGTCGCGGGAAACGCTCATGTAAGGGAGTATCTCACCGCAGCCGAAGCCCAAAGGCAAAGCGAAAAGCTGATCGCTTCGATCAACGGCGGCCATCTCACCGGCATTGTGGACGCAATCAAGGCCGGCGGACACCTCGAGATCGAGGACCGCAATGGCGAACCCGGCGGCGTTCGTCCGCAATTCTGGGCCGCGATTACAGGGGATGACCGCCAGGAGATTTCCCCACGAGAAGATTTGACTTCCGATGGGGATGGTCCTCTTCAAAGCAAATCGATCTTCGAAGATCCCAGGATTATCCGATCCACAGTGGGCCGAGGCATGAGCGTGCCCCATCTGGCTGCCCTCTGCGGGCGCCTTGAGCTGCTCAAAAAGTTGGCTGACAAAGACCCGGCGGCGATGCATCTCATTTCAGAAGGAGGGAACACTGTATTGTCAGCAGCGGCGTTTGGCGGTCACCTTCCAATCGTAAAGTATCTGCTGGAAGTGCAGAAGGCCGATCCCAATATCCTAGACGAGTTTGGCTATTCCTCCGCCTTTTGGGCTTATCAGCAGAATCACCCGGATGTGGTGGCGTATTTGAAGCAACACGGTGCGTCTTTGGAGATTTCGTCGGAAGAGGGATGGAACCTGCTGACGGAAGCTGCCCGCAGTGGCGATGTAGCCGAAGTACGCGATCTGCTCAGCAAGGGTGTTCCCGTCGACTACGCTACGAAATCTGGCATAACGCCGCTTATCGTGGCATGCGGACGCGGACATATTGACATCGTCAAACAACTTATCGAGGCGGGAGCTGCGCCCAACCGCCAGAATGAGCAAGGCTACTCTCCTTTACTTGCTGCACTCGGACAAACTGATCCTCGGCTTATTGACGTCTTGATCGAATGTGGAGCTTCCATTGACATCACTGATGAGAATGGGAGCACTGCCCTCTTGCATGCTGCGTCTCAGGGCAAGGTAGATTTTGTCGATCGGCTCCTGCTCCGCAACGCGAAATGGGACATTGCCAACCGCGATTCCATTCACCCGCTCGCGTCAGCCGCCGCGAACGGCTACGGGCGGATCGTCCAGATGCTCCTGTCTGCAGGCGAAGACGTGAACCGTCCGGCAGTAAATCATTGGACCGCACTTCACTACACATGCGATGACGGAGATGTCGATACCGCTCGTATCTTGCTCAAGCATCCGCGGGTTTTAGTCAACGCTCGAGAGAAGGCCGGGTGGACTCCGCTCATGTGCGCGGTGAAAAAGGGACATTCAGAGGTAGTGGAGTTAATGGTAGAGGCCGGTGCGAATCGCAAGCTACTCAATCCGGCTGGAATGGACGCACTTGCCTTGGCGATTCAGTACAACTCTCTCCCCGCAGTAAAGAGTCTGTTATCTAGCGAACTGTCTCTGGACCGTGACTATCGTCTCGTTTCAACTGCCATGTTAGGAGGCTCCAGCCGTCGAGTCTCGGTGACTCCGTTGGCCGGCTATCCCAACGCCGACCACTTGAGCCTTGCGGTATCTGAAGGCAATCTGGAGATCGTCCGCACTCTCCTCGCCGCGGGTGCCGACCCGAAGCTGCGGGACAATTTTGGCGATACCGCGTTACACCATGCCGCTCGCTTCGGCTATTTGGAAATCGCTACCCTTCTTCTCAGCAAAGAGGCTCCGGTCTCTGTGCAAGACCGGGAAGGCCGGAGTGCCATCGACAATGCTTATGAAGCCGGAAACACGGCTCTGGCTGTTGCGCTCATTGAGCATGGTGCCGTGGAGCCGGCAACATGGCACCGTCTCAAGGTCAGTGATGAGGCGTCCTTCCTGACCTTTGAGGACATGCCTGAGGACAGGTGGGCCAGACTCCACTATCAGTTCAGCGCTCAGAGCACCTTTGTCGTGCGCTTGGAGCACATGCGCCTGCGCGCCGCGCCGCTGCCGTTTTACCGCAACGTCTACCTTGTCGCAGCCGAGGATACGGGGCGTCACGGGCCACGGGAGCAGTTTGCCCTTCTCGGGCCGGACGATGACTTCATCATGCTCGATTGGACGAATGAACCGATCTATGAAGCCAATGAGCGCTGGGGCATCCATTTAGAAGATGATCGGTCGGTAGTTCAATATTGTTATTTTTTCTTTCACTTCGTGCGTGGTAAGTTGGGGCGATTCCTGGTGACTGAGAATGCCGATCGAATTAGGTGGACTTCTGAGGCGACGGATGAGGTCCGTGACGCATTCAGAGCAAATCTTGAGACGATTGGCGAAATAACTCGTCCAGGAAATGATCAGATCCACTTCAAGACGACGGTCGTCTTCAAGAATGCCCTGTTTCGAACGGGCGTCCTGGTGGCCGCCAGCCCCATCCGCATCAGGGATAGCGATGGCAACGAGGAGAAATTCAGTTTTGGGCAGCTCAAGCTATACGACGAGGAGCTACTCATGGAGGAGCTGCCCATCGAAATCGACGGGCAACCCAGTGTCTTCGGCTAGATTCAGCAAAATCAAAGGCACCTAAAAATCCCTCCGAGGAGAGGCGCATATGCCTGATTCCGATTCCAATGCCGAGAAGTCGTTACCCATGTTCTACCGCTCACCGCGCCCGCTGGATCGGAGCCAGGATGCTGACCTCAAGATCTCTCGACCAACACATTTCCGATTTGCGGCGGAGACAAACGCCATTCCTATACTCATTGAAGAGTTCCCATTGGCTTCAGCTCATTATCCCATCGTATTCGCTGATGGACCGGTCCCCATACCTGCTGCCGTCGTGGGACTGCGAAACAGTGAAAATCTTTTCGTGGATAATAACGGGCAATGGGCGGACGACACTTACCTGCCCGCGTACCTCCGGCGTTATCCGTTCATCTTGATGGACGATGCGGACAACAAGCAGTTTGTCTTATGCATCGACTCCGATAGCGACATGCTGGGGCCACAAGGCGAGTATCCCCTCTTCGAGGGCAACGAACCTAGTGACTTCACAAAAAATGCTATGGAGTTTTGCGCAGCCCTCCGTCAACAAGGCGACCTGACCGACGCGTTTGTCAGCGAATTGCGGGCCCAAGATTTGCTCGTGCCTAACGATGCGAAAATTGAGACGGGTGAAGGCGAGCAAATTCAATTGAGTGGCTTTTTGACGATAGACCCCAAGAGATTCGACGCTGTCTCGGACAACCTCTTCACCGAGTGGCGCGCCAAAGGTTGGCTCGGGTTGATCTATGCTCAACTTCTCTCTTCGCATCGATGGCAAAATCTAGTCACATTGGCAAAACTGCCAGGGCGTCCAACCATCGTTTTGCCCCAGCGAGAGACCTCCGCACAACTCAATGTGCCTAGGCCGGACGTTGCGGAGGAATTTCGCCTCAAGCGCAGGCCTCTTCCCGGCCTCAGATCAAGAACAGCGTGACGATTGATTTTACGGTCCGCTGCATGATCCCAGGCAGTCTGTTCCGGAGGGGATTTCACACAGCACGGCGGGCCGGGGATTGAATTGTCTGCGGCTTTGGATCTTTCGGCCTTACGCTGCCGCCCCAATGCAGTCGATCGACGGGGAAGCCCGAAGCCGGTTGATCGACGCAAGTTGTCACAGAGCGGGCAAACCACCAACCAAGGTACGCACGGTGCCGGGTGCTACCAGAGATAGGTCGCCACAACACGTGGTGGACCGGGTTTGCCGTCGATGATCTGCGTCTCAACGACTGCCTCGAAGTTCTGCTCTGGGAGCGGCAGCCGTCTCTCGCGCTTCAACTCAGAAAGATAGCGCTCGTCGGTCAGGAATCTACTGGCTGCAATGGTTCCGTTCTCTCCAATACCCGCCGCTACGACGACAATCTGCTCGGTCGTTGGATCGTGAAACCTCGCGACTATGCCAAAATCGCGATCCATCTTAACAAAGGGGCCCGCAGTGTTAATGCCCCATACCTGCTTCGGGTTTGTCCTGTCCTGAATGGTGTAGTCGTCGGTCGAGGTGCGAACGAAGTAAAAGCGCAGCGGATTGGTTATCCGCATCGTCCACTGATTGTTGAAGCCAGAGATCAGGACGACTGGGCCTTTCTGAAGATCCGCGAAGGAAGTGCCCGTGGAAGACTCGAGCGTGCTCGTCTTCTCCCGCACCGACAGCACCTGCTGGATGCTCGAGAGGGCGGTTGCATCAGAGATCGCAATCGGATCGAGCGCGAGGGGGTGACCACTTACGCTCGAAGGATTTGGAGCAACGGCATTGCTGTTCACCATGGCAACGACCGAGGCCACTGAGATGAGGACCGGACCATTCGCTTCCACGACCGGTCGCCAGAAAGTGTCGGTCGCGGAGGGGCGGTGCAGAAGAGGCAGGACTGCGCCTCCTGTCGCGAATAAGAGGGCGACCCCAAAACAGGCGGCAACCCGTCTCCACTTCCGCGCTTGAGGACTAAGCGCCGTATCCGGGACTGCCAGGGAAGGCAGGGGTTGAATCGTGACACTGGTCGACGGCGGTGAATCGACCCGTCCCGCGTCCTCCACAACTGAGGTCTCGACAGGATCAAGTGCCGCCTCCGTCGCGAAACCGGGCGTCTCCCCGACGAGACGAAACTCCGGCACGTAGGAGCCTGGACGAAGCTCGATCCGCAGTTCGTGTTGATGATCGGGCTCGTAGTAATACTGCGCCAGCCGCTTGCGCACCTCGCCCGCAGTGACCCGCACTACCGGATCGGCGTTAAGGTCATAGCTCGACGGTCGGCCGAATGCTTCGACACCTACTGTTCGCTCCTTTAATTGGTCGCCATGCCCATCCAGCGTCTTGCGCACCACATAGTCGAGGAAGATCGGATATCGGCGGCTATGGCTGAATAAGGGGCTGTTGCGCAGGCGGCTTAGCTGCCGTTCCACGCTCTCAGCCGAGACTCCTTTTACTTCATTTTTCATCTTTGCGTTGTCGATATGCTGCCGGACAGTATCATACTCCCCGCCAAAACACCCGCGCAATCTATAACTGGTTCATAACAATAGGCAAAGCCCCATCGCCGCGAGTGCGATGCAGTACAACACCTATCAAGTGCCTGTTACGGGAACATACCGTTGGGATCGCTTCCAATGGGACACATTTTGACTACCTGTAAAGAGAACATCAAACCGGGCCGACCCGGTGTCCTGGCAATCGTTTGTCTAGGCGCATCCCTTTTTTCGATCCATTCCGACGCCCCGGCTCAGCAGACCTCTGGCTGGAAGCTTGTGTGGAGCGATGAGTTCGATGGGCCGGTTGGCTCCGCCCCCGATCCCGCGAAGTGGAAGTTCCAGTCCGGAGCAGGAGCAGCTCTCGCCGGCAATGAGGAAGCAGAGTTTTACTGCGCACGCACTTCCACAACCCCACCCTGCAAGCCTGATCAACCGAACGCCTATCTTGATGGCAAGGGTCACCTCGTCATCGTTGCCATCAAGACGGATGCCACGGTCACGGTCGGCGCGAAGAAGATGGCAGCTCCGGTATACACCTCCGCCCGCCTGACCAGCGTGCCTGAATTTCGTTATGGACGACTGGAGGCCAGCATCCGCATCCCGGCTGCGGGTCACGGAGTCTGGCCGGCCTTTTGGGCTATGGGAATGGAGGACGCGAGCACCCACTGGCCCGCTACCGGCGAGATAGACGTCATGGAGCAGTGGAATCCGCAACCGGGCGCTCCCGAAAAGCTCGATGGGCTAACGATCCACGGGGCAGTCCACGGGCCGGTCGCCCCCGAATCCGGCCAGGGATTCTTGGATCAGGCGGCTGATTATGTCTTTCCGGGCCAGCCCTCGAACGGCCTGCATCAGTTCGCTGTCGAATGGTCACCGGGGCAGGTGAACTTCTTCGTCGATGGATCGTTATACGAGCGAACGTCAGTCGGGAGCATGACCGGCAAAGAGGTCTGGGAGCAGGACCGCGGGCCGTTCTCCCTGCTCCTGAACCTTGCCATGGGCGGAGGGTTCTTCGGATATCCGGATGCCTCTACCAGTCCTACGCCGACCATGGTCGTCGACTATGTGCGTGTCTACCAGCCGGACGAAAAGGCGCTCGCCGCCGGTTGGTCGAGTTGTGACGTCGGTGGCCCCTCCGAGCCCGGCAGCTCCACCTTTCACGATGGCGTGCATACCGTGGCGGGCGGTGGCTTCGGCATCTCGGGCCGGTTCGACCAATTCCAGTTCGCCTACAAGCCCATGGCGGCAGATGGCGAAGTCAGCGCGCATGTCCTCGACCAGACCAGCAAGGTGGCCCAGGCTAAGGCCGGCGTGATGCTTCGCGAGGGGCGCGGCGCGGCGGCGGCATTTGCCATGGCGTTTCTCTCGCCCGATGGCAGTGTCCACTTCCGCTTCCGCAACAAGCGTGGCGACATCCCCGGTGAGGTTCTCTATAAAGGTTCAGCGACGTGGGTCAAGGTTGCGCGAAATGGCGATGTCTTTACTGCATCCGCTTCAGCGGACGGGAAGAGCTGGACCGCGATCGGCGATGCAAAGCTTGCCATGCGCCACGACCTTTTGGCAGGCCTCATCGCTACCGCTCGTGACAATAAGACGCCCAACTCCGCCCGCTTCGACTACGTCTCGGTCACCCCAACCGACGCGGCCTTCGAGGGTGAGGCCGCCCCGATTCCCGGGGTCGTCCAGGCAGAGCAGTTCGACACCGGTGGCCGTGGCTACTCCTACAGCTCTGAGTTTGGCGACGCAGGCCCAACCACGCAGCGCATCGGCGACCCCGGCAGCACAGCCCCGAGCGGATACTTCCTGTCAGGCCTCAAGGCGGGACGCTACATCAACTACTCCGTGAACATCGCCAACGACGGCGACTACACACTCTCCGTCCGGGCGGCATCGGCCGGCGCGGGAGGCACCCTCCACTTCAATCTCGACCAGAAGCCGCTCTCAAAGCCCTTCGCGATTCCGGATACGGGCGGCGCGACACAGTGGCGAGAGATCAAGTCGCCCATCGTGCATCTCGCTGCCGGTGCGCACACCCTGGCACTGGTCACTGACTCCGCCGGGGTCTCCGGAGCAATCGCGAATCTGGATCTCTTTGCGGTAAGGCCACAATAAGCCGCTCGTACAAACAAGATTCTGTCGCGGGTCGCTCTCGTGCTCGAAGAACAAGCTTCATCCTTTCTGGAGGCAACACATGCAGTTCCTCAACTCAGGACCGAACTCCTCCGCAAACGCACAGTGGAGCCTCGAGTCTCTCTTTCTTAGACTTCCGCTTGTCCTGGCACTCCTGCTCGCCGGTGTCATGGCCATCGCGCCACGACCCGCTGCCGCGCAGACAACGACAGCCACGCTCAGCGGCAACGTTGTAGACGACACCGGCGCCACCATTCCCGGCGCGGATGTGACGTTGACCAACCAGGGCACGGGCAGCGTCCGCACCACCAAGGCAAACTCCGGCGGCACCTTCGTCTTCGCCGCTGTCCCTACGGGGGACTATACGGTCGAAGTGAAGTATGCCGGATTCAAAAGCAATCTCATCAAGGGCATTCACCTGAATCCGCAGGACAGCCAGAACCTCTCAAAGGTCACGCTGCAGATCGGTGAGGTCACGCAGGTGGTCAACGTCTCCGCCAGCGATGTCGGCCTCATCAACTCCGGCGAGCGCAGCACGCTCATCACCAGCAACGATATTCAGAAGCTCTCGATCGAAGGCCGCGATGTCGGCGAACTGGTCAAGATGCTGCCAGGCTTCGCTATCGCACAGACCTCCGGAAGCATCGATAACCAGGCCTACGATCCTTCGCAGGTAAATGTGACCGGCGCGCTGCGTTCCTATTCCGCCAACGGAAACGCGGCGAATGGCGTCACGCTGCTCAGCGATGGGGCAAACGTCTCCGACCCCGGCAACTATGGCGACTCAGTGCAGAACGTCAACTCCGACATGGTCGAAGAGGTAAAGGTACAGACCTCCAACTTCACGGCAGAGACTTCGAATGGTCCGGTGGTTGTGAATGCCGTCGGCAAGTCGGGCACGCAGAACTTTCACGGCGGCCTTTACGCGTATGCGCGCACTTACCAGTTGAATGCCCAGGACTGGCTCTCGAAGTACGAAGGGCAGCTCAAGCCAACCGATCGCTACGTCTATCCGGGCGGCAATCTTAGCGGACCCGTGATCATTCCCGGCACAAAGTTCAACCGTTTGAAGAAGCTGACCTTCTTTGTTGGCGCAGAGGATTACGCACAGCGCAACATCTACGCGTATGGCAGTGCGTCGCAGGCAATCTCTCACGCGCTTGTGCCCACTGCGGCCATGCGCACGGGCGACTTCAGTTGCCCAACCCTGCAGGCCTATCTCGGCACCAGCATTATCAGCGGTTGCAACGCCAACGGGTCTTCCATCATTGCCAACGCCTCGTACAACAACATCGCCGCGGTGCCCACCCAGACGCGCGACGCGCACACCATCGGCAACGGCCAGATCGCTTCGAGCTACTTCGATCCTGGCACCTTAGCGTTACTCAACACGCTGCCTTTGCCTAATAGCACCCCACTCAACGGCTTCAACTACTTTCATACCAACCTGATCAATAACAACCTTTGGCAGGGTCGTGTCCGCACAGACTATTCCATCTCCGACAAGGTGAAGCTGTTCGGCACCTACAACGTGGAGCGGGGCAACCAGGGGGTTCCCGAGGTTCCCTACTACTCTCCTTCGCAAACCGCGCCGATGGGCGGCATCGATACACCCGGTGGCGGCCTGTTGAGCACCATCGACTCACAGACCGGCGGATTGAACCTTACGGTGATCCTCTCGCCTCGGTTGACGAATGAACTTCAAGGCAACATGACGTGGCTGCACCAGGCGTTCGTGCCAAAGACTCCGAGTGCGTTGCTGAAGTCGACGATCGGATATCCGGATACTTACTACGGGCTCTCCAATCCGACGACCGGAGCTCCGATCAGCAAGAGCACGCAGTTCCCGCAGTTCAGCGACTATGGCAACGATGGTCTGCCGCTCGACCTTGCTCCGGACTTCTCTGTTGGAGAGCCTTACGCGAAGAAGGCGCTGCCTTCGGTTACAGATAATGTGACCTTCCAGCTGAAGACACACACGTTGAAGGCGGGAATTTATATACAGAAAGTAATCAACAATCAGAGGCTCTCCTCGGCGGTGTCGAGCACGAGCGGTCGCATCGCGAACTACTACTTCGGTTCGACTTTCACCGACCCGGACGGAACGATTGTTACGAGCAGTGGCAACTACGTTGCCAACTTCCTGCAAGGCATGATCGAACAGTTCAACCAGCAAAATATAGAGCCGCAACAGAACCTCTACTTCTGGAACATCAATTGGTACGTAACGGATTCGTGGAAGGTCACGCCGCGCTTGACGGTGGACTATGGACTCCGCTTCGAGCACCTTGGCCCATGGCAGGATGCGCACGGCCAGGGCATCTCGGTCTTCGATCCCACGACTGCCGGTGATCCGACCAGCGCGCATCAGGGTTATACGTACCATGGGATCAATCCCAACATCCCGAATGCGGGAGTACCAGCGCGCTTCGCGTTCTATGAGCCGCGCGTAGGTATGGCCTTCGATGCGTTCGGCGACGGTAAGACCATGCTTCGTGGAGGTTGGGGAATGTACCGCAACCACGATAACTGGAATGTGATTCAACTCGCCGCCGCACAGGCTCAGGGCGTGACGGTGACTTCGGTCTCCGGTGGTGCCGGAATCGACCTGAAACAGATCGGCGCATCGAACGTTGCAGGAACAGTGGGTACGGGCAACTTCAGCTCGGGATCCGCGTCTGCGAATAACTATGCTCTCGATCGCACCGATGACGAGCAGCCGCTCACCTACACGTACAGCTTCACAGTCGATCAGCAGCTTCCGAAGGGATCGCAGTTCGAGATCGCGTACGTGGGCAACCAGGGACGGAATCTCTCAGCGGAGAACGCAAACAACCTCACCCTCTCGCTGCAGAACATCAACCCTGTTCCTCTGGGAGCTTTCTTTCATCCCGACCCCGTCACTGGCGCGGTCGTGCCGCTAGGCGCGATCGACAGCCTGAGCACCGCACAGGTCAATGACTATCGGCCCTACAACAAGCTGGGAAATGTCTATGTTCCGCGGCATGTCCTGTACTCGTACTACAACGGTCTACAGACCAGCTGGAACAAGCAGAGCGGACACCTGACTTACGGAGTGAACTACACCTGGAGCAAGGCGCTCGGCATCAAGGACGGTTTCTATAACGGCAATGCGGTCGATGCGACCAACCTGCGCAACAACTACGGCGTGCTGTCATTCGATCGCACGCACATCTTCAACGCGAGCTACAGCTATGACGAAGGCGCGCCCTTCAGAGGTGCCCGAGCGCTGAGGGCCGTGTTGAACAACTGGGCCATCTCCGGCATCACCGGCGTACAGAGCGGGCCTGATCTGCAGGCTACGTATTATGCAAACTTCAACCTCACGGGCAAGCTCGGGCCCAGCGGAGGCACGCAGTTGAACGTGGACAACCGGACGTTCCTGGGTACGCCGGACGTTCAATTGCAGCCGATTCTTACGTGCAATCCCGGGGTACATACGGCAGCGAATCAGTTCGTAAATCCAAACTGCTTCAAGCTTCCGCAGATTGGGCAGAATGGGCCATTCAACGCGCCCTACATTCACGGGCCCGCCTTCTTCAACAGCGATCTCACGCTGGTGCGCAATTTGGCGCTTCCAGACAACCGGAACCTGCAGTTCCGATTTGCCGCGTTCAACTTCCTAAACCATCCGCTTACGAGCTTCTCCACTTCGTTCCCACAGCAGATCCAGTTGAACCTCAGCAACCTCGCCGCCGACGGATACACTTCGAACCCAGCGTCCGCGACACCGGCAGCCGGCTTCGGCACTTCGACGATCAAAGAAGGTCGTCGAGTGGTTGAAGTCGCGGCCAAGTTCACCTTCTAAGCCAACCCACGAAAGGATTTGAGGACTCGATCATGCCTACCTCTTATGGAACGAAATTCTCTGCCCTCGTGCTTGGCCTCGGAGCCTGCATAGGCACCATCGCCGCGGCGCAGACGTTCACTCCACCCGCTGCGGCCACGTCGTCGCGCACAACGCCCTATAGCGATCTCTCCGCGAGCCAGGCGCTTGCCGTCGATTCGAGCGGAGATATCTTCTTCTCTCGGCCAGGATCAGGCATCCTCGCCGAGAAGCCCGCCAATGGCGGAGCGGAGATCACCCTTTACACCGCGCCATCTGGAGGCGGCGGCTATCCCAAAGGCGTCGCCGCAAATGATACGTATGCGTATCTCACGGACTACGCCGGGCACCTCTGGCAGGTTGCCATCGCGGGCGGTGCCGCGACCGATCTGCTGCCAGCCTGCAACTCGATCGATGGGTACTACCTGGGCACGCAGGTCGTAGCGACGGACGGACTGGGCAACGTCTATACCGCTGGAAATAACGAGACGGCCCTCTTCAAGATCACCTCTGCCGATGTCTGTTCCGTGGTGAGCGGCGCGACGCTTGATGCAAACTCGCACATCGCCGCAGACGCAGTGGGCGACCTTGCCTACTCGACGGGCGGTACACTCTACAGTCTGCCCGCCGGAGCGACCTCTCCGATTGCGGTTACGGCCACTTTCAACAGCATCATTGGATTGCGCTCGGACGCTGCGGGCAACGTCTTCGTCACAACGTACAGCGGCATTGTCGAAGTGCCTTTCATCCATGGCGCCCTCGATGGCGCGGCTGCCTTCACCGTCCTAGCAGGGAGCTCGCAGAGCGATGTCGCCGTCGCGCAAGACGGCACGATTTACACGACCGATGGGACCAACCTCTTCAAGAACCTCATTGGCAATCTGCGGTTTGCTGCGACTACGGTGGGTACCGCTTCGACAGCACAGACGGTCAACGTGATCTTTAGCAGCACGCAGACGCTCTCCGGTCTTCGCTACACCTCGGGAGTGGAGACTTCGGCCGAGATCGCAAACGCGGGTTCCGGAAGCTGCGCTGTTGGGCAGTCCTACGCGGAAGGTGCGGCCTGCACCATCAACCTGACCTTCACTCCAGCTAGCATCGGAGCGCGCAACGGTGCTGTCGTGCTGTCCTCAACCGCTGGAACGATCGGTACAGTTGCAATCGTAGGCCAGGGTTCTGGACCAGGATTGACCGCCGACCCCGGAACCCAAACCGCGCTGGGCAGTGGATGGCAGCTTCCTTCGGGCATCGCCGTCGACCCGAACGGTGCAGTCTTCGTGACAGACAAGACCGCCGGTACGCTCTCCTTGATTGAGGCCGGCAGCACGACACCGCAGGTGATCGCTACCGGCCTCTCGCAGCCTGTGGCCGCTGCGGTTGCGGCAGATGGTACCGCCTATGTTGCGACCTCGGCTGGCAATCTCGTGAAGGTTCCCTACTCAGGCACAGCCTACGGAACGCCGATCACGGTCTCAACAGGATTTACATCCCCATCGGCGATGACTGTTGGACCGGACGGCAGCCTGTATGTGGCGAACACAGGAGCAGGAACCGTAGTACGCATTCCCAATCAGGGTGGCGCACTCAATTTCTCTGATCAGACTGCCGTTGGCAGCGGCTTCACGTCGCCTGCGGGGCTGGCCTTCGATTCCACCGGGAATCTCTTTGTCGCTGACTCCGGCGCGGGAAGCATCTTCGAGGTTCGCACAGGCACTACTAACATGGTAGTAACAGGCCTGACCTCACCGACCGCTATCGCGGTTGACGATTCAGAGAGCCTCTATGTCCTCGAAAGCGGCGTCCCGACTGTACTCCGCATCGCCTACACCAACGGAAGCTACAACACGAACGCCACAACCGCATTGGGCAACGGGTTCACCACTCCTGTGGCCCTGGCTGCCGACAGTGCTGGCAACTTGTACCTTGTGGACTCCGGCGGCCCTGCGGTCGCGAGCATTCAGCGCACTGCGGGGTCACTGAACCTTGGCCGGATCAACACGGGTTCGTCCAGCACGGCGCAGAGCCTCAGCCTGAGCAACGACGGCGACACCGCACTCACCTTCGGCTCGCCCCTCTACGTAGCCTCTGGGAACACCAGTGACTTCACCGTCACGACACCAACGTCAAGCGGATGCGCGTCGGGTACATCGCTTGCCGCCGGTGGAACATGCGCCATCGCTGGCGTCTTCGCGCCGACGGCTACCGGCCCACTGACCGAGACCCTTACCTTGGCTTCAAATGCCGCTAACGCCTCGTCCATCACCGGAGCCTTCACCGGGACCGGCATCAATCTTCCAAAGACCAATTTGACGCTCGTAACGAATCCTGTCGGCAGAGTCACCTACGGCACTTCAGTGACTGCGACCGCCACGGTCGCGGCACCTGCGGGTTCGACCGGTGCTCCAACCGGCACGGTCACATTCCTCGTAAACGGTACGCCCTATCAGACTGTGAGTCTGGCAAGCGGAGGCGCGTCAGCAGTGATCACCGGCCTTCCGGCAGGCAGTAACAGGATTGATGCGACGTATAGCGGTGATACGAACTTCGCCGCGAGCGCAGGTAACTCGCAGACCATCGTGGTTACACTTGCTCCCACTGCAACCAGCTTTACAAGCAGCATCAGCAGCGCGGCGGCGGTACCACCGGGGACCAGTGTCGTGCTCACAGCCACAGTCACCTCGGCGGTCACGTCGAGCAAGCCGACAGGGGCTGTCAACTTCATAAGCAATGGAACCGTCGTGGCGTCAGCCGTGGTGAACACCTCCACCGGGATAGCTTCGGTGTCGACATCCACATTGCCCTTGGGCACTTACAGTATCTTGGCGATCTATAACGGTGACTCTGGCTTCGCTTCGTCGTCATCGGCCGCAATCGCCGTCTCGATCCGAAGCCAGCAGTACGACGTGGTGAATCCTCCCGGCACGTTGTCTGTCACCGCGCCCGGTTCGGTCAGCGGCACCTTCGCGATCGCTCCCATCAGCGGCTACGTCGGGGGCGTCGATATGGCTTGCTCCGGCCTGCCCGCCAATACGCGATGCACGTTCCTCCCGGCCACGGTCGCATTTTCAGCCGCGAGCTCTAGCCCGCAGAACGTAACCTTGACTGTCACTACGGGAACTCCACCGCCAACCACTGTGGCCGCGTGGATCTTTCCCCTCACCGGCATCCTGCTCCTCGGTGTCTGGCGCAAACGGAGAAGCCTGGCCGTGAAACACGTCCGTCTTTTCAGGATCGCAGCGATCCTTCTTTCGGGAGTCGCGCTGTTCTCCGCAACTGGCTGTGGCTCCAGCGGCGTCAGCACACCCGCAGGAAGCTCTACCGTAACGGTAACGCTAACGGGGACACCGAACGGGACCACAACCATCCCGGCAAATGGGGCAGGTGAAATTACCAAGTCGTTCACCTTCATGCTCGACGTTCAATAGAGATGAGAGATGGTGCGCTTCATAGTCCGTTGGATCGCGCCATCCGCTAATCCTCCCGATCGTGAACGCCAGCCCCTTCTGCAGGGGCTGTGGCGCGGAGAAGTAGGTACTGGATAACAACTTCTCTGAATGAATGCCAAATCGCCAATGCACTCGCCGAGCGTCCATGAGTGAACTCGACGCACCTTACTCGCCGAGAAACCACTCCGTCGGATCTGCAAGAGAGTAGCTTTTGGCCGGCGAGAGAGCGGTTCTTGCCGCTCGATCGATCTCCAGCGCAAAAGTTGCCCCAGCGTTCGATTGCAATTTACATGACATTGATCTCACTGGAGAAGACTTGCCTGGTCAGCGCCTGGTCTGGATCGGTGACCAGGCATCTCCCCAGCCGGCCAGAGAGTGCATTGCGCAATGAAGAAGATGATTTGGTTTCCCGTGGCACTTTTGTCCCTAGTCCCTTTGTGCCAACCCTTGAATGCGCAATCGCTGGACAAGAGTCCTTGCCCGCGGCCTCAAGCAGGAAGTACCGTCGAAGAGCCAGAAGACCTGCGAAGCATCAACGGTGTCCTCGAGGTTCAACTCACCGCCTTCGACTCCGTGGAGCCGGGTGGCGCGACGCGATATTGCTACGCCGATTCGGCGGGTCGGGAGTCGCCTAACCTGAGAGTGATTCCCGGCGACCTCGTCGTGCTGCGTCTGAAGAATTTGCTGAAGGAACCTGCAAAAAACGCCGCGGCAAACCCTCACGCCCATGCGCATCATCCCGCTTCAGAAGATCCCTGTTCCAGTGGCATTATGAGTGCAGTCTCGACGAACCTCCACTTTCACGGACTTACTATTCCGCCCGTCTGTCACCAGGACGACGTGATGAAGACCTCTGTACAGCCAGGAGATGCACCCTTCGAGTATCGATTTCGCATACCCGACAATGAACCGCCAGGGCTCTACTGGTATCACCCCCACATTCATGGGTTCAGCAAGGATCAACTCCTTGGTGGTGCATCCGGGGCTCTCATTGTCGAAGGAATTGAGCGCGCAAGGAGATCTGTGGCTGGGCTGCCAGAACGAGTCTTCATCATTCGCGATCAGGACCTGGTGAACCCGAATGCATCGCCGGCAAAGTCCGAGCCCGTCGTTCCAAAGTTCATGATCGACCGCGATGGAGATGCGGCGAACAACGGTACGGGCTTTGGTAAACCGGCCAAGGACTTGTCCATCAACTATGTCCCGGTGCCCTATCCTGACTATCCGCCGGCAACAATCAAGATGAGGCCGAACGAGAAGCAGCTTTGGCGCGTCCTGAATGCTTCTGCGATCACTTACTTGAATCTCGAAGTGCTGTTTGGCAGATCCGCCCAGCCATTGCAACTGGTGGCGATGGATGGCGTTCCCATCGACCACAACGATTCTCGGATAGAGACCCAGAATGTCCAGACGCATATCGGTCTGCCTCCGGGTGCGCGCGCGGAGTTCATTCTTACCGGGCCAGCGGAAGGGGAGCGCGGGTTGTTCGTGACAAGAACGGTCGATACCGGCCCTGGTGGGGAGAACGACACAAACCGGATGCTGGCTAAGATCGTGGCCCTGCCCAACGCACCGGAACCACGGTCGAAGCTGCAGGGTTCGCCCGATCCTCTTCCTCCTCCCACGCAGGCGTGGATCGGAAGCGTTAGGCCAGTGCGTGTGCGGCACCTGTATTTCTCGGAAAAACTGACCGACCCAAATGATCCGACCAGCGCCATAGAGTTTTATCTCACTGTCGATGGGCAGGAGCCAAAGATGTTCGACATGAGCTCCGAGGCGCCGAATGTCACGGCGGAACAAGGGACGGTCGAGGACTGGATCATAGAGAATCGGTCCAGCGAGCTGCATGCCTTTCACATTCATCAGCTCCATTTCCTGTTACTGGACTACGCTGGCACACCGGTAAACGAAGACTTCGTCCGTGATACCGTCAATGTTCCTTACTTCAATGGGCATACGCTTGGGTATCCCAGCATCCGTGTTCGCATGGACTTCCGCGATCCAAACACGGTGGGCATGTTCCCTTACCACTGCCATCTTCTGGAGCATGAGGATAAAGGGATGATGGGGTCGATACGGGTTATACCAAGCACGGACTCGGTGAAAAAGAACAACACCGCCGCATACGCTTCCTCGCAATCTAATTCGCGCCCCTAGAAAAGCGGAGTAGTCAGCGCTCATGATGGCTATCGCACACAGCCGTCTCTCCAACCTTTGTGCCATTGAAAATAATTCACTCTTTGTTCAAGCAATGAAGACCGGTCCTTAATTTGGAAGGGCTCTGATGACTGGGTTGGGTGAAAGCCCGACCAAGGAGAAATCTATGTCTTCCACGCAGCTTGCATTGAGTGCCACGCAACTTGTGCGCACTGGAATGGTATCCGCGATGATACTTCAGCTCTCGCTCGGCAGCGCGTTCGCAGCTGGTCCGGCCGTGAGCAGCAAGCACTCTCGCGACAACGAAACAAGCACGCCCATCAAGCACGTCATCGTAATCATTGGCGAAAATCGCAGCTTCGATCACGTCTTCGCTACGTACGTTCCGAAGAAGGGCGAGAAGGTGTTCAACCTTCTCTCTGAAGGCATTGTGAAGGCGGACGGCACCCCTGGTCCGAACTTCAAGAAGGCCGAGCAAAAGGCCGCCACCGACAGTCAGCCGGATGCATTCCTCCTGAGCCCGGCCACGGTACCGTTTCCGGGCGCTGTGCTCCCCGCTCCTCTCGTCGGCGGTCCGACCGACTCCTACATCACCGACGACAGCCTCACTCTCGCAAAGCAGTCAGAAAATGGTCTTCCGGCCGACTACTACGGCTACCTCGTCACTGGCGGCACGGGCCAGAAGAGCCACACCCCCGACGCCCGCATCGCGAACGTCTCTGCTCTGCCTCCGGGTCCGTTCCAGCTGACCAACGGCGATACCTTCACCTACAACTCCTACGCTGCAAGCCCGGTTCACCGCTTCTACCAGATGTGGCAACAGCTGAACTGCAACGCCGATCAGGCCACCTACAAGAACCCCTCCGGCTGCGACGCCAAGCTGTTCCCCTGGGTTGAGACGACCGAAGGTGCAGGCGCAAACGGCATCGCGCAGCCTGCCAACTTCAGCACCGAGTACTCCTCGACCGCGGTGACCACGGGCGAAGGGTCGACCGCGATGGGCTTCTACAACGTACAGAATGGCGATGCTCCGTACTTCAAGAAGCTCGCTGACGACTATTCCATGAGCGACAACTTCCACCAGTCCGTAAACGGCGGTACCGGTGCGAACCACATCATGTTCGGTCATGGCGATGCCATCTACTTCGAAGATGCAAACGGCAACGCTGCGGTCCCTCCTCACAATGTTGAAGTAGCCACAGGGACGGCCAACGCCGGAATCGTGGATGAAGTCGAGAATCCCAACCCGGCGGTCAACACCAACAACTGGTACACCGAAGACGGCTACGGCGGCGGTTCCTATGGCTCCGCATCCTACGGTGGCGGTTCCTACTCGGACTGCTCCGATAAGACGCAACCGGGTGTGGCTCCCATCGTCACGTACCTGAAGTCGCTTCCGACTCCCATCTCCCCGCGTTGCGAGAAGGGTCACTACTACCTCCTCAACAACTACAATCCCGGCTACTTTGGCAACGGCAACAACGCCTTCACCGACACAAACGCCAACAACACTGTCTTCACGATTCCGCCCTCAACCACCCCCAGCATCGGCGACGATCTGTTGAAGAACGACGTCTCCTGGAAGTACTACGGAGACCAGTGGAACAACTACGTCAACGATCCCTACCAGCTGAACTACGGCGCAGTGGGCAAGAACACGGACGAATACTGCAACATCTGCAATCCTTTCCAGTACGACAAATCCATTATGAGCAATGCCGCAATTCGCACCGCTCACATCCAGGACACTGAGAATCTCTACGAAGACATCAAGAACGGGACCCTCCCCGCGGTCTCGGTCGTCAAGCCCAGCGGCCTGGTCGATGGTCACCCGTCATCCTCCAAGCTCGACCTCTTCGAGGGCTTCACCAAGAAGATCGTCGACGCGGTGAAGGCCAACCCGGAACTCTGGAAGGACACCGCGATCTTCATCACCTTCGATGAAGGCGGCGGTTACTACGACTCTGGCTACGTGCAGCCAGTCGACTACTTCGGAGACGGTACACGTATTCCGCTGCTCGTCGTGTCTCCCTACAGCAAGGGCGGTCACATCTCCCACGAGTACTCGGACCATGTGTCGATCCTGAAGTTCATCGAAGCGAACTGGGGCCTGGAAACGGTTACGCGCCGCAGCCGCGATAACTTCCCCAACCCAATTGCCGTAGAAGACAATCCGTATGTTCCGGTCAATAGCCCGGCCATCGGTGATTTGATGAGCCTGTTCAACTTTGATCTCCGCTAAACCTGCCGCATTCGTAGCTGCTGGGGTTGGTTACGCCAACCCCCAGCAGCTACCTATGCATAACCCTTCTATGCCTCTTCGCAACGTTTAGCTGTAGATGGCTGCACTCCTTTGCACCACTAGCGACTCACCACCCAATCCGCAACTGTGAGAACCTGGCCGAGCTTTGGTGGATTTAGGCATTCCGGCAAATGCGCGTTTCGAGTCTCGATCTGAACTGGAAACGCACATCGGCTGTTATCGTATTCGAAAAACCATCCGTTGCGAGAGCCGATGATCCTCCCCAGAAAGACTCTTTGCGCTCACTGTCGATTCTATGAGGTCGGGTTTTTGCCCAGCAGCCTTTCAGTCATTGATTCTATGGCTCCGGCGGCATGACTCGAACCTGCAACCCTTCGTCTAGCAGGCGGGCCACGCTCTATCCAGTCTTTTATCACTCACCCTGGTACAAATTCAGATTGCAAGACCAATACTGCTGCTGGCTTCGATAATCGTCACGGTGATACTGCCCGAAGTGCTGGTCGCGTAGCTGCTGTCCCCGACGTACGTAGCCTTCATCGAATTCGTGCCAACAGGGAGCGTCGTTGTCGTAAATGTTGCGACTCCGTCCGACAATGTACTGGTGCCCAGGATGGTAGTGCCATCGTAAAAGGTCACATTGCCTGTAGCGGAAGTGGAAGAGACGGTTGCCGTAAGCGTCAGCGAAGTACCGAATGTCCCACTCGATACGGAAGCTGAGAGCGTTGTGGAAGTTGCCGTGAGATCGGAATCGATTACGATGCTCAACGCCACCGAGGTGCTTCCGCCGTACGTGCTGTCTCCGCCATAGACCCCAGTGACAGAGTGCGTGCCGATTGCTAAAGCAGCGGTCGTAAGCGTCGCGACTCCTGAACTGACTGTCCCCGTTCCCAGGCTGGTCGTTCCATCGTAGAAGGTGACTGTTCCTGTAGCGAGCGTGGTCGAGAGGGTTGCGGTGAAGGTGATCGATGTCTCATAGGTCGCGGAGGTAGCAGAGCTTGTAAGCGTCGTAGTCGTCGTGTCATCCGGAAAGAAGTTTGCACATCCGGTAAGAGCCATGAGACACAACCATAAAGCCACCGCAATGATGGCAGTCTTCAGCATTGGGTATCTATCCAAATCCATCTGTTCCCTCTCACTGCGTCGGCATACGCGTCATCGCAAATCGCACACTACTTGGCACTGACGATCAGGGTGTAACTCGCAGTGCGAGTGAGGGTCCCATCAGTAGCAGTGAATATATAGGTATAGGTCCCGGGATATGTTGGCGTGGTGTTCTTGTCGGGGAGGCGGCCAGAACATCCCATGCTGGCGAGGCAGATCGCTCCGAAGGCGAGCAGCGCCACGACTACGCGGAGTTGTCTGCGTCCACGACGCGCCGCCCAGAGGATTGCAGCAGTACTCAGCAGCCCAAGAAGAATAGTCCAGGAGTTTGAGCCGAAACCGCCATAGCCTATAACCGTGTACTGCGAGGTTGTGGTGATGGTCGCCGGGATGGTGGAGGCCGAACTCAAGGTGAGGCTGCTCGTAGACGGCACACAGGTTGAACCACTCGTCGTATGGGTGCAGGAAAGATTTACCTGTGCGGAGAAGCCGCCGACCGGAGTGAGAATGATGTCTGGAGTGACAGCATCGCCGGCAATTACGGACCCCGAGGTTGGGTTGATGGCGATGGTGAAGTCGACACCATTGCCCGTGAGAGCGACCGTGATAACAGAGACTCCAGAGGTGATGGTAAGGGTACCGGTCCGGACGCCTGTGGTGGTTGGAGTAAAAACGACCGAGATCGTGCAGCTTCCAAGCGCGGCAAGGGATGAGCCGCAGGTTGTTGTGTCGGCGTAGTCGCCGCTTATGGCAATGGAAGCGAGAGCGATCGAAGCGTTGGTGGCATTCGTCAGAGTGACGGTCTGGGCTGCTGAAGATGAGCCTATGTCGATGTTCCCAAAGCTCAGAGATGTGGGCGAAACGCTAAGCTGAGTAACCCCGGTGCCGGTGAGGGTCGATGTCAGTGTGGGGTTTGAGGTGGAATCCGTCGTGACAGTGAGCAGGCCACTGCGAGCGCCGACCGCGGCTGGAGTGAAGGTCAGCGTAATGGTGCACGTGGCGCTCTCGACGAGAGCGGAGCAGTTGTTTGTCTGGGTGAAGTCTGAGGCATTCGCTCCCGAAATAGCTACGCCGGTCACATTCACGGTAGACGTAAAGGTTGTGGTGTTGGTGAGAGTGACGGTCCGGGTGGCGCTTGAACCGATATAGACGGAACCGAAGTCGATAGCCGAGGAAGATATGGACGCTGTCGTGGGAACAGGCGGGATGGTGAACGCGACGACGAAGCCGTCGTGCGGTGTAAGGCCGGCCGGGGTAGTAGAGTCGTTGGCATCGACTTCGTGGAAGTCGGTGGTGAAGTGCGGCTGTGTTACCTCAGAGACGTAGGAGGCTAGCGACGCCGAGGCGGTTGACGTGTCTGGCACAGTAGCCGATGCCATGATGTGCTCAAGCACTTCGGCATTGCCCCGTTCGATATAGTTGTAGCGGCTTGTGGCGGTAACCTGGGTGGCGAAATCGGTAAGGGGAGAGGTCGTGCTCGTAGGTTCGTAGAGGGTGACAGCGGTTGTGGCAGCAGGCGATCCGTCGAGGATGCCAGTCACGTCCACATATCCATCGGAAAACTCGAACGAGTTGAGATTTCCAGCGAGAATGACGTTCTGACCATCGTCCTGGTAGGTTTGGATGAGTGCCGACAGATCCGTCGCCTGGGCGGCACGATGTGCTCGGATGTCGGGGCCAAGCGTGGCATCGCCGATGTTGTCTCGCGAGGTCAAGTGGGCATCGATGACCGTGACAGGATAGTTCTTCCCCACGCGTACAAACTCTGCCTTGAGCACCAGCGGCGGTCGCTCCCAGAGGGTCGCCGAGCCTCCGCTGGCCGTGGTGTATGTAGAGGTCTTCTCCACCTGTGTCACGGAATCCGTGAGCACCGTCGCCGACTTCACCAGGAAGCCGAGGTTCAGACTGTCTGAATCATTGCCCTGAATCAACGAAGGAGTATAGGTTGTGCTTCCAAGCGAGTTGACGGCGGTGGCAAGGTCGTTCAGCGTGTTGAGATCCTGAACCTCCTGCAGCGAGAGGATATCCGGCGAACCCAGGGCGTCTACGATGGCGAGAGCGGCTTTCGTGAGACGGCGGGTGTAGGCGGCGGAAGTGACGGCCACGGAGCCGGTGGTAGCTGCCGTGGTGGAGTAGAAATGATCCAGGTCGAGTGTGCCGACGTGGAAGTGGCTGGAATCGGCGGTGGCTGAGGTGCTGGTCGCGACAGTGCCTCCAATCGTGCAGACACTGGTGGGGAAGATAAGCAGGCGCGCGTATCCGAGCGTGTAATCGATCAGACCGATGCCCTTGGTCGCACCCACCGTGATGTTGGAACCGGTGGTGCAGCTGATACTTTGACCCACTGTGACATTGATCGCGGCGCCGCCGAATGTTGTCGTGTCAATGAGCACTCGTTGCGGATTGCCACCCCAAATTGCTACGGTTGAAGGAGCGGTCGCGGGAATGAATTCATCGCCCGCTATCCCCGCCGAGCGGAAGATATGGTTGTTAGTCGACGCGTTTGACGCGAGCGTGGCCCAGAATTGTCCCGTTGAAGTTTCCGTCTCGGTGGACTCAGTCAGTGTCCCCGTCGTCGGTGCGACAGCGTAAAAGGTCGCGGTGGTGGTCATGCCGGTGTACTTGAGGGCGTCACCAAACTCCGTGAGGACGGAACCCACCGAGATACTTTGCGTCATGGTGCCGCCCGTCGAAGTGACAGTACAGGAGGTCGGGGTAACGCCGGTTCCAACGGTGTCGACCGCGACTGTCTGGGTTGTCTTTGTTACTGTTCCAACGACGGTCACGACATTTCCTACGATCCCGCAGGTATCCGTGACTCCGCTGACCGGGAAGACCGGCATGCCTTCGGCAGTGAGAACCAACGAATCCCAGTCGCCAGAGGGCTCTGAGATATAGATCGTCCCGTTGGTCATGACACCCACGACGATGCCGGAGACGGATACGGACTGCCCGAAGTAAGGCGAATAGGGAAGAGTTTCGGTCGCAGCCGTACCGACGGTGGGATTCGACCCCGCAACCATAATGTCGTGGATCTGCACCGATGTCTGGGCGCGTGCCGGTAGGTTCACCATCGAAAGACAGACCGTAGCAATGGCTAGAGCGCAAGTGAGGTGAAGCTTGGGAAACAAGGAACGATCCAACGGCATGCAGGGTCTCCGACTATGACTGAACGGAAGGCGCAAATCTGTCGCTGCGAACGTGAATCGCCTCGGCTTGGCCACCGATTTCAAGAACTCAATGTGGGAGACGCGCTATTCAAAATCGCGGGTTACGCGCTTGTCAGACATTTGCTGACCACAGCCAGAATTTCTCGCAACTCCGCGTAACCTGCCGCGCAAGAGTTAGCGTCTTCTTCCGTGAGCCCTACAAAGTGGATGTCTTGTCTGGGTTCGCCATGGTACAGACTGCGCGGAAAGTCTCAGATGGGCTGATCGATCCGCCTCAGAGAGTGCGAAGAACCGGCACCACTGTAACCCGCCAACGCCTTATCCTCGTCCCACAAGGAAGCCTATGCAAGTTGCCAACCAAGCATCTATGATCTACGAGGGCAGCACCCAGGTGAGCTTCATCTCTGAACTGGATGACATCGATTCCCTCGTCCGCCTCTATCGCCCGAGGGTGTTGCGTTATGTCGCCTTCTCGATTGGAGACCAGGACATCGCGGAGACCATCACTCAGGATTGTTTCCTCAAGGCGTATAACGGACGCGCATCATTTCGTGGCGACTCCGCAGTCAGCACATGGTTGTTCAGCATCGCAAACAACCTGATTCGGGATCAGCTTCGCACCAAGAAGTTTCAATTCTGGCGAAAGGCTGCCGCAACCTCGTTAGATGTGACGGAGATGGCATCCTTTCTGCCCAGCGAAGGATCTTCCGCAGAAGCTAGAATATTGGCTCAGGAGAAGGCGAAGCAGGTAGCTTCCGTTGTCGAGAAACTTTCAACGAACCAACGCAGAGTTTTTATCCTAAGATTCTCCGAGGAGCTTGATGTGGCTGAGATCGCCGAGGTGACAGGTATGCCCGTAAATACGGTGAAGACGCACCTGCGCCGGGCCATCACCACGGTTCGAGCAAAGGTAGGAGGTCGAGTATGAGCACACTCCAATCCGCGCACCTGACCGAAGAGCAGATCGCGGAGTGCCTCCTTCAGTCTGATCCTCCGGCTGAGTTCGAGACCCACCTCGCCGAATGCCAGTCCTGCCGTGAAGAGATCAGCGGTTTCATGACTTCGGTCGACCACTTTAGCCGGGCGTCCCTCGCGTGGAGTGAGAGCCAGCCCGCGGTCAGCCTGCGGGCCCGGGTTCGCGAGAGCTCGCACCCCGTCTTTACCGTTCCTTTACGATGGGCCCTTGCGATGGCCATGCTGCTGGTCATTGCATTGCCTTTGCTGCGGCATAAGCTCACCGCCAAGCCGGACTTGCAAACAGTAAATTTGGTTGAAGGCGACTCTGAGGCCCAGATCGCTCAGGATAATGTTCTTATGCAGTCCGTGGATTCTGCGCTTGCTGCGGATGAAGCCTCTCCTCTCGCGGAGTATGACATCGTCGATCAATCGCAGCTGCACAATCCAACAAGACGAACCGTGAGAAGTCGATGAAGATCTTCAGAATTGGTCCATTTCGACGCACTATTCTGCTTATCGGCTGCGCATGTGCTCTGGCGGTCGGAGCCCGAGCGCAGGGGAAGCCGCCAGGCGGCCCTCCGCCTCCCGGGGGGCCGGGAGGCCCTGGTGGGCCAGGTGGACTAAACGGTGGAGGGCCAGGTGGCTCTCCGATGCCAGGTGCAAACGGTAAAGTCGCTGGCTCCGGAAAAGCAGACAATGGGACGCGATCGGCTTTACAGTTCGGTCCTCCAGGCCGTTGGTGGGACGACAAGGCAACCGTAAGGGCAGTCGGTCTGAGCAACGATCAGCAGAAGAGGATGGATTCGATCTTCGATTCGCATAAGGCCGCGATTGTCGACAGCTACAAAGCTCTCCTAAATGAGCGCGCGAAGCTTGAGGCAGTCAGCAAGGGGCCGCAAGTGGATCAGTCTCGGGTGTTCGCGCAGATCGACGCTGTCAACCAGGCCCGATCTGTGCTCCAGAAGGCGAACTCGCAGATGCTGCTTGAGATCCGCCAACAGATGGACCCTCAACAGCTTGAAAAGCTAGGCAAAGTTGCGGCGAACGAACCGTGACGGCATTCTCCTAAGCCAAGGCTTCGGTCATGGCTCCAGGCCCTCAGCTTCCCGGATTGCCCGGTCGATGAGGGATCTCCGATGAGGAATCGGCGTCCCTTTAAGGACATACGTAAATCCAAAATAGCCAGTATCGATCCGAAATCGAAGGCTGCGATTGTAGTAGCTCTGAAAGATCCAGTGTTCGGTGAGAGGAATACTCATCGAACTCGTGAATCCGTTATCCTCGCTGATCTTACGACCCGTCACCACTTCCATAGACGGATGCCCGGGCTGTCCAGGCTGTGAGAGGCTCGAATATATCTTCTGATCGCCGAGCGGGAGCTGCTCGTACGCGAGCGATCGGAAGTACATTCTGCGGGGAAGGATGATGCCGAAGCCAGCTTGAAAGTGAGCGATCGGCCCCAGGGAACTGTAGTCCTTGGTGACCAACTGATTGAAGAGCGTCGATGAATCCCCTCCCCCGGCATCGACGATAAGACCGGTTCGCCGCAGATACTTCTCGACGTGTTCGCTCAAATCGAACGTGACCCTGCCAGTGCTCAGACCACTCGCCTTATCCCCCGTTGGCGCCGTCAGCGAAGCGGTCGAAGTAGTCAGAAGGCCGCGGGGATTGAATCTCCCATGGAATCCAAACAATGTGTCACCGATCACCCCGTTGCTTGATACAAGCGGTTCCGAGGTAGAGGTCATTGGGTTCTGATTGGACGCCAGCCGGTAAGGATAAAACGTGAAACTTGCGTCGGTCGACCAGCGATGCGAAAACTCATAACTCAAGCCCGGCGTTATGGCCTGGTACCACCCAATCGACGAATCGTGGATGCCAGCGAAAGCGACACCGCCATTCATGCCTTTCAGCCATACGGCCGAAGTTGGCACCTGATTCACCTGCTGTATCGGCTCCTGCTGGTTCGCTGCGGTAGCGCTGCCCGGTGACTGCGCATCCGCTCTCAACCAGAAGAGTCCAAGCGCGATGGACCAGGCAAATCGAGTGAAAACTAACCGCAATGCCATTCCCCCTTACTCATTCTAACGGTTGAGGGAGGCAGTCAGACATTGCACCATCGTGCCTTCAGAGCGCCTTCAAATCGCCAATCCATTCATTTTGGCTCCATGTCTATGCGCCGAGGCTATGCACATGAGTTCCCACTACCGCTGCTACCCGGCGATTGCTGCGCGGCATTTATGCGTTCTGCGAGCGAAGGCACCTGTAATCCCCCGTTGTGCGATTCCCGTCAACTGAAGTGCTGCGACGCGTGTGGCAGCGATCTCGAAGCCGTTTAGGAATGCCCCATGCTGGTTCCACATGCCGAAGAAAATGCCCCGTTTGCGAGCTGCTGCAGCATGCCGATGAGCGCTGTGTCGCATCGCTGTAAGTCTCCTTTTAGTCAATCTGGCGTCAGGCCTGCGCAAGCAGCAACCTACTATGTAAAACCGAATCCCGTGGACAGTCATATCTCGTTGCGTCGTCGCATGGTGGCCGCGGTCTTTTGCATCGTCGCAACTGCGAGCCTCGTCGTCTTGGCTCGGCTACACTTCAGCCCCATTGGGTGGGATCTGGATGTATATACCAACGCACTCCGTTCGGTCACTGGAGGTCATGACCCATACGCTGATGGCATCGCTATCCAGCGTGCCTTCCATGATTCAGGCAAGTCGAACGCCCCCGATGCAATGCCGCCATACACGTATGTGTACTCGCCGTTGACACTCCCACTCCTGCGGGGAGCTGGGCACTTCCCTCTCTGGCTAAGCGGAAGCGTTTATTGGATGCTTTACGAACTTGGTTTTCTCGCAGCCGTGTGGACTGGCTTGCAACTGACGACAACTCAAGAGCGCAGAGTCTTCCTGCTCTTGGCTCCCTTCGCAGCCTTTTTCCCGGGACTGCTGCAGACCAACGTGATCTTCAGCGGAAATTTGGCTTACGTCCTCTATGGACTTGTCCTTGCATCAGCCGTGCTGGGTTGGAGAAACCAGGAATGGCTCCCGTTTTACGCCACGGTCCTCTTTGCCTCCTGCTTCAAAGCGCCCATGCTGAGCTTGGTACTGATTGCACCACTCTCCGCCCGGCGGCAATGGCTCTCTTCCGGTAGTACGATGGCTGCGGGGCTGCTGCTGTTCGCGGTGCAGGCTCTTCTTTGGCCGACGGAGTTTCACAGCTACTTGCAGGCGGTCGAGTTGCAGTTCAGCTACAACCACGATTTCGGGATCAGCCCGTCAGGCCTGTTAGGAAGCGCGCTCTTCTACTTTCATCTCCCGTACGCAACAGCCTCACTCATCTTGTACGGGGTATACGCGGTACCCCTTCTGGCAACTCTTTTCTGGCTATCGCGCCAGTTTCTCGCGGGCAGCTTGACCCTAGCTCACTGGGCTCCGGTGATGTTGATTGGGGTAGTTCTTCTAAACCCACGAATCAAGGAGTATGACACCGCCCCACTCAGCTTGCCGATAGCGCTCGTGGTGTGGCGATTATTTGCGCGCAAGAACAGCTTCGGCCGGACCGTTTTAGAAGCATCACTGTTCTTTCTCACGATCAACGCATTTGTCACGAATGTCGACGGGCTATGGAAGCCGGTCGCGGGCCTGCTTCTCTTGGCGTCATTCATTGGGGGCGTATGGCAGTTGGCCGTGGATCGAGCCGGGGCCCCCAGAACTCTGCGGCGTCACCGCGGGGCGGCCTCCGCCTGGGCTTAACAGCGCACTCGAAATGCTGATTCAATTGTGCGCCGCCCGCTCCTCTTTCTACCAAATGACAAACATTTGCCCATGTTTGGATGCAGTCGGCCGGAAAGCCGCGACTTCCAGATGATGAGCAGACTGGAGAATCCATGGATTTTGCGGTAGTAGTGCCAACTTATAACGAGCGCGAGAACATCCCACTCTTGATCTCCCGCCT
Organism: Granulicella aggregans; assembly: GCF_025685565.1. Classification (NCBI taxonomy): domain Bacteria; kingdom Pseudomonadati; phylum Acidobacteriota; class Terriglobia; order Terriglobales; family Acidobacteriaceae; genus Granulicella; species Granulicella aggregans. Next base: position 1,114,563 of record NZ_JAGSYE010000002.1, read on the forward strand.
GAATCAAGCTCTCAAAGGGCTCCGCTGGGAAGCCATCTTTGTAGATGACGACTCTCCAGATGGAACGGCGGAGGTCATCGCCAACCAGGCTTGCCTTCAGTCGAATATCCGCCTCGTACATCGCATTGGTAGACGAGGCTTGGCATCAGCTTGCATCGAAGGGATGCTGGCAACACAGGCCGAGTTCATTGCGGTAATGGATGGGGACCTGCAACACGATGAAACCATCTTGCCCGCGCTCTTTGGACGCTTGCGAAGCGAGTCGTTAGATGTTGTGATCGCGACTCGTAACGCGGAGAGCGGAAGCATGGGTGAATTCAAACCCCTGCGCGTGCTACTGAGCCAGTTAGGCCAGAAGATCAGCAGGCTGGTGTGCAGGGTGCAGCTAACGGACTCGATGAGTGGCTTCTTCGCGTTGCGCCGCAACTTTCTCCTGGAAGTAGTACATGACCTGCAAGGCTCCGGATTCAAGATCCTTGTAGATTTACTCTCCTCTTCGCGGCGCCCGGTTCAGATTGCAGAAGTGGGCTACATCTTTGCCGAGCGTAAACATGGACAAAGCAAGCTCAATTGCACTGTGGGCATCGAGTACCTCGCGATGGTTCTCAATCAGATCTTGGGGCGCATGATTCCTGTCGAGCTCACCCTCTACTGCGTCGTGGGCTGCATCGGACTTATCACTTACTTCGCCACTTCCCTCCTCTTCATACACGTGACTCACCTCAAGCTGCTTGAGGCAGAAACGATTTCAACCATCGCGGCAATGACCGGGAATTTTGCATTGACCAACCGGCTCATCTTTCAAGACCGGCGGCTCCGGGGTCGGCGAGCGGTCTCGGGCGCGATCACTTTCCTTCTGGCCTGCTCCTTTGGCGGATGGGCAAACGTTGTCCTTACATCGACGCTCATCCGCGGCGGGAGATCCTGGGGGCTCGCAGGCTTATGCGGCATCATGCTCGGTTCGGTCTGGAATCTTTCCATCGGGAGCCAGCTTACGTGGCGCGGACGAGAGCATCCCGCATCGATGCGCGAAGCTGGCGAACCGAAGAGAATGACCCAGATATACCGCAGGTGGGGGCAGAGGTTACAGACCCTGAGATCCATGCGGCTACTCTTGCTGCTGTGGGTCGCTGCCGCACTTGCGATCACGGTTTGGGTGTCCATAGCGGAAGTCGGCTGGGATTCCGCGATCTATCAGAGTGCTATCCATACCTTGAGGGGCGGGCACGATCCGTACGCTACAGCAATCGCTCTGCAGATCAAAGCTCATCAAAACGGAGGCGCGAACGACAGCAATCATCCGCTCTACAGTTATGTCTATCCGCCTGCCACACTGCCTCTGCTGCGACTGATCGGGTCACTTCCGTCGGCCCCAGTCAAAGCAGCCTACTGGCTGCTCTATGCAATTGCTATACTCGTACAATTTTGGGTAGCTATGCAGGCAGTGCAATGGCAGGAGCGCCGATGGCTTCTGTTCCTCCTTCCGATCGCGCCATTCTTTCCCGGACTACTCGCCGACGGTACCTTATTGAGCGGCAATATAGCTTTCCTGTTGTATGCGGCAGTGCTATCGGCCGCAGTGTTGGGATGGCGAGGCAAGAGTTGGCTCCTTTTCTACGCGGTCGTACTTCTGGCCTCTTTCTTCAAAGCGCCGTTGTTGAGCCTGGTGGCAATCGCACCTCTTTCAGCACACAGGCAGCGAGCTTGGACCATCATCACCGTTGCAGCCGGCATCGCCCTATTTGCCGTCCAACCGTTGCTTTGGCCGAGCTTGTTTAAAAACTATCTTAAAGCCGTCGACCTCCAGTTCAGATTCAATGGTGACTTTGGCTGCAGTCCTGCAGGACTCTTAAGCAGTCTTCTATTTAGTTATCATCTCTCATACTCCCCCTGGGCTTTCCTCTTCTATCTCGGCTATAGCATTCCTGTCCTCGTCATACTCGTGTACTTATCCCGCTGCTACTTTGCGGGCGTCTTCTCGTTGGAGCAATGGATCCCGATGGTCATTGTGGGGGTCGTTCTTCTCAATCCTCGCCTCATCGAATACGACGTTGCGCCGCTGACGTTGCCGCTCGCATTGATCTCCTCACGGTCCTTGTCTCACTTCCAGGATCGGGCGCGACTCACCTGGATCTTCGCCGGAGTGCTGGTCTCCATGAACTCTTTCGGCCTGTACAACTGGTCGACGCGCAAGGCCCTCGACGGGGCACTTCTCGTCGCGATCTTCGCAGCAGGCAGTTGGAGCCTTTTTCATTTGAAAGAGGCTTCAGTAGCGATCAGAAGCGATTCCAAACGTATCTCGCGCAAGGAACAACCTATCCCTGCTTAGTAGTAAGTGTCGGGTTGGAACCTTCAAAGACGCGGACTTTCATGTGGCGCCGTAGTAAGTAGCCTTTCGTCAAGGTCAGTCAAGGAGATGATGTGCTCAAGTCGCTCGTACTACTCATTTGTGCAGGAGTTACTACAGCTCCATATGTGTATTCTCAGGCTTCACCGACAGCGTCCCGGGTTGCCGACCTGCAAGCAGGAGGAACCTTCAACTTTGCGAGTCCTGACTATACACAAAAGACGTTCAAGGGCTTCGGCTTCTATTCCACACTTGATTTCAGAAACCATCTAGGCATTGAGGCGGAGTTTCACCAGGTGAATGACCCCACTTCTTCAGAGGGCATTTATGAAAGAACTTATGAGATCGGTCCGCGCTATGTGATGCACTTTGGCCGCTTTTCCCCTTATGCCAAAGTTATGGTCGGGCGCGGATTATTCAGCTTCCCCCCGGCACCAAGTAATCCTACGGGCGGGGCAGAAGCGAATCTCGCTTACAACATGTGGGCCGGCGGCTTTGGCACAGACTACCGATTGCGGCGCTCCATCAATCTACGTGCGGACTATGAGTTCCAGCAATGGGGTAGCTTCCCGCCCCACGGCTTGACGCCGCGCGTACTGTCTATTGGCATTGCTTATTATTTCCACTAACCGCGACCTTTACGAGCGCGACATCATATTCATAAGGCCAGATCGCGGTTACTGCGATCTGGCCTTAACTCAACCCCACTGAAACGGACTGTCAACGTGGCACAGGTTCTCCGGCCGCTTCAACCGGACGGAGAACCTGTGGGCTTGTTGCAAAAATCGGCTCTGTACATCTGCTTTACCCGAATCAACTGGCGTTACAAAATATCTAGCGCTGCGGAGGAGGTCCCCCGGGGCCGCCAAAGCCTCCGCCAGGCCCGTGGGTCATGATCTGAGCAAATTTCGTCTGTTGATCGGAGGTCAGAATTGCATAGAACTGTGCGTCAGCGAGCGAGCGTGCAAGCGTGCTCTGCCCACTAAGCTCGCCGAGCGATGCTGAGAGTTGAGTGATGGTGGCAGTGTTATCGGCTTTGACGGCGGTCTCGAGTGATTGTTGTGCGGTCAGTTCCGATGTATGTAGAGCAGCTTCGGCCGTCTCTTCGGTGGTAAATATCGTGACCGCCTGCTCTTGCTGTGTTGAAGACAGGCCGAGTAGGATCGCGTAGCGTTGGACCAATCTCTCGGCAATTTGCGCCGGAGTTGGGGAGTTCTGCGCATGAAGGATCGGTGCGACCGCCAGCGTTGCTGCGATCAATAGAGTCGTGCGTTTCATAAGAATCTCCTTGGGGCTTGAATACAGGTTTCGCTCGCTGAAGTTGCGACAAACGCAACCTGTCTATCTAGACGTGGGGCCGGAGAGATCGGAGTACAAGCGAAAGATACGCTGAATCTGAGGTGTGCTTTACTCCACGCTCATGAAACTCAAAGAACATGGCAATCAAATTGCTACAGAAATTCCTGGAGATTCTTTGGCGCGCTTTATGTGCGTTACATTAGCTCCCGCCGCTCGTCTTGCGCGCTTCCCGCGCGTGAGAAGCGCTTTGCAGAACCTGCTGTTTACGTTCGCTTCAGCGTTCGCGCTGGGTCGCCCGACTAAATCCCAAGGAGCAAAGCATGAGCATTTCAGGCATTTCGAACACCTACCTCTCGTCCTTGAGCGCCGAGCTACTCTCGTCCTCTACGTCTTCCTCTAGCACCGGCACTTCCACCAGCTCAACGAAAGATACCTTCACCAGCACACTCTCAGAACTCGAGTCGGCGATCAGCTCCGGGAACCTGAGTTCGGCAAAGGAGTATCTGACGCAGCTGGAGGCGGCCAATCCCCGCAGCTCCAACGGCACCGACCCAATCGGTACCTTCCTGACAAGTGTGGAGAGCGCATTGTCTTCGGGAGATATATCGTCTGCCCAGACAGCACTCAAGACCCTCCAGTCCGCACCTGCGCCGGGATCCTCTTCTCAGTCTGGAGGAAGCTTTGATTCGACTCTTTCCAGTCTGGAGTCTGCCATCGCTTCGGGGGACCTCACTTCCGCCGCAAAGTATCTTACGGCCCTTGAGAGCGACAGCCCACAGGGTACAAAGGATAGTTCTTCGACGAGTCAGACCACGAGCACGAGCATCACCGCAAACGGCACGAACGATCCCATCGGAACATTCCTCAAGAACGTGGAGTCGGCCATCTCAACCGGAAGTCTCAGCGCTGCACAGTCGGCTCTGACCGCCTTCCAGGCGCAGCCCGCATTGGGATTGTTCTCTGGCGCGAGCACCACGGGAAGCACTCTTAGCCTCGTGGCCTGAGTACGGGGGCTAGCGATTGCTTAAGTTCGCGAATCAATGCTGACTCCGTGATCACTGGCCTATCCAATGTTTCGCCGCCCCCGGCAGCCTGTCCGTAGAAGCGGATGACATGATCATCCCGCAACTAAGTTCCAGGCTGCCGAGCGCGTTTCTTGTGACGAGAAGTAGGTTCTCAAGGATTACAACCGGAAACATTTTTTTTGATGCTCAACGATATCTGTTCTCAATAGGCTGGTCGACTCGACTCGGCGACGCGATGGCCCCTTAATCGCCGCACGTCCCGGTAGACCGAAGACGCGATGGCTCCGCTCAATCTCCAGATACGCAACCGAACTAATCCGCTCTTGGATCGTCTTTCGTCTCCGGCCTATGGTGCATTCGACCGGATGCTCATCAAGGCGAGGCGTAGCAGAAAGAGGAAGTGCGGGCAGTTGTCTGCCCGCACTTCTCCATTGGAGAAGCTAGCTGAGAGGCAGATAGACACTGAAGGATGCCGTGTATCCAGCGCTCGCTGACCCGCTCAAACTCAGGAGTGTTGTGCCGCCCTCCGCGGTGTATATGGAATCACCGGCATTTGTCACGGAGTTCCTACCTTCGCTGGAATATGGAGACACAGTGGTATCCAGCGTATCGACAAATGTCTGATCGAAGAACAGCTGGGCAGTGTTCGTGCTCCCGTCCGCTGACGAGTCATAGGTTGAACGAAAGCGGATATGGATGTGTGTGGTGCGGCCTGTGTACCAGCCTGGAAGGATCGTTGTGAAGGAAACCTTTCCAGTCGAATCGGTCAACTGATAACCTCGCAGCCAGCTCTGGCTGGTGTAGTCAGTGCCGTTGCCGTTGGTGGAACTCTGGATGCCAGAGTAGACCCCGGCAGCGTTGCAGTGCCAGATATCTACTTGGACATTCTGTAGCGCGGCGCAACTGTTCTTTGCGTCGTAGACGTAAAGTGTCAGAGAGAACGGCACTCCCGATTGTGTGTTGGTTCCAGCGATGTCAGAGAGGATGTCAGAGCGATCGTAGCCGGATGCACTATCGGTGACCCAATACGGTCCTTCCGTTACGGCAGCAATCGAGGTCCCGCATGAGGAGCTCGTGCTGCTGGTGACCGCAATTGAGACGGCGCTGGAAGTGCTGCCCGCATACGTACTGTCGCCCGCGTATACAGCCGTAATCGACTCCGTTCCTGCCGCGTTGAAGCTGGTGGTCAGTGTGGCATTCCCGGAACTGAGCGTCCCGGTGCCGATTGAGGTGGCCCCGTCGTAAAACGTCACTGTACCCGTAGCCGCTATAGGTGTCACCCGAGCCGTGAGCGTCACGGAGGTTCCGACCGTGGTGGCTGTTGTCGATGTGCTCAAAGCGATCGTCGTCACCGTCGTGCCGGCCGTTGTGGCCGCAACGGTGATCGTCAATGCACTCGACGTGCTGCTCGAATAGCTGCTGTCGCCCGTGTATTCAGCCGTTATCGTTGCCGTCTGCGCACTGCTGAAGCTGGTCGTCAATGTGGCGGTGCCGGAGCTCAGCGATACGCTGCCGAGCGATGTCGAACCATTGTAGAAAGTGACCGAACCGGTCGCGGCTGATGGAGCCACCATTGCCGTAAGAGTAATGCTGGTGCCTACTGTTGCGGAGGTTGTCGATGTCCCGAGCGATGTTGTCGTCGAGGCTTTCGTCGTGCCTATCGCGGTAGTGTTGCTTCCATTCCCGCAACCCGCAACAGTCGTCAATGCTCCGACTCCAAGAAATTTGAGTGCGGCTCGACGATCAAGAGGAGGGCACCAATCCTTCTCATCAGGCAGCCCGTCTGTCCGGTCAGCGACCAGCTTTAGTAAAAATTTATTTTTCATCGGGGAATCTCCTCGTAATAAATTCAACACTTTCCTCCTTCTGGTCTGATCTAAATTCTTCCTATGGGAACAGAGGCAAACCTTGGAAGCGATACCGCCAATTTGACGGCTATCTTCGAGGCCGAGGTTACATCTGAAAATCGATTTTGCGTCTTCAGTAAAGGCAGCCCATCGATAGAGGTCCGCTCGCCGCAACAAAGACCAACCCTCTGTAGAAAGCGAGTGGGAGCTCCTCGCTGCGTTCACGCTTCAAAGCGCAATGGACCCGATACAAAAGGCCATGGAGCCACATCGATTGCAGGCAGGGGTCGGGAGATGTCAGATCGTAGATTCAACTCTGGGAGTATTTGGTTCATGGACGCAAAAATGGAGGTGCGTGGGACAGAAAGCGACTTTCGCCTTCCGTCTCACACACCTCCGCTGAAAGCCACTCAAGACTTCGCTTAGAACGACAGGCGTACGCCCAACTGGAGCGTGCGCGGGCCGACGCTCTTGGTGCCAGTGACCACGCCGAACGACGAATCATTCCTATTGGTATCCGGTGCGGCGTAAACCGGAGTGTTGGAGACGTTATAGCCCTCGGCACGGAACTGGAGGTTCGACTCGCGGTAGAGCGGAAAGGTCTTCTCGAGAGCCATATCCGCGTCGCGGGTAATGACATAGCGCTCGTTTGAGAGATAGCGCGGTGCGTTTCCGATGGTCGGGAAGATGTCCGCTACCGTGCCGTCAGCGTTATAGGTGCGCGAACTGGAATCGGTCACTGCATCCGTGTTGAACCACCTGTTGACCGAGCGCTTGCCCTGCTTTAGCGCCGCCATCGAAGTGATATTGGGCCGGGTCACGGCGTAGTTGTAGCCCACATTATTTTGCGTCAGGTTCAGCGGCAAGCCATCGTTCAGACGAACGATAGTTTCCAACTTCCATCCTCCAAGGAACGCATCCGTCAGCGTCCCCATGTTGCTGGCGTACTTCTTGCCGTGACCGAAGGGAAGGTCCCAGCCGATGGTGCCAACAAACGCCTGAGGGATGTCATGCGCACTGATGGAGCGATCCAGCTTGAGGTTGTAAACGTCACGGATGGCATCGCCAACTTCCCAATAGTTGTTCTCCGACGTATTGTCGAGCGCCTTCGACCACTGGTAGGTGATGAGTGCGTTCAATCCGAATGAGAAGTGCTGGTTGTACTTGACTGCGAGAGCGTTGAAGGTTGAGCTGGCACCCGGGGTATCAGCGAGCCGCTGCACGCTGGTGAACTGTGGATACTTGACCAGCGTCCTCCAGTACGGGATGGTTGCTCCCGAAAGATCACCACTGGTGATAACGCCGGCGAAAGGATTCGCGACCGGGGTATTGAGCGCGTTCTCGCCCAGCGCCAGATAGTTCGAAGGAAGCTGGTTGAGGTCAGAGAACGAGCCGAGAAGCAGTTGCCGTCCCTGACTGCCGGAGTATCCAACTTCAATCACACCATTGGGACCGACCTGGTACTGCAAGTCCGCACTGTAAACCTGTGCGTACGGTGTCGGGTGTCTGCGCAGACCAGCATGTACCTGCTGGCCGAGCAACGTTGAGAGGCCGAGGGTGTTGCCGGTCGGAGCGACAAGGCCATCGGGGAATGGATTGCTCACCACGTTGAGAGGCGTGATTCCAGCGCCGCCGACGGTGGAATTCCAGGAGGTGTCGCTGGAGAAGCCATCGGAGCTTCTCGGTGCGTCACCGCTCTCGGCGTAGACGCTGGGGTTGAAGATACCGTATCCGGCACGCGCTACCAGCTTGTCCGTCAACTTATAGGCGAACGAGATGCGGGGATCGAAGTTCGTGTGTTGCGCGTCCCAGAGACCGCGGTTGCCGGAGGTAGCGAAGACCAGACCGCCGGTGAGCGGAAGTCCGGTGACCCCAGCGATCGGGCTTACGGCCGTAGGGTCGAAGTTATTAATACGGTTGAAGCGCTCAGTGCGGGCGTTCTGGATATCGTGACGGATACCGGCAGTAACAGTCAGGCGGTTTGTGGCGCGCCAGGTGTCCTGAACATACCAGCCAAAGTTCAACTGCTGCAGATCGAGCTTCGTCGTGTACGCGACGTCTCCGCTGTAGCCGGTACCAAGCAGCAGCGACGCGATCGAGTTACCGCTGTCCTGACCCTGGGTGACAGGCGTCGGACCGGCGGTCAATCCGCTGCCGAAGTTGAAGTTCGGTGAAGAGAGGCTAGCAGGATAGAGACGCTGAATCTCTCCCAGGAAGCCGAACTTCAAGCTGTGGCGCGAAAGCTCATGCGAGATGTTGAACTGCAGCCCGTCCGTCTCATGCGGTGTAACGTTGTCCGAGCTCAAACCGATCTGCTGATAGTTGTCGATGTTGAACTCGGGATAGGCATTCGCCTGGAACATCGCTACGGTAGCTGCAGGCAAACCAAGCTCCGTCGCCGAGTGCCCGAAGCTGGACGAGTAGTCATTCTCCGTCCACTTGCCATAGCTGACGATCGAGTTGACCACCCACGAAGCTGAAGGCGTCCAGGTTTCGCCGAGGATGATCTCGTAACGGAAGTCGTTCTCACCGCCACCGCCCCAGCTATCACCCGGATTCTTGAAGAACGCGGCGGCGGAGTTCAACTGCCAGGCCTTGGTGATACGACCGAACATCGTGTTCTTCTGGTTAATGATGTAGTCGCCGCGGATGTCGAACTTGTCGTAGTTGGAGACGACCTTGGCCGTCGCCGCAAAGTTGTTGCCTCCGCCCACCTGGCCTGTGACGTTGGGCAGCGGATACAGTGCCGCAGCCGCGAGTCCAACCTTATCCAGCATTGAGGTCGGGATGATGTTATTCGCAAACTGCTGCCGCTCGCCGTTCACGACATTGAAGGGGTTGTAGATCTTGACCGGAGTTCCGTCCGCGTAGACGCTTTGCGAGAAGTCGCCAGTACGCTCAAGCGCCGTCGGAACGGTGTAGACCGCAGTTCCCGGCTGCCCCTGGCGAAGTCCCTCATACGCCCCGAAGATGAAGAGCTTGTTCTTCAGGATTGGTCCGCCGATGCTGCCGCCAAACTGGTTCCGCTGAAAGAGCGGGCGAGCGATGCCTTGGTTGTTGTTGTCCCAACTATTGGCGTCAAGGTGGTCGTTGCGAAAGTATTCAAAGGCAGAGCCATGAAGCTCGTTGGTTCCGCTCTTGGTCACGAGGCTGACCACGCCACCATCGGTGTGTGTGAACTCCGCGTCGTACGCTGTGCGCTGAATCTGGACTTCGAGGGTAGCGTCCTGGTTCGGGGTAGCAATCGCGCCGCCGAGGTCAGGCGCGACGATCGACGCACCGTCGACGAGGATCGACGAAGACTCGTCGCGGCCGCCGTTCATTGCGAAGCGGTTCTGGTTCTGGTCGGTCGTGTATGCACCCAGACCGGTACGTACGGCAACCACACCAGCCGTGCTGTGAACCAGATAAAGCGGATTGCGGTAGCTCGTAGGCAGATCTTCAATCTTCTGCGCGTCGAGCGTGACCTCGCGATTCGCCGTCTGCGTATCCAGCGAGACGTCGGAGGCGTTTACCTGGACGCTGGTCGAAGACGCTCCAAGCTCCATCTTAGCGTTGAACTCAGCGCGCTGGCTTCCCTCGAGAGTGATGTTGCTCGTCACGAACGCCTTAAAGCCCTCTGCGGTGACGGACAGGCTGTACTGGCCGGGTGCCAATTGGCTTGCGGTGAATAGCCCGCTTGCATCAGACGTCAGAGTCCGAACTTCGCTGGTCCCCAGGTTCCGAATCTCGACCTTAGCGCCGGGGATCGCCGCGCCAGTCTGGTCGACCACAGTTCCGGTGATGGCGGCGGCAAACGTCTGCGCCTCCGCACGCTGAGTCATCAGCGGCGTGACAACCGGCAGACAGACGATCGGGGTAAGCGCGACGAGGATGGGCCACACCCGCCTTATATTTGTCCGCAGGAAGCTTTGCGAGGCAGACACGCTGAAAGCCGGTAGAGGGGAGCGTGAGTTGTTCTGATCCATGGGTATCTCCTGCTTTCTTAGAAATTGATCGGTAGGCCTATCCACCCGCGAGATGGCTAACAGAGGGTGAAGGTATCGCTGGATGAAAAAGCGTGGACGTGGCTTCACAGTAAGCGGGTTTGTACAGCTGGACGTTCGGGGCTTCCGTTACTTGTCTGGCCGATCCAGTGCCTCAAGCACCGCCTGAAAGCTCAACCGATCCGCCTGTTCCAGGCATTGGCCTGAGGCCGCCCGGAGCCAAGCGAATGTTTGCGGCAGATTCCTTCGTGAGCGAAGAGTCGTAGTGAGTGAGGCGTGCCTGGATGAGCGGACATGGATCAACCAGAAACTTGGATTGGCGGGCGTTGAACAGAGTCTTACCGAGCATTTGGAGGCTGCCAACGTCTTTCACTGTCTTTTCACCGTGCGAGTTGCGACAGGATAGGGATCACCTGGACGTCGCACGCTTCCTCTCCGTAGGTCACCGTTCTAGATCTGAAACCCCATTGTTTTCGGTCGGGTGAACTGTGAAAAACATTGATTTGGCCGGGTCGCCCCAGCCAGAATCTGACGGTGACCCCCTCAAGTTCGTATAAACTTACGGAGAGTTCGCCCGCTCAATCCATAGGCACTCCGAGGCCGATCGGCTCCCGCCTGACGTCGCTCGACGTGCTGCGTGGCCTAACCGTAGCCTTCATGATCCTCGTCAACACTGCGGGAGACGGAGCGGTCTCGTATCCTCAGCTTCGGCACTCCGCATGGAACGGCTACACGCTGACTGATCTAGTCTTCCCTGGCTTCCTCTTCATCATGGGCGTCTCCATGGCGCTGTCCTTCCAGGGCCGGTTGGCAAAGGGCACGCCCCCGGGAAGAATTGCCCTTCAGGTGCTGAAACGCTCAGCGATGATGATCAGCTTCGGTCTGCTCTTGAACGCGCTTCCGGAGCTTCACCTGAGCACGCTGCGCTACATGGGAGTTCTCCAGCGGATTGGACTCTGCTATCTGATCTGCGGCTTGCCGCTTCTGTATCTCCGGAACTGGATGATCGTGGCACTCACGTTTGCCGCCACAATCGGATACTGGCTCCTGATGACCCAGGTGGCCGTGCCAGGCTTTGGACTCCCAGGGATTGATATTCCGTTCCTCGACCCGCAAGGTAATCTGGCAAGCTTCCTTGACCGGCTACTGATTCCGCAGGGCCACTTCTATCATCGGGGTTTCTACGATCCAGAGGGAGTGCTCAGCACCCTCTCAGCGACCGCGACCGTCCTGTTGGGCTCACTTACTGGGATGTGGATACGGCGAACGGATCTCCCGGCGACGCGGCGGTTGTTCTCGCTAGCGCTTGCGGCTGCGGGAATGATCGGGCTTGGCCTAATTTGGGACCACAGCTTCCCAATCAATAAACGTCTCTGGACAAGTTCCTACGTGTTGTTTGCAGCAGGGATCTCGATGCTCCTGCTGGCGACCCTCATCTGGATGATCGACGAGCGGGGGTGGCTGAAGAAGGGTCTGACACCCTGGCTGGTCTTCGGAACGAATGCCCTTACTGCCTACGTATTCTCGGAGCTTCTGGCGATCGCTATTGAAAACATCCCCATGGCGGGGGCCGGAACGCTGCAACGCTATCTCTATCTGTGCCTTCCGTTGTGGCTTGGATCAGCACCCCTACGTTCGTTGATCTGGTCGATCCTGTTTGTTGGAATCTGTTTCCTGCCGGTCTGGTTCTTGTATCGTCGCAGGATCTTTATCAAGTTGTAGAACGCGATGGATAGCAAACGAAAGAGGCCATCCGGCAGGATGGCCTCTTTCATTGCGACGAGCAACTCGGCCTACTCTGGCACCTGCCACGGATCGCTAAGCGGGGACATCTGCCCAGTCGACAGCAGATGCTCATAGCGGCGGCGGTACTCAGCCTCATAGGACGCCACGGTCCGGTCGAAGCTCATGGTCGAGTTCGAGCGATGCTTCCAGGCCAAACTCACATCCCGGGCGGTGGAAGGCAAATGGACCGTTCCGCCGCTGGCGGCTACCGGCTTGCCGTCAGCAGTCACCGTGATGCCTTCAAGGAACCACGGAAGATGGAGCACCAGGTCGGTCGGCGGATGATCGAAGCTGCTCCGGATATGCATGACTGCTGTGTTCTCTGAAGAGGACTCAAGCTCGAATGCGATGTCGCCAAAGTAGGTCGGAGCCTTGCTGACGCGTATCGTCTTGCCCTTGGCAATCCACCCCGGCGAGACAGCGGAGAGCAGATGCAGGCTGCCGCCTTCTTCACGCACCATCATGTTGCGGAGCAGGTTGCGATAGTCTGCGGCGAACCAGCCGTGAGGGGCGATGTTGCCCTCAAAATCACGCGATCCCCATGGGCGAATCGCGTACTCGAATCCGCCGTGGGTGGAGCTCGTATGTAGCAGCTCGGCATAGAACTCGCGAATCGCCTGGTCCTGCTCGCCGCGCACAAGCTCAGTAAGAGTGTTCTTGATCGTCAGGTAGTGATGAAGAAAGATGCCGTCGTCGGGCTCGGCGTAGGTGGTAATTCCCTCTTGATAGCGGGCCTGCGTGCTCTTCAGCGTAGCGGTGACGCGAGGATCAAAGGGATCCAGCAGCGGCTCCGGAGTAACTCCCAGGAGATTGCCCCAGTCCGTTCCCTTCCAGCTACCCGCATCGAGGCTCGGAGGCAAAACTCCACCCTGCTCCTTCGATGCCTTGTCCAGCAACGAGAAGAATGTCCCGGAATAGTCGGCATACTCCTTCTCAAAGCGAGCTGCATCTTCCGTGTGACCGAGTACGCTAGCAAGCTCGATCGCACAACGCAACCCATTGAGAGCGAGAAAGTTATAGCCGGTGAGATGGCCAGAGACATACTCATTGTCCCGCACGTCGCTCGCCGGCATGACGTGGAGTGGATCGTTCGCGCGGGCTTGGATTAGCCAATCCACCGCACGGACGATCCGCGGATAGATCTCGTTGGCTGCTGCGAGGTCATGCGTCCGTCGGAAGTGTTCGCCGAAGCTCCAGAGAGCTTCGCCCCAGCCATCGTACTGGCCGGGTTGCGACATGAAGTTGCCGTCCGGCAGTTGACGCGTCTCAAAGAAGCCAATCACCTGCGATCCGATGTCTTTGTAGCCGGTCGCGTCGTACATCCGGACGTAGTCGGCGGAGTCGCGCAGATAAAACCGGTGGTATTGAAACTGGCTCGCCGTCTGGATGAACTTGCCGTCGACGATATTGCGCGATAACAGGTCGTAGACCAAACTCGCGTAGAACGTCTGGACGGGCTTGGACTCGGGCAACTCGATCTGCATGCCGCGACTGAGGATCGAGTGCCAGAACTTCACCACTTCGTCATGCGAACGGTCGAAATCCGCCGAGACGAGCTGTGCATTCTCCCTCGAACCCTCCTTCGTGGGCGTCAGCGGCATACGCAGATCGATCGTTCTGCTCTCTCCCGCCGCAAGCGGGATCGAATAGCTCGCGCTGCACACCGGCGTGATTGGCGTGAGATTGGGCTTGGGGTTCGACACCGTCTCGATGCGGTTGTAGTGCGAATTCAGTGTCATCGAGAGGCGCGGGGCAGGTTGCTGCGGATAGACGAACATCGTGCGGTCTTCGCGCAGACAGCTTCCATCGCCGATCCGATACTTCCAGTCGCCGCGAAAGGGTTCGCCGGGCTGCTGGTAATCGCCCGCGCGCTCTGCTGTAACTGGCCGACGGAAACGGTTGTCCGCCAAAGGATCCTGCGTGGTCTGCTCCGCCTGGTAGCGAAGTGCTGTCGTCAAAAAGGCGGCACCGGGCTTTGTCCCAGGGTTATGCATCGTAATGCGGATGAAGTTGACGATCTGCCCAGTTGCTTCCGTATCGGAGGCGGGACTCTTTGGCACCTGTGCGGCAAAGGCGGTGAACCGGTACTCGATGCCCAGGTGCGTGACGGTGTAGCTGATCACAGGAAGATATCCCTCTTCGAGCGTCCTCACGCGCGCCGAAAGAGGCTGCTTCTCGGGCCCGACGAAGAACATCAGCTCGCCAAATCCGGTATAGAGATACCCCTCCGGAGAGATCTCCGTTGCCGCAGGCGCATTCATGACGCCAATGACGTCCGTCGGCTTGCTGAAGTAGGAGAAAGGCTGATCCGCTCGGTCGATCTCCGGCGTGACCATCTGGGCACCGGCAGCCACCGGCATCATGAGAGCGGGAAGGATAGCGAATGAGAGCAGCCAGAACTTCAGAGAAGCCGGTCCAGCGGAAAGGGGCATGGAACTCCTGTGAGCAGAATCGTCAGATCATACATGAAAGCGGTGTGCGGAGAGGGGCTAGAGTAGCCTCGCACTCGGTGTGGAACGCCGCAACGTTTTTCACGGTTTCTCCTTTCGCATCGAACCAGACGCCCATCCCGGAACCTGTATTTCACAGTGAAGCACCTACACCAGGGGCAGCCACTTGCCCGCGCAGGGTCGGGCTGGTAGTTTGAAGGTACGCCTTCTAATCTTCTGGATCAGGAAACACGAGAAAGCTCCCGGCATTTCAGGAGTCCTCGGTCAACAGCCTCTACCCGGATCCGGGTCCTTGGAATGAGCGCTCCCCTAATGACCGTTCCCGTCGACACAAACGACCCGCGATGGCAGTTGATGGAGAGGGTCTCGAGCTCTCCTATCCTCGAAAAATCAGCCAGGCTTCGCGCCTTCCTCAAATTCGTCTGCGAGATGGAACTGACAGGTCGCCGGCTAGAGATCAACGAGCAGCAGATCGGCATCGGAGTCTTCGGCCGTCCCCCCGCCTATAGTCCGGGCGAGGACAGCATCGTCCGTTCGCAGGCCCGACTGCTCCGCCAACGGCTGGAAGAGTACTTCCGCACCACGGGAAAGTTTGAGCCGGTACGGATCACGATCCCGAAGGGCAGCTATGTTCCGCTCTTCGAGCCAAATCCTGAACTCGCCGTACAAAAGCCCGCAGCGGATGGCGACGGGATCCCTGTCATCTCGCCGATCGCAGAGACAGGAGCCAGCCAGGCCCCATGGCGATTGCTCGCGGCACTGGGTGCAGGGGTTCTGATATTGATCTGTAGCTGGACCCTTCTGCGTCGCGGCCACGCATCAGCCGAAGATCCCTACGCCCGCTTCTGGAACACCATCTTCGATCCGCAACGCGGCCAGGTGATCGTTCCTGCAGACAGCACCCTGATTCTGATTGAAGAGATTACCGGGGAACAGGTCACACTCGAGAATTATCTGAATCGGGACTATCTCGCTAAGCCCTCCCAGACTACCGGCCTCAGCACGTCCGATCTCGCCGGCTCGAACTACACCAGCATGGCGGATCTGAACCTCGTCGCCCGCCTCGTGCGCATACCGGACGTCAAGCAGATGAAGGCCGAGATCCGCTATGCGCGTGACTTGAGCATCAGCGAAGCCAAGGAAAAGAACCTCGTCCTGATCGGTGGCCCGCGAGCGAACCCTTGGGTGGAGCTCTTCGCCAGCCGGATGAACTTCTATGTCGACTTCGACTGGAAGCGGCACAAGAATTCGGTGGTCAATAAACACCCGCAGGCAGGCGAAGAGACGCTCTTTGTCGAAGACGCTACCGCTCAAAATAACGAGGTCTACGGACTGATCGCCTTCCAGCCCAGCCTGGATGGAGAAGGCAATGCCCTCCTCGTAGCAGGCACCAGCAGCCCGGCAACGCAGACCGCTGCTGACTTTCTGCTGAGCGACCGGGGCTTCAAGGACTATCTTTCAAAGATCAAACGGCCTGACGGCAGCATTCCGCACTTCGAGTTGTTGCTGCAGGCTAAAAACCTTCGCGGAAACGCGCCTCAATCCAACATCATTGCCTCGCGAATCGATCCGTAGCTCATTCCGGGCTCAAACTGATTCTGGAGCTGCCATCACGAGCTGAAACGAGAAACGACACCCCTCTTCTTGCCCAGCTGAGTAATCCGCCTCTCGATCGCCGGGGCCGGCCGCTTCCCGATCTAGTCATCCCCTAGAAAGAATTTGCGGAGGTGGGCATCGGCTTCATCTCGCGAGCCGCTGGGATTCGTTCTGGGCGATGCACAGCTATTGCCGTTCTTAGATCGGATACGGTGCCCTGACGGAACGCTGCCCTACTTCGAGGGCTCCTCGAAACGCGCAATATTAGCGCGAGCGCCGGTCAGAGCGAAATCATCGCCTGGCGCACAAGAATCGCACGCCTCGTTCGTTCCTTGTCTGTAAGGCTCACTGCAGTGCCCACTGAAGCCTGTAAAGAAATGCGCGCAGCTGATGAGCGCTCCGTTTGCGGGACTTACCTGGATACGGGATCGGTAAGTGCGATCCGTTTGCAGGGCGGTCACTGCGTAACTTGTGGGTGGTCACCCTGGCTGTCCGGGGTTGCGCTGCTCGGCCTCTGCTCAGGCGGGTTTCATCATGTACTTGCTTAGGACGTCAACGAGGCCCTGGTTGGGAAGGCATTGTTTGGCGGAGAAGGAGGCGAGGGTATGGTCTAGGTCGTTCTCGGACATTCCTTTGAACAGGCTTGCGTAGAGCGGCTGCATCAGCGATCCGGTGTAGAAGCAGAGCATGGTCTGCTTGACGCAACGGATGTTGAGGCGGGAGTCGAGCCCTGGGTCGGCGACGACCTGGAGGATCTGGTCGGCGAGCTGCCCGGTGGCGTCCTTGACCGGGGTTGAGGGGAGCCACGACATCCAGTCGTCGGTACCGAGTGCGGTTTTCTTACGCACAAGGTCGCTTATGCGCTGCATGTAGGGCGAGGCAGGGTCGAGGGTGAGCATACCCATCACGCCAACGTCTTTGTAGTTCCATGTGGTCCAGTGTGCATTGTGTTGTTCGAAGATGCCGATCTGGTCGTCAAGGGCGCGGAGGCGGTCTGGGGCTTCGTCGGGCGGGCCGTTGAAGACGGAGCCAAACTCGCCGACCCAGAGGGGAACGTTGTGCTGCCGGGTGAAGAGGGTGCCTTCGGCTTCGAGGAAGGCCCGCTCCTGTTTGGGGAGGTCCCAGTGTTCGCCGGCGTTATTGGCGGAGGCGGAGCGAGGATGAATCGTACCGGGGTACTGGCCGGGTCCGAAGCCAGGGACAGTGTAGTTGTGCGATGTGTAGGCGATGTTGTCGTCGTGGGGCTTATCAAGGCCTGCGAAGAGTTTGGCATAGCTATCGCCTTCAAGAAAGAGGATATGCTTTGTGTCGATCTTGCGGATGGCGTCAACGACGCGGCGGTAGAGGGAGTTCATGCGGTCGTAGGCGGGCTTGTAGTTGGCGTAGATGTTCCAGGGGTAATCGCCCCATTCGTTGTTGGAGCAGGGCTCGTTGAGGAGATCGTAGCCGGCTACAACGGAGCGGCTCTTATAGCGGTGTGAGAACTCCTGCCAGAGGGCAATGTAGCGATCCTGGTAGTGAGGATTGGTCCAGAAGAGGCTGATGCGGGATGCGTTGTCGGAGTGCCAGTGAACGTTCTGCCAACCCTGGGCGGAGTGCAGGTCGAGGATGACGTAGAGGCCATGTTTCTCGCACCGAGCCAGGAGGTGGTCGAGGCGCTGAAAGCCGGCCTCCTTGTATTTGAAGGGAGTGGCGTCGTCCTCGAAATGGCGGTAGTTCAGGGGGATGCGGACGACGTTGGCGCCGGCTTTGCGAAGGAAGAGGACGTCGTCTTCATTGAAGAAGTGGTCGAGGAGGCGATCGAAGAAGAACTGTGCCTTGGCGGCGCCGAGGACCTCCGCCATCTGCGAGCGAAGAGTATGTTCAGCACCGGGGTGACCATTAATGAAGTCTTCCATGTTCATCCATCCGCCGGCGCAGGTGCCGCGAAGGCGGAACTTGTTGCCTTTGGTATCGACGATGTGAGGACCACTAACGTGGAGGAACTCCATGGCGGTGTCCACGTGATAGCTTTCGGCTGATGCCGGGGTGTTGGGTTCTTGAGCGGCGGCAGGGGCTACTTTGCCGGTGAGAGCTGCTGCACTGGGTAAGCCAGCCAGCTTGAGGAAGTCGCGGCGTGGCTGTGTGTCGGTAGATCTCTTCAAAGTGGTCACCCTGCGAGAAAGCTTGGATCAGGAAAGATTCCATCCGCAGCCATAGTACTGGCCCCTTTGCTGACCCGTCGAGCAGAGCGCGTTGCTGGAGTTGGGCGGTGTTTTACGCTGGAGAGAGGAGCGTTTGTGGTGCTGGCGTGCAATCGTTGTCCACAATCTCCCGCTATCCGATGTGTGAGCGCGAGCGCTTGCTGCAGATCTGAGATTGCAGCCTGAGGCTGCCCTTGAAGCAACTCGGCGAATCCAAGCGAACCGTGCACATTCATCAAGACTTCGGGCTCATCCGAGCCTTCCATTAATTTGAAGACCTCCCGGTACAGAGCGGTCGGCGCTTCCAATCCTGCGCTCACCGATACAGTATCTGGATTCATCGATGGCGACACCGCTTCCGCGGTCAGCGGCACAGCCGCCCTGACGACAACCGCCACCACAGCATCGCCAGAGGGAAAGTATCCAATTACCTTCTCTAGCGAAGTCCTGGCAGCGGCCAACTACAGTTTCAACTATGTGACCGGCATCCTCACGGTCACTCCAGCATCTTGCGAGACCTTCAACTATTCGAGCGGGTTCATAGCATCGGGGCTGTCGCTGAATGGCGGAGCCACGATAGCCGGTAACGCTCTCGAACTCACTGACGGAAGGCTCTTCGAAGCGCGCAGCGCATTCTTCTCGACGGCCCTGCCAACCGTCGGCTTCACCACGGACTTCACCTTCCAGATAAACGACCCAGTGGCTGATGGAATGGCCTTTGTCATCCAGTCCAATAGTTCCCAGGAACGTCGGTCATGAATGCCCCCAACTACCGGATCTCGAAGAATGGTGGCGAGCGTTCGACCGTGAAGAGATCCCGGCATTCGACGTCCTTATGCGTCGAGCCCTTCGACCCGTTTCGCTAATAACGCATCGACGGAGAAGAGGCCGGCGCCGAAGATGAGAACCATTACGGACGCAAAGAGGAACGTGTAGGGATCCGCCACATAGAACTTGCCCGGATCGGAGAAGATGGAGACCAGCGCGTCGTGATCGGCGGTCCAGTAAGCGACCAGCATATTTGTAGCGAGCAGAAGCGCCACGAGCCGGGTACCAAGGCCGAAGATCAGGAGGATGCCGCCGACGAACTCCAGGCCGGACACAAAGTGAGCGTTGAAGGCAGCGAAGGGGATATTGAGAGTGGTGAAGAAAGCCGTTATCTTTTCGATGCTGTGCAGCTTTCCCCAACCGGTCTGCACGAACTGCCAACCCCAGTAGAGTCTAACCGCGAGGAGCATGGGTGACTGAAGATAGGAAGCGGCCGTCGAAAAGCGGCTATAGATGCGGAGCATGGCTGTCATATTTCCTCTATTCTCATCTGTCCAGGACAGTCGCAGGACAAGAGTTTTCCCCTGCGACTTGACGCACTCGGAAGTTAGAAACACCGGGAGTGCAAAGGTTACAGAGCCTTTAAGTCTTGCGGGCACTTCGAGATTCACGCATCGCAGCAGAAGAA
This sequence comes from Granulicella aggregans, assembly GCF_025685565.1. Lineage (NCBI taxonomy): Bacteria > Pseudomonadati > Acidobacteriota > Terriglobia > Terriglobales > Acidobacteriaceae > Granulicella > Granulicella aggregans. Next base: position 1,134,537 of record NZ_JAGSYE010000002.1, read on the forward strand.
GTGTATGCGAACATATTCGTGTAGTGCGCTCGGCGCAGACGTCAAGCCACTGTAGCAATAGATGGAAGCGGTGAAGGATGGGACCCAGGCTGCGGCATGCTGTCTTCGTATTCGTCTCGGTTCTTGGTTCCAGCGCCTTGAGTCAGGAGAACGCAGACGCCCGCAAATCGGCGGCGACTTACACGATCCAGACCGGCGGAGCTGCGCTGCAGATCGACTTTGCGGCAGGCGAGCTCGACTTACCACAGAGCGCGGTTGTCAACCGCATCCAGAGGGCGGCGCTTGCTGTTGCGGCGTACTATGGGCGCTTCCCTCTTCGCCGAGCGCGAATCCTTGTCATCCCAACGGCAGACGAAGGTGGCGACGGCGTGCTGCAAGGAACGACATGGGGCGGAAGATCCGGCTGGCCAGGCTTCACACGGATACGTATCGGGCGGCACACGACCAGGGACGAGTTGGCGGCGGATTGGATCATCACCCATGAACTCGTGCACATGGCGCTCTCTTCACTGCCGGATGACGAGCACTGGCTGGAGGAAGGAATCGCGACCTATGTCGAACCGATCGCTCGGGCGCAGACTGGCGAGTTGACTGCTGAACGGGTGTGGGGCGACATGGTAGCCGGGATGCCTAACGGAGAGCCAGCCGCGAACGACCGCGGAATGGACAACACTCATACCTGGGGAAGGACCTACTGGGGCGGAGCGATCTTCTGTTTGGTGGCCGACATCGAGATTCGCAAGCAGACGAAGAACCGGAAGGGTTTGCAGGATGCACTGCGAGGCATCGTTGCGTCGGGCGGAACAATCGACACGGAACGGCCTGTAAAGGAGCTGCTCCGCGTGGGGGACGAAGCGACGGAGACTCACGTGCTTGAGGAGATGTATGCGGAGTGGAGTCAGAAGCCGGTTAAGGTGGACCTCGACCAGCTCTGGAGTGAACTGGGGATTAATCGCACAAAGGAAGGCATTCGTTTAGATCTGACTTCTCCTTTGTCGCGTATCAGAGTAATGTTGACGACACTGCGTGCGACTGTCGTTCCGCCTTTGGCTAAAAGTGGGGCCGCGGTCTCCGATAGTGCATCTCGGCTCTGAAAAAAATCTAATGGAAACCCTGTAACCTTCTGCGTGCCAGAAGCTCAAACGGGGAGCACGGAAGCAACGCTGTTCGTGCCTCCACTTTCCTGAGGATGTCGTAGTTCAAGATCAACGTCCGGCGCGTCCTACGCGTGGCCAAACCGAATAGAAAGGTCTATCTCACATGAAGAACACTACTCAATCGCTCGCCCTCGCGGCCGCATTCGCAGGTCTGCTCGGTGGGACCGCCGTTCGTCTCAATGCACAGCCCACCTCCCCGGCTGGAGATCCTTCGGCTTCGGCAGGCGTTCTCTTCGCACAGGACACTCCGGCGCCAGCCAAGCACTCCTGCAAGGGCAAGAATGACTGTAAGGGTCAGGGCGGCGGCGATGCCAAGCACGCAGGCAAGAACAGCTGCAAGGGCAAGGGTGCCTGCGCAACTGACGGCTCCACTCCCCCTAAGAAGTAGTTACCGAAGGAGGCCCGAAGAGCTCTTTAGGCCTCCTTCGCGCTGATTTCTTTGTTTCTTAATAAACGCTTCAGGAGTGCGAATGCCGGCCAATCGTTTCAATGGATTTACTGATTATGGCGTGGGGATTGGCCTGCGCGTTCCGCACTACGATCACATCTTTGCCGAAAAGCCGGTCGTCGACTGGTTCGAGATTATCTCGGAAAACTACATGGTGGATGGAGGGCGCCCGCTCAAGGTGCTCGACCAGATACTTGAGCAATACCGCGTCATACAGCATGGCGTTTCGATGTACTTTGGATCGGCGCAGCCGCTCGACCGCGAGCACTTGAAGCGCTTGAAAGAGCTTACGAAACGCACGAAAACGCCATGGCTCTCCGACCATCTTTGCTGGGGGAGCGTCGATGGGCGTTACACGCACGATCTTCTCCCGCTGCCGTACACGTTCGAAGCCGTGCGCACCACAGCCGCGCGTATCCGGGAGGTACAGGACTTCCTTGAGATTCCCATTGCGGTCGAAAATGTAAGCAGCTATGCCGAGTTCCATGAGTCCGAGATGACTGAGTGGGAGTTCCTCAACGAGGTTGTCCACGCCGCGGACTGCGGCATCCTGCTGGACGTCAATAACATCTATGTCTCCTCGCAGAATCACGGCTTCGATCCGCTGGAATATGTAAACGCCGTCTCCGCCGATCGCGTCGCGCAGATACACATCGCAGGCCACTCAAAGTTCGAGAAGTACACGCTCGACACGCATGACCACCCAGTGCTGGACCCAGTGTGGGCGATGTATGCGAGAGCCATCGAGCGTGTCGGCGTCACAGCAACGCTGCTCGAATGGGACGACAATATTCCTTCGTTCGATGAGGTTCACGGCGAGGCGCTGAAGGCGAATCGCTACCTGCAGGACGCAGAGGGATCTGCCTTCCCAGCCACAGCGCTCGAGCATGAAGAGGCGCGGGTATGAACTTGCTCGAACTTCAGCGACGGATGTCGGACGATGTCCGCCGCCCCCTGACGGCCAGCTTTAGCATGCAGCAGGAAGACCAGGATGGGCGTCTGCTGAGTGAGATCGCGGCCACCTATATCAAGCCGAACACAATGCTCTCTTCCTTTGAGCGTCTGGAGATCTATAACCGGCAGTACTGGTTCCGCGTCATCGGTGCCGTGTCGGAAGACTTTCCCGCGCTTGCCGCAGTGCTCGGCCCAAAGCGCTTCGATGCGCTTGTCCTCGCCTACCTCAAAGAGAATCCTTCGACCTCCTTCAGCCTGCGCAACCTTGGCGCAAATCTTCCGTTCTGGCTTGAAGGTCATCCGGAGTTCTCACCGAAGCGCCACGCGCTTATGGTCGATATCGCCCGGCTCGAATGGGCCTATGTGGAAAGCTTTGACCGCGCTGCCGTCGTTCCACTCGCTGAATCCGACTTCGCCGGTCTTAGCGGTGATTCCCGCCTCTCTTTGCAACCGCATCTGCAGTTGCTGGACCTGCGTTATCCAGTCGATGAACTCGTCCTCGCCGTCCACAAGGCGACGCCGGAGTCGGACATCATGAGCAACGCTGTTGTGGAGCGTGAAACAACGCAGCGCATACACCTCCCGGCAATACGCCGGTCAAAGATCTACCTGGCCGTACATCGCTACGACTACTCCATCTACTATCGGCGTATTGATCGTGAGGCTTACCTCCTGCTCTCCGCGTTGCAGCGCCGGCAGACACTGAGCAGCGCGATCGAAGCTGCATTCGCTGACAGCAAAGGGACACCCGAAGAGCAGGCCGCCAAGGTCCAGGAGTACTTCGCGCACGCCGCTGAGCTTGGATGGTTTTGCCACCAGCCACTGGATTTCATTGGTGTCCAGTGAAGCTTCGTCGGCTTCTTCTGTTGTCGCTGCTGACGATTTACGTCAGCAGCATTAAGGCGCAGACCAAGTCGGAGCCAATCGTCTGGCATCCCTGGTCGGATCAGATCTTCGCGCAGGCCGCCCGCGAGCACAAGTTCGTCCTGCTCGATCTGGAAGCGGTATGGTGCCACTGGTGTCATGTCATGGATCAGCAAACGTACAGTGATCTCGCCGTGCGCCGCCTGATGCAGAAGAAGTACATTGCAGTGAAGGTGGATCAGGACTCCCGCCCCGATCTCTCCAACCGTTATGAGGACTACGGTTGGCCCGCAACCGTCATCTTCAATTCCGACGGCAGCGAGATCGTAAAGCGCCAGGGCTATCTTCCACCGAAGCTGATGGCGTCTATCCTGCAAGCCGTGATCGACGATCCATCGCCCGGTCCCTCCATCGAAAAGGAAATTCCGATCACCTATGCGGTAACTCCATTTCTCGCACCGGCATTACTCGCGGATGTGAAGAAGGAGTACGAGAAGCAATACGATGTCGCCGGCAAAGGTTGGGCCTTCGGGCATAAGTATCTTGATGCAGACTCCGTAGAGTACGCAACCGTGCTGGCCACCCATGGGGACAAGCTGCAGGAGCAGCGTGTGCGCGATACCCTGCAGGCAGCACAGGCGCTGCTGGATCCTGTCTGGGGCGGGGCGTACCAGTATTCGACCGGAGGAAACTGGAACGAGCCGCACTTCGAGAAGCTTCTCTTGATTCAATCGCAGGTAATGCGAACCTACGCGCAGGCATACGGCCGCTTCGGGTCACCCGAATATCTGGCCGCGGCCCAAAACGTGCATCGCTTCGTCCGAACTTTTCTCACGAGTCCTGATGGCGCGTTCTATGTCAGCCAGGACGCCGACGTGATCGAGGGAAAGCACAGCGCGGACTTCTTCTCTCTCAGAGACGCGAAGCGCCGGGCCATCGGTATCCCTCGCATCGACAAGCATCTCTACGCTCGCGAAAACGGTTGGATGATCAATGCGCTATGTGCGCTCTACGCCGCAACCGGCGACCCGGCAACACTCCAGGAGGCCGAGCGTGCCGCGAACTGGGTGGTCGCGCACAGGTCGCTGTCAAACGGCGGATTCGCGCATGGTGAACAGGATGTGGTCGGCCCTTTCCTTGGCGACACGCTCGCGATGGGGCAGGCTTTCGTGGCTCTCTACGAAAGTACCGGCGATAGACAGTGGCTACAGCGCGCCGAAGCCGCTCGCCGCTTCATCGCAGCAAATTTTGCCTCTGATACGGCAGGATTCACCGCTTCAAGGTTCTCCACGGATCACGCCTACACGCCTCATCCGGAGCGCGATGAGAATGCGCAGGTCGCCCGTTTTGCCAACTTACTGGCTCAATACACGGGCGAGAAGGGTGATCAGGAGACTGCTACCGTCGCCATGCGCTACCTGGCGGCGCCTCAGGTAGCGACCGCATGGCTCTCAGCTCCCGTGCTGCTGGCGGAGTCGCAATTCACTACTCCGCCCACTCACATCACCGTCGTTGGATCGAAGAGTGATCCAGCCGCCAAAGCACTCTTCCAGACGGCACTTGTGGCGGCTCCAACGTACAGCCGAGTTGAGTTATGGGACAGGAGTGAGGGTCCTTTGCCAAGGCCAGACGTTGCCTACCCAAAACTAGCTCGGCCTGCGGCGTTTCTTTGCACGGCCACGGCGTGCTCGTCGCCAATCTTCGACGCACAGAGCCTCGCAACGAAGCTCCGGAAGCCGAAGGAATAACTGTGAAGTTGTAAGGCACAGCTGGCCCACATTGAATACGTTGCTAGCTCCTTCGCTCGTCCGCGATCGCCGAAGTGATCCAAACTTTGAAGCCGCGTGAGTTCTCAATTTCGGGTAAGTACATACCAATAGGTTCCGGACAGCAATGCTTACATATGGAGCGCGTTTCAAGGGATTCGTCTCCTTAGTGTTTCGATGAGCGCATCGGCCAGATATCGCGAGGTGAGAATGCCTATGCTGGTTTCTTGGGATAGGCCAACTTTCCAATCATGTGCATAGATTGGAGCGGATTTTGAGACAATGACGGCCTGGAGAAGTAATGCACGAAGTCCGTCAATATCGGAACCCTCTCCTCGGGGTCGAAGCGGTAAGCCTCAGATCTGTCCGCCAGTTTCCTCGTCATTCCCATGATCAGTTTGGAATAGGCGTTATCAATTCAGGAGGCCATCGCTCCTGGAGCTGTCTCGGTTGGGTGGAAGCCGTGCGCGGGGACATCATTATGGTCAATCCGGGAGAGATGCACGACGGAAGTTCTCTTGATGGAAAGCCTCGCGGCTGGAATATGCTTTACTTCGAGCCGCAGATCGCCTCTCAGATCTTAGCTGAAGATCAATCCACCGCAGTCCATACTCTTCTCCCAAACGCGCGTGACCGTTATCAAGCTGTACGCGTCCGACGGTTGTTCGACGCCGTTGCTGATCCACAACCGGATGGCTTGCACATCGACGAAGAGCTGGTCATAGCCGTTAGTTACGCGTTCCGCCATCACGGCGGTCATCGTCCCTCTCCCTTCCCGGGTCTGCCTTGCGTCCGCCGAATCGTAACCCTTATAGATCGCGAACCTGAGAGACCGTTTTCACTGCAAGCAATGGCGGACATCGCGGGAGTCAGCCGCTTTCATCTTCTTAGGGGATTTTCTCGTGTGACCGGGGTAAACCCCCACGCCTACATCCTGCAGCGGCGTGTTCGACTTGCACGCCGTCTTGTCGCTGCGGGATGGGAGCTGGGCGAAGCCAGCATCGAGGCAGGCTTCGCCGATCAAAGTCACATGACACGCGCCTTCGTGCGACAACTTGGGATAACACCAGCGCGGTATCGACAGGCTGTCGCAGGGACGAAAAGCAGAACAATTTCGTTCAAGACGGCATGCCCAAAGCCTTCGACAATCAGCACATGATTCGACCGTGCGGTGAAGACGATTTCGATGAAATCTGGACCATCATCAATGATGGGGCGTCGGCGTACCGAGGCATTATCCCCGCCGACCGCTGGAATGAGCCGTACATGACTCGTGAGAAGCTCCGTCAGGAGATACACGACGGTGTGGACTTCTGGGGCGCGGACGAGGATGGTACGATGGCGGCTGTGATGGGAGTTCAGGACGTGCTCGACGTCACTCTAATCAGACATGCTTACGTGCGCACGAGCAAACGTCGGCACGGCTTGGGCGGTGAACTGCTTCGACATCTTCAGGCGCTCACCACGCGGACGGTTCTTATCGGCACCTGGGCGGACGCGGATTGGGCTATCCGTTTTTACGAGAAACACGGCTTTCGACTCGTTCCAGCCGGAGAGAAGGAGCAGCTTCTCCGGAGGTATTGGAAGATACCCACTCGTCAGATAGAAACGTCGGTGGTGCTTTCCTCGGGTACGCTTCCACCCTAGAAAACAGCGGGATAAGTCCTGAAAAACGCACTTCCATCAGTGATGGTGCTGGATTCGTGCATAATCGCCAATGCGCTCTTCCAACCGAATGACGTAAGCCCTCTTGGCAGGCGCGTAGAGTGTTGGGCATCTCTGCGGCAGAGCAGGCCGCCAGTATGCCCAAGAAGACCAGAAAGCGTGTCGTCCGGAAGATCGTGTTTCGCCTGCCAGACCTCGATCATGCAAAAACCTGAGTATTGAACGGCTTGAGTTCTCCGCGTTCGCGGCGCAACTCCGACAGGGCCATTGGGCTACCGTTGACTTCGTCGGCAAGGGCAACCACGTCCGGACCGTACCCATGCCCCACTCGGTGAAGAGTCCCATGGAAAGATGGCTGACAGCTGCATCAGTCACGACGGGACGAGTGTTCCGGGCAGTTAGTCGTCAAGGAACCGCTTGGGGAGCCGGCATACCCGAAAACGTCGTTTGGTATGTAAGGATTTCGCGGAATGGTCTTCTTGAAGGAGAGTAACGAAGCAAAATGAGAGGCATGAAACCCCTACCTTTTGTGATCCTTCTGCTCGGTGATACCGCAGCTTCCCAGACACAGACCACGGATTTCCAGAACGGTGCCGCCTGGTCCACAATCACACGGCCACCCGGAAGCATCATCGCGGCTTCTTCCAAAACCGACTATGACGAGGTCGCGGTTCCTCTCAGCGCCTCCGTGGGCGCAAGGTTTGACAAGTCGCTTCCCTTTCAAAGGAGCGGTCGATGACCTTGCTTACTCCGGCCCGGCGAGCCGTTCCACTTTACAGAACATGGATATCGTCGCCAAGCAGCTGGAGGACGAAGGATTCAAGCCGATCTTCAACCGCGTGCGCGCTGCTTGCTGCGGCTTCGAATGCCGCTCTCTTGCATGCCCAGGCCGATCCAAACACCTCTGCTGCGAACGCTACGGCGAAGCAGCGCATCCGTTCGAGGCTGGGCTCGCTTCTGAAACCTGTCTAGCACCCGACACTTCCACACATTACATCCTGCTGCACAGTGTTCCTATGGATGTATCTCGCTGGCTGCGAAGGCTGACGGGCATGCAATTCTGATTCACCGGAGAACTCACATGAAGAACAATTGGCCCCTGCTTGTATTCGCCGCATCACTCACCATCCTGGCCACTTCAGCCATCGCGATCGCCCAGCCCGAAGGTTCGCCCTGGACCGAATAGCGGATGACACGGCGTGTCATCGCTCGCATCGAAGCTCGTCTGAACACCACGTCAGATCAGCGAGCCCAGTTCAAATCGATCCTGAAGGCTGAAGAGCCCACCATCGTCGCGCTTGCGGCGTAGGCGAAGGAAGAACGGCAGGCCATGACCGCGCTCCCCGCCTACGATGAGGCCGCTTTGCGCGAGGTCGCGCAGAAGTACGCGGCCACCAACACAAACATCATCGTCGAGCGCGCCAAGATTCGGCTCGAGCTAAGGGCCGTTCTGACCAAGCAGCAGCTTCAGCAACTCGAAGAGCTGAAGTCCAAAGCAGATGGCCAGGTTAGCGAACGGCTCGACACTGTCATTGGAGAGCTCTAGGCTTTACGGCGATTTACCATGACAGCATCTGCGGTCAAAACGGTCGCCGGTGCTGCCTGTTCCAGAAAGGACAACGGCAATCTCTCTGACGCATGTACTGATGATCGACGATGACGTCGCGCTGGCCGAAGGTTTGAAGCGTCTGCTTGCGATGGATGGCTTTTGTCTCGAGACGGTCCATCGCGCGGAGGAAGGTCTGTCGAGCGCGCTCGAAGGCCGCCACGCAATCGTGATTCTCGACATTATGCTTCCGGATGGGGATGGACGCCAGGTGCTTCGGCGGATCCGCGGCGCGTCCGAGGTTCCGGTAATCATGTTGACCGCACGTGGCGACGACAAGGACCGTATTCACGGGCTTGAGGCGGGAGCGGATGACTATCTGCCGAAGCCGTTCAATCCCCGTGAGCTTGTGGCCCGGATAAGGGCCATTCTGAAGCGTCGACGGCCTGCTGCAATGCCTGCGACGGCGCTTCGAATCGACGATCTCACGGTGAAGAGTCATGCACGGAAGGTCCTGCTTGGCAGCGAAGCAGTCGAGGTGACCGGCGCGGAGTTCGATGTCCTTCTGCTGCCGGTTCAGTCCGCCGTCAGATCATCTCGCGCGACAAACTCGCTAAGGTTGCACTTGGGCGCGAGCTGGGAACGTTTGATCGGAGCATCGACAACCACGTCAGCAACCTGCGCAAAAAGCTCGGGCCGTTACCGGATGGCAGCGAGCGCATCCGTAGCGTTCGCGGATCGGGCTACCTCTACGCTGGTGAACTGAGCGTGGAGACGGCGTGAGACAGAGCCTTTACGCGAAGATCTTCCTGTGGTTCTGCGCGACGATTGTTTTGACCCTCCTGGTCACATTGGCGAGCGCGGCGTTGCTCGGATCGCAGCCCTTCGGCAAGCGATGGATGGCGATGACCCAGGACCTTTACGCGCACTCCGCCGTGGACTTCTACGTGACCGGAGGTCCAGCAAGTCTGCAGCGTTACCTCGAGACTCTGGAGCAAACCTCCACCGTACAAGGGCAGTTGCTGGATGATGAAGACCGCGATGTGCTGGGGCGCGCGCTTTCGCCCGACGGCATCGCGGTATTCGCGCAGTCGAAGCGCACGGGACAGTCGACCATGCGCCTGGGAAGGGTCTGGAGCGCCGCTTCACCCGTGAACTCCGCAGGCAAGCGCTATACGTTTGTCATGGTGGTCTAGGCGAGGAAGCGGAACTCTCATTGAGGTAAGCCATCTTCAGGCCATTCATACCCCATTGAAGGAGAGGCGTCGGTCGGAAAGCACAGTATCCGCCGTTGGAGGTTAGATCAAACCGAATGCGATCTTTGTCCGGCTCCATTGATGGAGTGCAAATGGCACCAATTGTCGAGGCAGCGGATGCTGGCCTCAAGAGCCAACTCGAGTTGCTCGTCGGTAAGCATCTTCAGGCTGCTTTCGATCATTGCTGCATCTCTAGCCTTAACGATACGATCCATATTGTCACCTTTCATTCGGTACCTCCAATGAGAAACAGCGGCGACGCATGAGCCGCTTTGCTCTCTTAGCGATGAAATTTTATAGAGAACTGACAGCGATGCTGTCTACTGCAAGCTGAAGAGACTTTGATCTTCTCTCAGCGCAAGTCGTGGTCTCGCTGGGTTGTTCAAAACCGACGCTGGCTTCCTTTCAGCCTCAAAGTCTCTGATCACCTGGAAGATATAGTCGACGGTTCCGGAAAGCATGAGGTCTGTATACGCAGCGATATGAGGTGTGACGAGAGCTTGAGGAACCCGGAGAAGCGGGTTTGCCTGATCGAGTGGCTCGTTCCGTACGACATCGAGACCGATGGCGGAGATGTGACCGTCTTTCAGGGCTGAAAGAAGTGCTCCTTCATCGACCAGCGACCCACGCGCAACGTTGATCAGAACCGCCCCATGCTTCATCGAGCGCAAAACCGATGCACTCACTAGCCCCTCGTTTTCTTTGCTGGCCCGGACACAGAGCACTACATAGTCAGCGTCAGCTACAGCGACTTCCAGTTTTTCGGCTGGAAATGCCGTGACGTCAGACGGCGCATCTTCAGGGTGCTCATCCGTCGCTAGTATCAGGACTCCAAATGGACGGAGACGCTCCACGATCTGTCTCCCGATGCTGCCGAGACCTACGATGCATACCGTCTTTCCATTCAATGCAGAAGAAAGGTATGGGGCATACGCTTGACCACCATGAACCGAGGTGACTATCTGGCTAAGATGCCGTGATGATGCGAGGATGAGCAGAATCGCAAATTCGGCCACTGATGTTGCATTCCCAGTCAGGCCCGAAGGTGCGTATGAGACCCAGATACCCAACTCGGTCGCTGAAGCGATATCGATGCTTTCATACCCTGTATTGGTTGTTTGGATGAGTTTCAGGTTTGGCTGTCCCTCCATCTGATTACTGCCCAAATCGCCATTCACGAGGAGCACATCAAAATCCTTCGACGGCGCTTTTTCATCCGCGAGCCACGAGAGGACAGTGTGCCCTCTGAGACAGCCATTCAGGCGTCCCAGTAGCAAATTATTGAATTCACTTTCGCCGCTGTGCAGGAAACCAATATTCATAAATTTCTCCTGTGTCCGGAATGCCCGTTTGATTCGTGGCGTCTTGTTGCAACTCGCTGGGCATTGCGACATCCCGTTCCGGAATTCAATCTTCGAAAGACTTGTTCCCACCGACTATCGAACATTCTCCAATTGATAGCTGAGCCTAGTGGCTCACGCGAACTCGGGATCGCTACGCAGGCACGTTCAACGGTGCTCACAGCTGGATGATCTTTGCATCAGCTTGACACTTAGTAGCGGACTTCAGCCGATGGTGCCGCGCAGTAGCGACCACCCTCATCGCCGTGCGCCTCTTCGTGCAACAAGGGGGTTGACTCGCTTTAGACGTTCCGATCTTCCTTAATTGAGTTGGAAAACCTCTGCTCATTCGACCCGAGACCATGACCAGGCCAAGATCAATCCGTCCCGTGGTGTGCTCGAGTGCTCAGACTGTGATCATCGAAGGTGCGAGTGTGGAGACGGAGACATCACATTCGCCTACGCGGCGGTGAGGCTCCGGGCCGCACGAGTGTGGGCCGAAAGGCGGTTCAATTGAGATCGAACGGTTCGGTTCCAGCTTTGATCTTCATCGTTATTCTCGCTGTCGGCGGAATCTTCGCCTTTGCGCTGCATGCAGCTGGTCAAGACTACGCAGCCTTCCTGATCTTCGGTCTAACTCTGTTTGTCGCTGTGGTCGCTTCTTCCGCAACCCGAGTGGCGGACCAATGGAGCAAAGCCGTCGTCTTGCGTTTGGGTAAGTTCCGCGCTCTGCGGGGACCCGGCCTCTTCTTCATCATTCCGCTGATCGACACAATTCCCTACTGGATCGATACCCGTGTCCTCACCAGTTCCTTCAAAGCGGAGAAGACCCTCACCAAAGATACCGTTCCGGTGGACGTTGACGCGGTGCTGTTCTGGAAGATCTTCGACCCCCAGAAGGCGGCCCTTGCCGTGGCAGACTACCAGAGCGCAATCGGCTGGGCCTCGCAGACTGCGCTGCGCGACGTTATTGGCAAGACGATGCTCTCGGACATGCTGGAAGGGCGAGACAAGATCAGCGCCGTACTCCAGACCATCATCGATGCGCGGACGCAGCCCTGGGGAATCAGCGTTCAGTCAGTCGAAGTAAAGGACGTCCTGATTCCCGCATCGCTTGAAGATGCAATGTCGATGCAGGCACAGGCGGAGCGGGAGCGTCAGGCGCGAGTCATACTCGGCGAGTCGGAGTTGCAAGTCGCGTTGAGCTTTGGAGAGGCGGCAAAAACCTACGCGAATAATCCTGTCGCACTCCACTTGCGCGCGATGAACATGCTCTACGAAGGACTCAAACAGAACTCGACGATCGTCATTGTTCCAAGCTCTGCTATCGAAACGATGCAACTTGGCGGCCTCACTGGGCTTACCGCCCTTACGATGGGAATCGGTCAGGACAAGGCGCTTGCGGCTACTAATAATCAGCCGCAGATGAATACCCCGCTTCCAGTCACGCTCCCAAACGGTGCCGCCCCCGATGGCCACATTTGATCCGGTGTCTTAGTCTGAACCGCTTTGCACTTCAACCTCTTTTGCATTGAATTCAGGAGTTCCCATTGTCGAATACGCAAAAAGCGGCCTTCTCAGCCAGTAGGATTCTGTTGCCGATAGACTTCGGCCCCTCTTCAGAGGCGTCTCTGGAAGCGGCAACCGGCCTCGCTCAACAGTTCCACGCCAGCATCCATCTAGTCCACATCATCCCCGAAATCCCAGACTTCAATGGCTCCGACTTTTTCCCGGAGACTTCAGTGCTTCAGGAACGGAAAGAGACGATCGAAGAAAAGCTCGAGGCACGTAAAGCTGCACTCTTGTTCAAAGGCGTACCTGCGTCCTTCAGCATCGAGACGGGCAACGATATCGTAGGAAACTTGATACGTGTGATCAAGCGTGAGAAGGCAGACATGGTTGTCATCTCGACTCATGGCCTATCAGGCTGGCGTCCGTTGATTCTTGGGTCTATTGCGGAGCAGGTAATCAAGCAAGTCAACTGCACTCTGCTTCTGCTTCAGTCCACTAAACAGGAAGCCGTGGCCGAAGAACCCGCAATCGATGTCTGGGAGGACTCGTTTGTCACGCATAGCGAGGAAACGGGCCAACTCGGGTCAAAGGCGCTTGAACCAGAGACGCCGGCGCAGAAACGGCTGGATCGAGTCGCAAATGATCTGGCGAGGCAAGGCGGTAGGACCGAACAACGATACGACAAAGCTCACCCCATCTTCTCAAAGTAGTGATGGCCGATCGCAAACCATTGAGAAAGACACTGCCCATCACGACCTTATTTATTGATGTTGGTGGAGTCTTGCTCACCAACGGCTGGGATCATCTTGCGCGCAAAAGGGCAGCGAGACACTTCAAGCTGGATTGGGCAGAGATGGACCAGCGTCATCGTCTGGTATTCGAGACTCACGAAGAGGGCAAGCTCTCTTTCGAAGAGTACCTGGGTTGGGTAGTTTTCTATGAAAAGCGAACCTTCACTCGGAATCAGTTTCGCGATTTCATGTTCGCTCAGTCGAAGCCATTTTCCAGGATGCTGGATCTGGTTGCACAGCTCAAAGCTGAGCACCGTCTCAAGATCGTCGTCATCAGTAACGAGTCGCGTGCGGTGAATGCGTATCGCGTTAGAACGTTCGAGCTCGACCGACTCGTGGATACCTTCATCTCTTCGTGCTTCGTGCAGATGAGGAAGCCTGATATCGAAATCTTCCGACTCGCTCTCGATCTTGCCCAGACCGCGCCCGCGCAAGCGTTGTTTATCGACAACACGCCCATGTTCGTTCAGATTGCAGTGGGTCTGGGAATGCGAAGCATTCATCACGCCGATTTCGAATCGACCCGTAGTGAACTCGCTGCAGTTGGACTGCATACGAGCGACGCAACCTAGCCTTCTCACCAGTTGGAAAAGGAGATTCATATATGCCGACCGCCCTGCTCACGACCGAAGACCTGCTCCATGAGACGCCAGCTGCAATCGCCAAAGAGGAGACTTTGCAAGGTGCCTCGACGCTGACACCGGACCTGCTTCGCCGCATGAACGCTTATTGGCGCGCGGCGAACTATGTGTCGGTCGGTCAGATTTATCTCTATGAGAATCCTCTGCTGAAGGAGCCGCTCAAGCTCGAGCATGTTAAGCCCCTCGTAGTCTCACATTGGGGGACGACGCCGGGCCAGAACTTTATTTATGTACACCTGAACCGCGCCATCAAGAAGTACGACCTGAATATGTTCTACGTTGCGGGTCCCGGGCACGGAGGCCCAGCGATTGTCGGCAATGTATACCTTGAAGGCACATGGAGCGAGGTCTACCCCAATGTCACTCAGGATGAAGCGGGATTGAAGAAGCTATTCAAGCAGTTCTCGTTTCCTGGTGGCATCTCAAGTCACGTTGCGCCGACGACCCCGGGATCGATTCACGAAGGCGGCGAGTTGGGCTACTCACTCAGCCATGCGTTTGGCGCAGCGTTCGACAATCCAGACTTGATCGTCGCCTGCGTGATTGGCGATGGCGAGGCAGAAACGGCCTCGCTGGCAACCTCGTGGCAATCGAACAAGTTTCTCGACCCAAAGACCGACGGCGCAGTCTTACCGATCCTGCACCTCAACGGTTACAAGATCAGCAACCCGACCCTGCTGGCACGCGTTGAACATGAGGAACTTGATCAGTTCCTGCGAGGCTGCGGCTGGACCCCCTACTTCGTGGAAGGCGATGAGCCCGAGAAGATGCACGAACTGATGGCCGCTACCATCGACAGAGCCATCGAGGATATCCAACGCTTTCAAAAGAACGCGCGCGCGGGTAACGATACAACTCGGCCGCGCTGGCCAGTAATTGTCTTCAAATCGCCTAAAGGCTGGACAGGGCCAAAGGTTGTTGATGGCTTGCAGATTGAGGGGACATTTCGTGCGCATCAGGTCCCACTCTTGGTCGATCCCGCACATCCCGATCACGTGCAACTTCTAGAAGCATGGATGAAGAGCTATAAGCCCGAAGAACTCTTCGACGAAAATGGCCGCCTGCTGGCAGAACTGCAAGAGTTGGCGCCAAGGGGCGACCGCCGCATGGGAGCGAACCCACACGCCAACGGCGGGATTCTCCTGCGTGATCTTGTGATGCCCGACTTCCATGCTCACGCCGTAACCGTGAGCTCTCCCGGCGCAGTAGAGATCGAGGATACGCTTGTGCTGGGTTCCTTCCTGCGGGATGTGGCCAAGCTGAATCAGGATCAGCGAAACTTTCGTATCTTCGGTCCCGATGAGACGGTGTCGAACATGCTTCAGGCGGTCTTCGAGGTCACCAACCGCCAATGGGACGCGCGTGAGTACGGTAACGACGAGTTCCTCGCACCGGAAGGTCGCGTGCTGGACTCGATGCTGAGTGAGAACCAGTGCGAAGGTTGGCTGGAGGGCTATCTGCTCACTGGACGACATGGCCTCTTCAACAGCTATGAGGCTTTCATTCGCATCATCGACTCGATGTTCAGCCAACATGCGAAGTGGTTGAAGGTCTGTAATGAACTCCCCTGGAGACGCGATATATCCTCTCTGAACTATCTGTTGGCCTCTCATGTCTGGCAGCAGGATCATAACGGCTTCACCCACCAGGACCCCGGCTTTCTCGATCACGTCATCAATAAGAAGGCATCGATCGTACGCTGCTACCTTCCTGCCGACGCTAACTGTCTCTTGTCTGTTTTCGATCACTGCCTGCGCAGTCGGAACTATGTCAACGTGGTGGTCGCCGGCAAACACGCCCTGCCGCAATGGCTGACGATGGACCAGGCGGTCGTGCATTGCACAGAGGGCGTCGGCATCTGGCAATGGGCCAGCAATGACCAGGATTGCGAGCCGGACGTTGTGATGGCGTGCTGTGGCGACACCCCCACGCTGGAGATTCTCGCCGCAGTTTCCATACTCCGCGAACATCTGCCTGCATTGAAGGTGCGTGTCGTGAATGTCGTCGATCTACTGAAGCTGGAACCTAGCACCGAGCATCCTCATGGTTTGACCGAACGGAACTACGATTCCCTGTTCACGAAAGATAAGCACATCATCTTCGGGTTCCACGGATACCCGTGGTTGATCCATCGGTTGACCTACGCCCGGACGAATCGCAACCTGCACGTGCGGGGGTACAAAGAAGAAGGCACGATTACAACACCGTTCGACATACGCGTGCAAAACGATCTTGACCGCTTTCACCTAGTCATGGACGTGGTGGATCGCGTCCCTCATCTGGGTTCCAAAGGCGACTATCTCAAACAGCAGATGCAGGACAAACTCATTGAGCACAAACACTACATCGACGCTCATGGCGAAGACATGCCCGAGATCCGTAACTGGAAATGGAGCGTCGCAAAGTGAACACTCAGACTCTTGAAGAGACAGCGAGGATGATGGTCGCCGATGGCAAGGGCCTTCTTGCGATCGATGAGAGCACTACAACCTGCAACAAACGGTTTGCTAAGTTTGACATTCCACAGACCGCGGAGGCGCACCGCCAATATCGGCAACTGATTGTCGACACGCCGGGACTCAACGAGTCCATCAGCGGCGCGATTCTCTTCGACGAGACGATTCGGCAGAAGAAAGATTGCGAGACTCCCTTCGCCGCGGGTCTCGCTGCCATCGGAATTCTTCCTGGAATCAAGGTGGATCTAGGGGCGAAGCCGATGGCTTGCTTCCCCGGCGAGAAGGTCACCGACGGTCTGGATGGGCTGCGGCCTCGTCTGGCAGAGTATGTGCAGATGGGCGCACGCTTTGCCAAGTGGCGAGCTGTCATCGCGATCGGCTCGCGTATGCCAAGTATGGGATGTATCAAGGCGAATGCACACGCTCTTGCCCGATATGCAGCACTATGTCAGGAGGTGGGTCTCGTCCCGGTCGTCGAACCGGAGGTCCTCATGGAGGGATCTCACACTTTAGAAGTCTGCTCAGAAGTCACCGAAAGAGTCTTGCGCGCGGTCTTCAGAGAGCTTTACTCGCAGCGCGTAAAGCTTGAGGGCATGATACTCAAGCCAAACATGGTTCTGCCCGGATTGTCTTGCGCACACCAGGAGTCAGTTGAGGAGATAGCCGATGCGACTGTAGCCTGCCTGCTGCGATCAGTTCCAGCAGCAGTTCCAGGAATCGCCTTCCTTTCTGGCGGTCAAACCGGAGAGCTCGCTTGCGCCCGGCTTAGTGCGATCAACATCCGATACAAGTCGCGACTTCCCTGGCAAGTATCGTTCTCGTTCGGCAGGGCGATTCAAGAACCGGCTCTTAGTATCTGGAATGGCAAACCCAGAAACGTCTTGGATGCACAGGAATCTCTCTACCATCGCGCAAAGTGTGCACGGGCCGCTCACCTCGGAAGCTACAGCCTGACAGTGGAAGCGAATCATGAACAGAGCGATGCGCTGCACGCGACAGGCATCTACGCGAGCGCAAAATGAATACTCCCACTCGTCAGAAATTCGTCGTCGGAAATTGGAAGATGCACTCGACAACGTTAGAGGCGGAACAGTTAGTAAATGGAGTGATCCATGGCCTTAGCGTCAACAACTACGTCACAGTCATCCTTTGCCCGCCATTCCCTTATCTCGCGCTGGTCAGAGACCTGCTGAAGGGCACCCAGATCGCGCTAGGAGCACAAAACATGTATCCCGAGGCCGAGGGGGCGTTCACTGGCGAGGTCAGCCCGACGATGCTGCTCGATCTCGGCCGCGAATACGTCATCCTCGGACACAGTGAGCGCCGGCACAAACTGGGCGAATCCGATTCGTTCATCAATCAGAAGGTAGAGTGTGCGTTGGCTGCCGGACTGAATGCGATCCTCTGTGTGGGTGAGACGCTGGAGCAGCGTAAAGCGAATCAGACCGAAGCGATCCTCGACCGTCAACTGACGCAGGGGTTGGCGAACGTTCCACCGGAGTTTCTATCGCAACTGAGCATCGCCTACGAACCGGTGTGGGCAATAGGCAATGCCTTGCACCATGAGAGTCCACAACAGGCGCACGATGCGCTCTCGCTGACTCGCAAGAAGTTAAGTCGGATATGCGGAGAGATTCGCGCCCAGCAGATGACTCTCCAATACGGTGGCAGCGTCAAACCGCACAATGCGGCTGCTTTTCTAGGCCAGCCAGGCCTCGACGGCGTGCTCATCGGCGGTGCCAGCCTGAAGGCCGATCAGTTTGTCGCCATCGCAAAAGCCGCTATGGGCGCAATGAAAGCAGAGGTACAACCTTCTTAGAAGAAGCGTGAACTCTTCCCGAAGAGGATGCATCGCACCAGTTCTGCGAAGCGGCAACGTTCACCGAGTCCTGGCATCCCGAGTCAGTTTGGTGCGCCGTTCCTCATATTCTTCACTGGTGATCTCTCCCGCAGCGTATCTCTGCTGAAGTAGCTGGAGCGGCGACTGCAACTGTCTGTAAGCGACCCGCCGCATCGGCGTAAAAAAGGAGAAGTACGAGATCCAGATCAGAATCCAGAAAAACCACCAGTACGCGTGCATTCCACCGTAGTAGTACAAATAGACCTCCTGGTCGTGCGTCAAAGGCTTGAGATGAAAATTGGAACAGCCTGTCTGCGACAAGTGTCTTATACCGAAAGGACGGCGTCTGTTCCCTATTGATCGCTCAACCTGCCAGATTTCGAACTAGGGGCGACTAATCAATCCCGAACTTCGATAAGATCGGAATTTTGATCGCATCCAGGATCAGCCCAAAGAGCGCAGCCGCGACAAACTCGCAGCCCAAGATCGACGGAGATAGAGGAGCCATTAGAATTCCTCGTTGCGCCAGCAAGGTTATGATCGCGAGATCGGCGACAGAGGACAAGACTAGCCATCTTGTTGGGCGCAGCCCCCACATATGGCGACGCGCACGCAAAGCATAGATTGTCACCTGGCTCCCATAGACGACTGCGACAACCGCTAGCGTCCTAAGAGATTCAATTCCGAGTCGCAACTGAAACTTTCCGATCGCTACGACCCCAACGCAGAAGGCGAGAAGGCATAGTCCAAGCAGTACCGCCGCACCCGTGATCTTTCCCACATGCCAAGAGTTTGGCATGGCCGATGGACGCACTCTGTCGGTCGTCAGGGACATAGCGAGGAAGTCTCCCGTGATCATCACTATGACCATGAGCAGAGGCGTGAGTACGGCATGGCCTGTCATGATCAAGCCGATTGCCAGCAAAAGAACCTGAACGATCTTTTTGATGACGGAGTTGAGCGTATAGGTAAGGATGCGCTGGAAGGTGACTCTGCCCTCTTTGACGGCGGCGACAATTCCGCCAAGACCAGCCTCCGTCAGCACTACTCCTGCTGCCGATTTGGCGACATCGGTCGCGGTCGAGACAGCGATGCCGATCTGAGCCTGACGGAGTGCGGGTGCGTCATTCGCACCATCGCCGCACATTCCTATCGTGTGGCCGCCTTTCTGAAAGTCCTTGAGCAGGGTGAACTTCCCTTCGGGGAGTATGCCCGCAAATACCGCAAAATCAGTCGGCTTCACTGCGTCTGGAATCGCCCCCGGGGGACAGACTGGGCCTTCGAGACCAACTTCATGAGCAACGATCATTGCCGTCTGCGGGGCGTCGCCTGTCACCATGACCGTGCGGACACCGAGATCCTTCAGTTGCGCGATCAAATTACGTGAGTCGGACCTCGGGGGATCGCTGAGCGCGATGAAGCCGACGATCTTTATCGAGCCGTTCGTACCTACAGCGACTGCCAGAACTCTGAATCCTTCTTTCTCCAGATCGTCTGCGATTCCTACCGCAGCGGGAGTTGCGGAGGTGAGGCTCGATACGACGCTGAACGCACCTTTGATGATCCGCTGCTGGTTTCCTTTTACATCAACAGCCTCCGCCTCTGAGATCTTCGTGGCTGGATCAAATGGGATGAAGTTCGTCAGTTTGGGCGCATCGGTGATCGCTTTAGCACCGGCGGCCGACCTGATCGCTTTGTCGACCGAATCTTGACCGCCATCGGAACTGGCCAGGGCCGCCAGGCCAAGGACATGCGCCTCGTCGAATCCTTCCATCGGTCTTACGCTGCTTACAGAGAGCTGATTGGCGGTGAGCGTTCCTGTCTTATCGCAGCAGAGTGTATCGATGGTTGCGGCCTCGTCCACTGCCGACAGCCGAGTTGGAAGGACCCCTAGCTTCGCCAGCGAGCGGGCACCGATGGCTGCCGCAAGTGTGAAGGTTGCGGGTAAAGCTACGGGAATCGCGGCTAGCACGGAGGTCAGAAGTAGAGGAACAATCTCACTCCCAGGCATCGCATGGAAGTAAGCGTATGTGCCAATGAGGAGGATGACGGCAGCATTGAAGTAAGCGAGGTTCCGAACAATTTGGAGGACTGCCCTCTGCTGTGAGCTCACAACATGGGCAGTGCGCACGAGTTCGGCGGTGCGACCGAATTTTGTGCGGTCGCCTGTGGCCGTCACCTGTGCGGTCGCCTCCCCTCGACGCACGAGCGCACCTGCATACGTATCGAACCCTGCCCCGGCTTCAACCGGCAGTGATTCTCCCGTGACCATGGATTGGTCGAGCTGCAACGACCCGTCCAGCAAATGCACATCAGCCGCCACGACGCCGCCAAGAGACAGCTTGATCAGATCACCGCACACAACCTGGACGGCCGGGATTGTCTTCCACACTCCATCACGACGCACCGAAGCGTTCAATGCAAGTCGATGCTTGAGCGCGGCGAGCGTGGCCTGAGCGCGGCCCTCCTGGAAGTAAGCAAGCGCTGCATTAAATATCAGAAGCCCCGCAATGACTGCCGCTTCAAGGTACTTGTGGAGTACAGTCTGCAGAACGATGGCCAGTTCAAGCAGCCACGGAACGGGTGCCCAGAAATTGGCCAGCACATCCCGCAGCGGGTGCGCGGATATGTCTGGCATGGCGTTCGGACCATCTTTCTGTAGTCGATTAGAGGCTTCCTCCCCTCTCAAACCGGCAGGCATGGAGTTTGTCTGCGGATCGCCGGGGGGCGCAGATATTGAGCTTGGATTGGTCGTGTTTGCACGCATGAAACTCCTTGCCGTTCACTTATTAGGAGCCATCGCTCGGCGAATTCGAGCGATCCCAATTATTCCGACTCGCCGACGGCCGATGCGAAATGAAGCATGACGATCGAATGCGGATTGACTATATAGGTACGACCCTCAACCTCCGAGCCGTTCGCTGCTTCAGCGATATCATGCGGAGATGGAAGAGAGGTGTCAATCAGGCGAATCCATCGCGATGACGTTGCTGAGAGTGGCGGAAGCTCGAACTCCAAATTCTTCTCATAAGAACTCACGGCGATATAGCACTCGTTATTGAGCGCATGGTTATGAAACTCGACGGCGATGGAATGTGAGTCCGGACCCCAGTCCGGCTTGTCGAGCATAGTTCCGTGCCACCTAATGTGCGCGTTGCTAAGGTAGTCCTCGAGGGGGATGACGTTGCCAACAGTGGCTTGCTCGAATTGCAGACGAAGGCGAATCAACTGCTGGACGAACCGAAAGATCTCGGCATTGCTCTTGCACAAGTCCCAGTCGAACCAGCCAACTCTGTTGTCGAGACAATACCCATTATTGTTGCCCTGTTGCGTGCGTCTCACCTCATCCCCCATCAGTAGCATTGGAGTGCCGACTGAGAGCAGTGTCAGCGCAAAGAAGTTCTTGATCTGCCGGATACGGAGCTGTTCCACCATGGGATCTGTCGAGGGTCCTTCAACACCACAGTTCCAGCTAAGATTCGCGTTGGTTCCGTCGCTATTCTGGCTCTTGTTTCCGTCATTATGCTTTGAGTTGAAGGAGACCAGATCATTCAGCGTGAAGCCATCGTGGCAAGTGATGAAGTTGATACTTTGACCGGTAGGGCGATGGCCTCTCTTATAGATGTCTGGGCTGCCGATGATTCGTTGGTGAAGATTCCAGGCCGTATTTTGGTCGCTCTTCAAGAAGCTTCGGACGTCGTCGCGATAGACCCCGTTCCACTCTTTCCACTTGTCTTGTCCGAAGCTGCCAACCTGGTAGAGTCCACCGGAGTCCCAGGCTTCAGCAATGAGCTTCGTGCCGGCCAGCACGGGTTCGGAGTCAATCTCCCAGATAATCGGAGCATTGAGCATAGGGGCTCCAGAATCACTTCGAGAGAAAATAGAAGCAAGATCGAAACGGAACCCGTCCACATGCATCTCGGAGACCCAGTACCTGAGACTGTCGAGGATAAGCCTCTTGACTACGGAGTGGTTCGACTTGAGAGTATTCCCCGTTCCGGTGAAGTCTGCGTAGTGTGCGCGGTCGTCTTCAAGGATGTAGTAAAAATTATTCTCCAGACCCCGAAAACAGAGTGTTGGGCCATGCTCGTCTCCTTCAGCAGTGTGGTTGTACACAACATCAAGTAGGACCTCGATTCCAGCAACATGTAGCGCTTTCACCATCGTACGGAACTCATCGATACATGCGACTGGATCCTCGGTGTTCGTACTGTACGCGAGGTGTGGAGCGAAGAACGAGACAGGATCGTAGCCCCAATAGTTGGTCAACCCGGAAGGTGCATCTGAAACATCGAATTGGAAGACGGGCAGAAGCTCGACAGCCGTAATCCCAAGAGACTGGAGATAGGGAATCTTCTCCACTACGCCCAGATAGGTTCCGCGCACGGCGGCCGATACGCCGGACGATGGATCGCGTGTAAAGCCAGCAACGTGCATCTCATAGATAACTGTGCTCCGGAAGCGACGATTAATTGGCTTATCGTCTCCCCAATCAAATAAAGAAAGATCTGCGACTACACTCTTCATCGAAGTCGCGGCATTGTCACCGGGGATGCAGGCTGCAGCGCGGCTGTAATTGCGGCCGACTGAAACGCCTTTGCCGTAGGGGTCGATCAATACCTTCTGCGCATCGAAACGTTGTCCTGCCACTGGATCGAGGGGACCGTCTGCGCGATAGCCGTATAGTTGTCCCGGCTTGATCCCCGGCAGAAAGATGTGCCAGTAGTGAGAGGTGCGATTGAGCACCGGGTCGAGGGTGACGGTGCGCGCGGCAGCATCATCGTCAGCGTGGTCGAACAGGACTAATTGCATCCCGCATGCGCTTGCAGAGAAGATGCTGAAGTTTGTTCCATCGGGACATACGGTCGCGCCCAAGGGATAGGGCCTGCCAGTCGCAGCGCTCATCGCTGCCAAAGGATCTGCCCGGCTTCAAGGGGGACGGAAGCACCAGAGCGCATTGGAACAACTCGAGCCGTATAGTCGGTGGCCGGACGCTTGGCCGGGCAACACATGGAATAGAGCTCGTTACCGGACATGGCGGTCGAAGACTTGGATGGAAACAGAATCTCTGGTGTGGTGCCGGTTTCTGCGATGGGACCGGCATACACCTCGACGGTGAATTGGTCCGGATGGAGCAGGCCGGCAATGACTTCTATTTGGAAACGATGTTGGCCATCCTTGGTTTCAACTTCAACTTTGCCAAAACGAAGGGTGTCCCATCCTCGTGTAAGGCCCTGCTGCCATTGCATCACTTCGATGCCGAGCTTGCCGTCGTTAGCGGCACGATCCCTATAGCCGGCAGCGGCCGGCAGATAGCGATCATTCGTATATTGACGGATTGCCCGGCTTGCGGAAAACTCAGGCGTAAGGGTTGCCATACTCTCGCGAACGCGCTCAAGCCATTTTGACGGCATCACTTGGCCGTCCCGCGTATAGAACTCGGGCACGACCTGTTGCTCCAGCAGCACATAGAGGCTCTCAACTTCCTGCGCATCCCAGGCCGCATCCTCGCCGTGCTCCTTTCCATCCCCGATAGCCCACCCGACCTTCGGCGTATAAGCTTCCGCCCACCAGCCGTCCAGTTCGGAGATGTTGAGTCCACCATTCGCCAGCACCTTCATACCGCTGGTCCCGCATGCCTCCCACGGCCTGCGCGGCGTGTTGATCCAAAGGTCCATGCCTTGCACCAGCTCCTGTGCCATCTGCATGTCGTAGTCGCTGAGGAAGACCACATGCCCGCGAACCTCGGGGCGCTTGATGAAGTCGTTCCATTGCTTGATCAACGCCTGTCCCGGCTCATCCTCGGGATGCGCCTTGCCAGCGAGAACCAACTGCACCGGATGTCGCGCATCGGTGAGCAGACGGATGAGCCGCTCGGGATCATGCAGAAGAAGATCGGGACGCTTGTACGTAGCGAAGCGGCGAGCGAATCCAACTGTGAGCGTCTCCTCGCGGAAGATGTCGGCAACGTTCAAATGAGAGCCGCCCTCAGCAGAGAGTTGTCGCGCATAGCGATCGCGTACCTGCTTCAGCATCGCCCTGCGAGCTTCGGTGCGCATCTGCCACAACTCGTTGTCGGTCAAGCAACGGACATCGTCCGCAAGCGGACGGTCACCCCGCCAGCGTCCCGCGCCGCACACCTTTGTCCAAAGAGCATCAGCTTCGGCTGAATCCCACGTAGGCACGTGAATCCCGTTGGTCACGGAACCAATGGGCACCTCGATTTGTGGCCATCTTGGAAAGAGTGGCTGAAAGATCTGCCTGCTTACTTCTCCGTGAAGCTTGCTGACACCGTTCACCTGGCCGCTGCCACGGAGCGCGAGGTAAGCCATATTGAGCGGCTCAGAATCATCTTCGGGATTCTGCCTTCCAAGAGCAAGAAGACTCTCCATGGGGATTGCGAGTTCGTCCTTCGCGTAGTGCTCCAGGTGCTTCCGGCAGAGGTCCGGAGCAAAGCGATCAAAGCCAGCCGGCACGGCGGTATGGGTGGTAAACATGTTCCCAGCCCGGGTGATGGTCAACGCGAGCTCAAAGGAGACATGATGGTCGGCCATGTAGTAGCGAGCGCGCTCCAGCACTGCGAATGCCGCATGCCCCTCGTTCAGATGGCAGACTTCTGGATTTAGACCGATCTCTCGCAGCAATCGCCAACCTCCAATCCCCAAAACGATCTCCTGCTTCAGCCGCATCTCAGCATCGCCGCCATAGAGTTCGCTCGTGATGCCGCGATGTGCTGCCGTGTTCGCGAAATCGTTCGCGTCCAGAAGGTAAAGCCGGGTTCTGCCGACGAGCACCTCCCAGCAGCGCAGCCAGATTCTCGCACCTGTAAGATGAACTTGAATGCGCAGCCACTCGCCGTTCGGCCGACGCACCGGCTGGATGGGCAGTTGACCCGGATCATTGACCGGATAGAGAGCGCGTTGATTGCCTTCAGAATCGAAGTCCTGTCGAAAGTATCCCTGGCCCCATAACAGGCCGACCCCGACCACCGGAACGCCGAGGTCGCTCGCCGCCTTCATCTGGTCGCCCGCTACATTTCCCAGCCCGCCAGAATAGATTGGCAATGCTTCGGTCAGCATAAACTCCATGCTGAAATATGCAATCGTTGAGAGCGCTGCTCCGGGATGCGTCTTCTGGAACCACGCATCAGCGGAAAAGAACTTGCGCTTGTGCTGCAACAAAGCGGAGAGGAGGTCTTGAAAATCAACCGTCGCGAGCAGTGTCTTGACTCTGTCATGGGAGACGGTCTGGAGAATGACCCAGGGGTTCTGAGTCGCCTCCCACAGATAGCTGTCCAGCGCCTCCCAGAGCTTGTCCGCCATGTGATTCCATGACCAATGCAGGTTCAGTGCCAATTCTTTCAAGGCATCGATTCCCAATGCCGGCGCTGGCTTTACTTCTGGAACGTCCTTGTCCGGCCTGGTCGATTTGGGATCGCTCACTTTGTCTCCTGAAGTTGCGGCGTCTTGAGTGCAGGCATCGCCGCTGTAAACGCCTGGTTTGCGACGGTCTGAGCTTCAGCCTCGATCAGGGCCAGACGTTCCTCCCCGCTAAAGCTCTCGGCATAGATCTTGTAGATCGCTTCAGTGCCGGATGGCCTTGCGGCGAACCACCCGTTTGCGGCAGCCACCTTGATCCCGCCAATGGTAATACCGTCACCAGGAGCCTTGGTGATGATCGTGATTGGCTTTTCACCTGCAAGATCGGTCGTGTGAATATCGCTTGCAGTGATCCGCTCCAGCGCGATCTTCTGTTGGTCAGTAGCATTGGCCTGAGACCGCCGATAGAGCGATTCTCCTAGTTCGCGAGCCAGTTCCGCATAGAGCTCGCCAGGATCTCTTTTAGATACCGCCGTTATCTCCGCTGCCAGCAGAGCGGCGATGATTCCATCCTTGTCCGTGGTCCAGACAGAGCCATCCCTGCGTACAAAAGAAGAGCCAGCGCTCTCTTCCCCTGCAAATCCGAGACGGCCATGAAGCAACCCTTCGACGAAATACTTGAAGCCGACAGGTACTTCGTAGACCTTTCGACCTTGCCGCGCTGCGACACGATCGATGATACTGCTGCTGACCACCGTCTTGCCCACTGCCATTTCCTTTGTCCACCGCGGACGATGCGCGAAGAGGTAGTCGACACATACCGCCAGATAGTGATTGGGCGGTAACAATCCGATACTACGGGCTACGATTCCATGGCGGTCGTGATCTGTATCGCATGCAACGGTGAGATCGAATTTATCCTTCAACGCAATCAGAGGTCGCATTGCGTACTCGGACGACGGGTCCATGCGAATTCTGCCGTCCCAATCAAGCGTCATGAATCGGAAGGTTGGGTCGACTGTCTCATTCACAACCTGCAAATTCAGACCATACCGCTTCGCGACCGGCTCCCAGTAATGCACGCCGGCACCACCGAGAGGATCTACACCAATGCTGATCCCCGATGCCCGGATCGCATCCATATCGACGACGTTGTGCAGGTCTTCCACATACGGAGTCAGAAAATCATGGCGATGCGTCGTGGATGCAACCAGTGCTTTCTCGAGCGAAGTCCGATTGACACCTTTGAGCTGCTTGGCGAGAAATTCGTTCGCCTTCTTCTCAATCCACGTCGTAATCCTCTCTTCTGCCGGGCCGCCGTGAGGCGGGTTGTACTTGAAGCCGCCGGTCTCGGGAGGATTGTGCGAAGGCGTGATCACAATGCCATCCGCGAAGCCGGAACTCCGCCCGCGATTGTAAGTCAGGATGGTATGTGAGATCACCGGGGTAGGGGTATATTCCTCCCGCCCCGCCAGCATCACGTCGATCCCATTGGCAGCTAGGACCTCAAGCGCGCTATCGACGGCCGGGCGCGACAACGCGTGCGTGTCGATACCGAGGAAGAGTGGCCCATCAATCTTGTGCTGCTTGCGGTAGAGACAAATTGCCTGCGTAATCGCAAGGATGTGCCATTCATTGAAGGTCTTCGCGAATGACGAACCTCGGTGTCCGGACGTACCAAAGATGACGCACTGCGCGGGATTCTCTGCATCGGGTCGGTCCTCGTAATAAGCCGCGATCAACTTCGGCACATCGACAAGATCGCTGGCAATTGCCGGTTTCCCGGCTCTGGGATCGATCTTCATTGGATGATTCATTTCTAGACCGACGACTCGACTGGTCCTGCCGCTACTTCAATAGGAGCTTGCGGATTGCCTCTAGTTCGGCTTTCCGCTTTGCTGTGGTGTTCGGATAAGACATCTTCAAATCCTTAATGGCATCCATTACGATTCTGGAGACAATCAAGCGGGCATTCTCTTTGTCGTCAGCTGGCACGACAAACCAAGGCGAGATCTGGGTGCTCGTCGCATTCAGGCACTCCTCAAACGCATCGGCATATTGCTTCCAATACTTTCTCTCGTGAATATCCGCAAGACTTAACTTCCAATTCTTGTCAGGCTCGTCGATCCGCTCTAAGAAGCGCTTACGCTGCTCCTCCTCCGAAAGGTGGAGGAAAATCTTCACGACGTGCGTACCATTGCAGTGCAGGTGGGTCTCGAAGTGTTCGATCGAACGGTATCGCTCGTCCCAGACAGTCTTCTCGTCGAGCAGTTCCTCTGATAACCCTTCGTTCCTGAGAATCTCAGGATGCACACGGACGACCAAGACCTCTTCATAGTAAGAGCGGTTGAAGATACCGATTCGTCCACGCTCCGGAAGCCTGCACGTCGTGCGCCAAAGGAAATCGTGTTCCAGTTCCTCCGCACTTGGCTGCTTGAAACTATAGACTTCGCAACCTTCCGGATTGATCCCCGACATCACGTGCCGAATCGCACCATCCTTGCCCGCCGCATCGATGCCCTGAAAGATGAGCAGCAGCGCGTAGCGATGCGAAGCGTAGTGCAATTGCTGAAGTGAACTTAGTTCTTGGACGTGGCTTTCGAGCGTCCTCCGATACTGCTTCTTTGACTTGCAGTACGGTTTGATCGCGGTCGGCCTGTCCTTGAGCTTGAACTCTTTGCCGGGATGAACTCGGAAGTCGTTTGATTGAATCTTCACATCTCTCCTTTCCGGACGCGCATGCCTAAACTGCATGAGAGGATGCGCCTGACGCGAGTATCTCCCTCACCAGCGATCCATTCTGTCCTCATTTGCTCGTGGCAGATGGTAACCGGCAACACCTGCAGTCTGATTGATCAGATTCTCTTGGTGAACACTAGCTGCTGCTTCAGCCCGACCGCTTGGATTTCTTCTTGGTGAGCGCCTCAAACCCGGCGATCACGTCGAAGAGCTCCTCATCGATGCCTTCCTGCCGGAGTCGGTGAAACTTGCGATTGAGATCGTCAAGCATGCCATCGATGTTCTTTTCGGCACGTTGCATCGACGCCAAGCGACTTGCATTTTCGCTTGCCAGGGACTCCGCGCAGGCCTGAAATAACAGCACAAACAAGTAGTCCTGAATAAATGCCGTTAGCGCTGACGGTATGTCGTCAATTACCTGCGGAGGTATCTTTGTCGGCCATGGCGTTGCTCTTAACGTCTTTTGCCATGATTCATCTAGAGGAAGCAGACGTTTGCTGACAGGCTCATACGAGGAGCTCAGCTTCGGATGGTTGTGGAAGACCTGAATCTCCCATACCTCACCTCGCTCACGGGCCGATTGAATCTCGAGGAGAATCTGCCCGACGAGTGGTGTGATCGCATCGAGAGAACCTGGCACTTCCATTTCTTTGATCGGACTCTGAGTGCTATCTGCCAGCAATGCTTTCAGGCGCTCGCCGACCGCCCAGATCTGAGTCACTTTCCCTGGGAGGGCTCGCAACGACTGCAGACTGAACTCCACGATCACTTCATTGAAGCTTCCGACAAGACCCTGATCCGAACCGAAGATCACAGCACCGATCTGCTGTGCACGCCGCGGCTTGATTTCACCGGCGGATGGGTTCTGTGCCTCTCCGTGCAGGCACGCGATCATTCCAAGTTCGATTGTCTTCAGATAGTCGTCAAGAGCTTCGTCCGCCCTCTCGTATTGCCCGATGCTCGAAGCGGCGAGAGCCTTCATCGCCCGCACGACCCCGCCAAGGTTCCGCGCTCCATTGATCTTTCGGCCCAGTTGTTCGGTGGAACCGCTCATGCGCCACCCTTCGGCGGCGGCCCTGCGTCTTTCTTAGGCTGCAAGCTGAAAAGCGCCGCTGTCGCCAGGTCAATGATGGCCTTATGGTCACCATCGCTCAGCTTGTCCTCGGACAGAAGTCGCGTGGCAATATCTTTCGGTAAAGTTGAGAGTGCCTTCTGAAGAGCGACTTCTCCGTCCGGTACCTTGTCTAGAGGCACCTGATCGAACAGGCCAGCCTGCAGGGCAATCAGAACGACGATCTGCTCAGCAACAGGAACGGGCTTCGATTCCGGCTGCTTCAGGCAAGCTCGTATTCGCTGACCATGATCGATGGTCTTGCGTGTCGCTTCGTCGAGGTGGGTGCCAAATTTTGCGAAGGTCTCAAGCTCTTCGAACTGCGAGTAGGCAAGTTTCAGATCCTTCGCAACGGCCCGGTAAGCGGGCTTTTGCGCCTGGCTGCCCACTCGCGAGACAGACTGCGCGACGTCCACGGCAGGAAGCACGCCGAGTTCGAACAGCGTAGGAGACAGGTACACCTGTCCATCGGTAATCGAAATCAGGTTGGTTGGGATGTAAGCGGAGATGTCTTGCGCGTCGGTCTCGATGATCGGAAGAGCGGTCAACGAGCCGCCGCCGAGCTCCTTGATCAAATGGGTGGATCGCTCCAGCATGCGGGAATGGATATAGAAGATGTCGCCGGGGTAAGCCTCTCGACCGGGCGGCCTGCGAAGGAGCAGTGAGAGTTCGCGGTAAGCTTGTGCGTGCTGTGTGAGATCGTCATAGACGATCAATACGTCGCGACCTTGCTCCATGAAGTACTCAGCGATACTGGTCGCCGCGTAGGGAGTAACGTAAACCAACCCCGGAGCGTCGTTGCCTTCCGCCACTATGACGACCGTGTACTCCATCGCGCCTTTCTCCTGTAGATTGGCGACGACCTTGGCTACGGAGGACGCTCGCTGCCCAATGGCGCAATAGACGCAGATCACATTCTGCCCGCGCTGATTGAGAATGGTGTCAATCGCAATCGCGGTCTTGCCCGTCTGACGGTCCCCCAGAATGAGTTCTCGCTGGCCTCGACCGATTGGAATCATTGCATCCACGACCTTCAATCCCGTTTGAAGGGGAACGCTGACCGCTGCGCGGTCCATGATCGCCGGCGCTGGCCGTTCCACTGGTAAGCGGTGCTCGGTGATCACTGGGGGCTTCCCATCAATGGGCCTGCCCAACGCATCGATGACACGGCCCAGCAAGGTAGTGCCCACGCCAATGTCCATCACACGCCCGGTTCGCCGCACTTCGTCGCCGACATGAAGGTCCTGATATTCGCAGAGCAGGATGAGACCGACCTCATCTTCATCCACATTGAAGGCCATTCCCAGGCGATCGCCGGAGAATCTTACCAACTCCTCATTGCCAAGATTCGGCAGACCGGAGATCGTAGCCATCCCGGTAGAAAGACTGGTTATGATCCCAATCTCCTCTGTTTGCAGCTTTGGGGCGTAGCTGGCGCACGCATCCCGGAGTCCGTCGAACGCGCTATCGACCGCCGTCATCAAAGCTCCGGCTGGCTCGCTCATTTGGCCTCGGCGGCGGGTGCAGCTGCAGGCTCGGGCTTCGTCTCTTGCGTTACCATCGCGGCAACACTTTGATCGAACGAATCGAGGTAACTAGAGATGCTCCATGACAGTTTCTGCCCCGGCGCGGTGAGTTCGATTCCACTGACCGCGTTCGCATCCGTTTCATAACGAACTCGAATCACTGCGGAGAAGGTCTCATTCAGCGCGTTCTGGATCGCGGTCTTCTGCTCATCGGGAAGAGTGAACGCGCTGCGGAGAGGAGAAGCCTCGGGTGAAGATTTGAGCGCGGCACCCATCTCATATTTATCCTTGGCATTCATCTCCCCCAATCGGCGAGTGAAGACTTCTCCGATCCGCTCCTCCAACGTGACCGAGGCGAGATCGGTCAAAGTCTTTCTGGTGATCGCGAATACCTGGTCCTGCGCCATCCGTCTGATTGCGGCGGCTTGGTGTGCCTGGTCGTCTTTGAGCGCGGCGGCTTCAGAGGCGCGGAGGCCATCGGCCTGCTTTTGTGCTGCGTCGATAATACGATCGTGCTCTGTCTTGGCGTCCGCCTCGGCCTTGGCCTTCATCGCATCTCGTTGCTCATCGAAGCTCTTGTTCTTCGCTTCAAAATCTGCCTGCTGCTTCTGAGCACTCGCCACCTTCGCTTCGGCGTCAGCCAATTTTGACGCGATACCCTTTTCGCGAGTGTCGATCGCATTCAAGATCGGTTTATATAGGAAGTGCTTTAACAGCCAGACAAGGATCAGGAAGTTGACCATCTGGGCGATAACGGTGAACCAGTCGATGAGCATAGGTCATTTACCCGCGACAGCGTGAGCGATGATGTACTTCCAGAATGGGTTCGCGAAGATCAGGATCATAGAAACGACAAAGCAGTAGATTGCCAGGGATTCAATCATCGCCAACCCCACAAAGAGCGTTCTCGTGATGGTGGCCGAAGCGTCCGGCTGCTGCGCAAGAGAAGTCAGGGCCGTCGCGACTGACTTTCCTTCACCCAGCGCTGGGGCGAGACAGCCGATACCAATGGTCATACCGGCTGTAACAATCGATGCAATTGCAATTGCGGTTGTGCTGTCCATAAAACTCCTCGATAACTCTTTCTCAGGATGCTGCTTTCGGTGAAGGTACGGGGACGCTTTGCGGCTTTGGAACCAACGTGGCAGCCGCAATGTAAACGCCGGCGAGAATCGTGAAAATATAGGCCTGAACCATTCCCGTGAGCAGTCCCAACGCGGTCATGACGATGGGAAAAAGGAAAGGCGTGATCGTTAGCAGGATGCCGACGATCATGACGCCGCTCATCATGTTGCCGAATAGACGCACCGCTAAAGCCAGAGTGCGCGATAGCTCGCTGATGATATTGAACGGCAGCATGATGATGGTCGGCTGTGTATACGTCTTCAAATAGCCGCCGACTCCCTGTTCCCTTATGCCATAGAGCGGCACTGCGATGAAGACACAAAGCGCCAGCGCCGCAGTGGTTGAGAGAGACTCCGTCGGTGGTTTGTAACCGGGAATGATAATGCAGAGCGCGCACGTTGCTACGAAGAGGAACAGGGTTCCAAGGAAGGCCAGGTACCTTCGCGGCTCGGCCAGACCAACATCTTTGATCTGTGCTTCCAGCGTCGTGATGATGATCTCGAGCGCGCCCTGCCATCGAGAGATCTTTCCCTCCGTAACAAGTCGGCGCGTGAGGAGGGTCGCACCGAGCGCCATCACCAACATCATGGCCCATGTCGTCACGATGGTTTGGTTTAGTTTGAGAAATCCATGCTGCCAAAAGATCAACTGATCGGAGGTGAGATTCATTGCACCTCTCCAGAAGCTACGAGCGCTTGCGCTGGTGGCAAAAAAGTCACGCCTCTTGTAACGAGCAAGCGGGCAAGAATAAATCCGACGAGGCCGCCAGCCAGATTGCGCCAGTCACCGCCGCTCAGAAAGTAGAAACCGCCCAGGACCACCAGCGTTCGAAGAAGCATGCTGCCGAGAAAGATCACGGCCGGTTGCGCGGAAGCCACTCCTCTTCGCACCGTCCACCACAATCCGATGAAAAAGACTGCTCCTAGAGCAAGACCGCCCAGCGTGGCACCCCCAACCTTCAATACTTCACTCATGCTTATCCTCCTCGCTCATAACCGCGTCTTGTTGCGCAACCCAGTGCCAAGCGTTGAAGCAGCCAAGGATCAGGCCGACGAAGAGGAACGTAAGCGTCCAGGAGAACTTTTGCGGATGCCGCGCATCCAGCCAGACGCCGAGCACCGCCCCCAATACTGTCGGGACTGCGACGGACCAGCCGATGAGTCCGGTCATGCCCAGACCGAACCAGACACCCTGGTCTCCCGCGCGCAACGCGCGCTGCTTTCTCGCTGCATTCGCACCGATGCGGGCGGCAAAGGCATCTTCTTCGGGCTTATCGCTCATGCGAGAACCCCGCAAGCCTGCCAGCGAATGTGCTCTCCATCTTCATCAGAGCCTCGCGAACCTTCCTCTCTTGCTCATTGAGGGCCAGGAACTGCCGCTTGACCGCATCGTGTAGTTGACCCAGGTCGCTGCCTTGGACGGCGCGACGTACTGAGACCAATACCTTCGCGCCGGTCTTGACCAGTACACCTTTGTCGACCGCCAGATAGGCTGGCGCGCTATTGCTCTCCTGATAGGTCAGGATGCCCGGCGCAAGTGCTGCAACGCAGTCACGCCTGTGCGGAAGGATGCCGAAAGACCCCTTGCTCGTTTCGGCAACGATGCGTTCCACATCGTCCTTATCAAAGAAGACTCCAGAAGGCAGAAGAACCTTAAGCTGCATGAGCGGCCTCCGCAGATATACGTGGCGGCACGGAGGCAGGATTCGCCTTCGTCTCCTGTTTGGCCTTCGGCGCTGTCTTCTTCGCTTCGCCAATAGCCCCGATCATGTACAGCGCACTCTCTGGGACATCCTTGAACTCATCCCGCAAAATACGTTCACACCCGTCAAGTGCATCTTCAAGGCTCACCTGCTTCCCCTTCAGACCGCTAAACTGCTCGGTTGCGAAGAAGGGTTGAGTAAGGAATCGTTCGAGCCGGCGCGCTCTTCCGACCGTGAGCCGATCAGCCGGAGAGAGCTGATCCAGCCCCAGCATGGCCACAATGTCCTTCAGGGCCTCATACTCAGCAAGCGTCTTGCGAATCTGTTGGGCAACTCCGTAGTGCCGCTCGCCTGCGATGGCGGCGGTTGCCATCGCAGAGTTCGACTGAAGCAGATCGATCGCGGGATAGAGGCCTTCGCTCGCTCGTTTTCGTGAAAGCACAAGCGATGCCGATAGATGTCCGAAGACGTGCTCCGCCGCCGGATCGGTAAGGTCGTCCGCAGGCACATACACGGCTTGAATGGATGTGATCGCGCCTGCACGCGTGTTAGCGATGCGCTCTTCCAATCCAGACAACTCCGTACCCATGGTGGACTGATATCCCAGCCGCGATGGCATCTGTCCGAGCAAGCCCGAGACCTCCATGCCTGCTTGAATAAAACGGAAGATGTTGTCGACCAGAAAGAGCACGTCGCGGTGCTCGTCGTCTCTGAAGTATTCGGCCATGGTCAGGGCCGCCTGACCCACACGAAAACGGGCACCGGGCGGCTCATTCATCTGGCCGTAGACCATCACCGTGTCTTTTAGGACACCGGCATCCTTCATGCCGCTGTAGAGCTCTTCTCCTTCTCGACAGCGTTCCCCTATACCACAGAAGATACTCATGCCTTTCTGGTGTCCAATCATGTTGTGGATCATCTCTGTCAACAGCACCGTCTTACCGACGCCAGCGCCTCCGAAGAGACCCGCCTTGCCTCCGCGCTCAAGGGGCACCAACACATCGATCGCCTTGATTCCCGTCTGGAATATCTCAGACTTTGTTAGGCGGTCCGACATGGGCGGTGGTGCACGGTGCACAGTGCGCCAGTTCGTATCCACTGGCTCTGCCTGGCGGTCGATAGCGTGACCAAAGACATCGAACATGCGCGAGATGATTGTCTTGCCTACAGGTGCTCGCAAAGGTGTGCCCGTATCTCTGACTAGCATTCCACGAGCAAGCCCCTGGGTCACAGTGAGCGCAATCCCTCGCACGCGACGCTCATCAAGTTGCTCCATTACTTCAATCACTATGGATTCATTCGTGCCACAGCGCAGAATCGAGAACACAGAGGGCAATCGTCCAAGAAAAAGAACATCTACAACACTGCCCCTTATGGAAATAACGGAACCTGTGTGAGGAATTGCGTGTTCGTCTGACATCGCTCCTCCAAAGTGGCGCGTAAGGCAGCGCTCAGGCCAGCCACATGCCGCATCGAGACCGCTGATCCCAACCGTATCTCCAGTAACAGCAGAGAAGCTGTTCCCTTTTGCTCAACTGTAACTTTTGCGGCATTCTGACTCGCCAGAGTCTTGGCCTCCAGACACACCGTGACCGGATCTCATTGATGATCCCGACGGCGCGCCGTGTGCGGCTTTCAGTCCCTTAGTCTCTGAGCAACAGTGCTCAGCTCCGGCACAAACAACGGCAGATATTAAGTCTTAGCAACTAGGAGAACTATGGCTCACATAAAGATTTTGACCCTCTCGGCTCTCTGCGTCAGTTTGATCGCTCCTCTGACGGCAGCGCCCGCCCAGATTGCCATTGGCATTGGCGTGGAACCTGGATGCCCCTACGGATACTACGACTACTCTCCCTACGATTGCTCCCCATACGGCTACTATGGACCTGATTGGTTCAATGGCGGTTTATTCATTGGAGCAGGGCCGTGGTTCCATGGCCACCGGGGCTTCTACGGTCACGTCGATAATCGCTTCGATCCGCGGCACGGATATGCTGGCCCTATGCCTGGCCACGGGGATCGGCCTTTCAATCATTTCCAACCCAACGAAGCACGCGATGGACAAGGGCATGTCGGCGAGGCCGGCCATAGCGGCGCTGGCGAACATCGAGCTGGCTCTCAGGGACGCGGCGGTGGCAATCACGGCGGTGGCAATCATGGCGGCGGTCACGGCCATTAGCCATTTCGGCCCCCTTCCTCTACAGAAAGCAATGAGAAGAGAGGCTGGCATCGACTGAGTCGATGCCAGCCTCTCAATCCGGCTGCTCGTTAGCATACGGCCCAATCATTTCCCCGGTGGCGGGAGTAAATTCGCATCGGCCAAACGCTCTCGGTCTTTGTGGATGCGTTCAGCAAGGGCATCTTCCTCATAGACGAGTTTGATCCGCCGAGTTGCGTCGCCAAACCCCAGATGAGTTGGCTGTGCCTCGATTGCTTCTTGCTCAAATTGAGTTCTTGCGAGTTCGGAGCGATCTTTCTCAAGCTGAACTAGTAGTGGGTCTATCCTGCTTGCCATATCTATCCTCATTTCTCTCATGCATTGCCAACTTGCGAATCTGAACCACCTAACGGGCTGTCCGCGTAGAAACGTGTAGCTCAGCCCCAGCTCTGAACTTCTGTACCTCCGAAGATGCCACGCTTTACTTCCGGTCGTGCCATCAGGTACGGACTTACCAGCTCCGGCGCTGTTCCCTCGCTAAGTGTTTTGAGCTGCTCCTTAGTCAAAGTGAATTCAAGAGAGGCAATGTTGTCATGCAACTGCTCAAGCTTGCTGGCTCCAAGGATCAGTGACGTAACTCCTGGTTGAGCTGATGCCCAGGCAAGCGCCACCTTGGCCGTCGGAACGCCCGCGTCGTCACTCACCTTACGCAGTACATCGAGCACCCGCCAGTTCTTCTCCTTGAACTTCTGAAACGATGGCAGGTTCAGATCAAGTCTGCCTCCGTCCGAATGCACATTGCCGTCGCTGTCTCGACTATATTTTCCAGCCAAAAAACCGGCGGCAAGAGGACTCCAGGGGGTGATTCCCAGGCTAAATTCGCGTGCCATTGAGATGTACTCGTACTCGATGGCGCGCTCGGTAAGCGAGTACTCCATCTGCAAAGCGATGGGGCCAGGGACACCTTGAACGCGTGCCATGGCGGCCATCCCTGCGGCGTACCACGCGGGAACATCTGACAACCCGAAGTAGCGAATCTTGCCGGAGCGAACGAGGTCACCCATCGACTGCAGGACCTCCTCCATTGGAGTTACCTGGTCCCAGACGTGCATCCAGAAGAGATCAACGTAGTCCGTCTTGAGGCGACGCAGCGAGCCCTCAAGAGCGCGATGGAGATTCTTTCGGCCGTTGCCCCCCGCATTGGGATTGCCCGGCTCAGCATTGAAGGAGAATTTGGTGGCTAGAACCAGCTTGTCACGAAGGTTCCGGGCAGCGATGTACCCGCCCGTCAGTTCTTCGCTTCTGCCCTTGGCGTAGACATCGGCGGTGTCGATGAAGTTTCCACCAGCATCGACGTAAGCATTGAAGATTGCTTCGGAGACATCATCGGGCGATCCCCAACGCGGTGTACCAAACGTCATTGCGCCAAGGGCAAGAGGACTGACTACAAGACCGGAGCGTCCGAGAGTGCGAAAGTTTGTCAATGTCATAGTCATTCAGATGCGCTACGCCCCTGTGAAGGCTTCTACAAAGACCCTTTAGAGTTCCTGCCTTCCACTTGATTGTTGATCCCTACAGAGAGGGCGGCGGCATCGTCCACAGTCTCTGCATGACTCTTCTTGCTGGCCGCCTGCAGAAGTGCCGATAGGCTCTTGTCTTCGCTGTAAATGTCGGGGAGGAAGTACACAATGTTGTCTTCGCCCGCGAATGCCGTTGCATACACAATCAAGACTGGAATGGGGTTCACGAGGGATACCGTGGTTGTTTGCTCCCCATGCATTGCAGCTTCGACCTTCTCTTTGGACCAACCACCATTCCGCTGTAGAGCCCAAACAGCCAAGGCAGCAGGATCTTCCAGTCGAATGCATCCGTGACTGAAGTCACGACGGGTCTTTTCGAAGAGTTTCGGCAGCGGCGTGCCGTGAAGGTAGATGTCGTATCGATTCGGAAGGGAGAACTTGATCAGGCCAAGCGCATTGCGGTCGCCAGGCCGCTGCCGAATACGGAAGCCCTTTCCGGGGATACTCACTTTCTCGTAGTCATGCTTGGCCAGATAATTCGAATCGCGACGCATGGCTGGCTCCACCTCGCGGTGCTGGATGTCCTGAGGAATGTTCCAATAGAGCCGGAAGATGATGGAGGAGATCTGATTCTGAAAGACTGGCGTCTGGCGATGGTACGCTCCACCAACGATCACCTCCATCGCGAGCACAACCTTCAGGTTAGAGTCATAAGCGCGAAGTTTGAATTCGGGGATGTTGACAACGACTGGGGGTTCAGCGAACGCCTGCGAAATCCATCGCCAACGTTCCAACGTGAGCTGCAACTGAGCCACTCGGTCCCCGATCGACACAGACAATTGCCGGTAGGTTCGGCAGTGAGAACGCCATCAGGGTTCAGTCCATGCCGATGTTGGAACGATTTGACTGCGGTGGCAGTACTCTCGTCATAGATCAAAGATGATCCGATGATCTCGCTCTGCCTCAGGTCCCCATCCGGCACTAAGACAGCGCGTAGAGCAACTAATGCGGCATAGGAATCGCCGACGTTCACCGCCTTGCCGACCGGCTGCAGAATGATCTCAGGTTTGGATAGCATAGGTATGTAGTGCTGTAGCGCTAGCCTGGTCCGCTGATAGCCGGGCGACGGTGGCTCGAGCCAATCGAACTCTGACATAGGTGATTGGGACTGGGATACGTGCCATACAAACTTCTCAGGGTCGAATCCTTCGCAGTTTGCCAACAGATCGGCGTGCGCTTCGTGCGGATTGATCCGACCGCAATGCAAGTCCATCGTCAACCTTATGGTAGCCACGCTGACCGCAAGCTCGAAAGCAGCGGCTCGACGCAACGCCGTCGGCGAGTCGACATCTCCAGCTTCGATGGGAGCCACAAGCACGGTGTAGTCTCTAGCGTCAAGACCTCTCAGGGACACTGTCTTCAAGATCTCGAGCATTCCGCTTCCAGCAGGAGTGATCTTGCCCTAATGAACCCAGGCTGGCATGAAGCCACACGCTTCATAGAACTGCTCGGCGAGCACAGCACTTGGATGCGTAAGCAGAGGTGCCATTTCAGAGATCGACTGGCCGAGACGGCGATCAAGCGAAGCTGGCGACGAAATCGAGTCAGGTGAGTGCGGGCAGTAATCCTTCACGCTCTCTGCGCGCGAAGCTAT
This sequence comes from Granulicella aggregans, assembly GCF_025685565.1. Classification (NCBI taxonomy): domain Bacteria; kingdom Pseudomonadati; phylum Acidobacteriota; class Terriglobia; order Terriglobales; family Acidobacteriaceae; genus Granulicella; species Granulicella aggregans. The sequence goes on from NZ_JAGSYE010000002.1 coordinate 1,173,627, forward strand.
GCAGCAAATGCAGCTGAACACTAATGCGAAAACAATGGATCTGATCGCCATTCGTTCCTTAGGGTCGGTGTAGACGCAACTTAGGCGCGCTGTAGGTTTCCTTCTGAGAGAACGACAGCACATAGGAGGTCTTAGCATTCAAGAAGTCTATCGCTGCGGGAACGAGGCTTGGCACCACGTCCCCGCAGCAACTATTCAACTGCCAATCTCTATGAGATTTGATACGCTGGAGACTCCAGGAGCGTCGTAGGCTGCATGCTCCGCGTCCTGAAGCTCGCTCCATGAGTGCACACGACCGCGTAGCGTGACTTTAGTCCCGTTTGTCTCAACCTTGATGCTGTTTGCGCTCAACTGAGCGTCGCGCTTGATAGCATCCTCGATCTTCACCTTTACGCCGACTGCGCTGACCTTCGGAGTAAGCTGGATCTCGTTGATGACAGCTTTGACTCCCCGAAGCGAACGGACAACACGCTCAGACTCAGCCTTCTGGAACTGCCACTCGACTGTTCCCGACAGTGTGAGCCAACCGTCTGCAACCTTCACCTTCACAGACTCGGGTACTTGAAGGTTCCACTCAAGATGGTCGCTCGCTGCGGCGGCGATTTGCTCGTCCGCACGTTCGTTTTCGAATGGGAGGTCGACCTTGATCTCGCTTGCGATTGCAGTGACGTTGCAGGCGCGAAGTGCCGCCTGCTCGGCAGCCCACTTCTGATAGAAGCTATCGACGTGGCCATCCAGCTCTACCACTCCGTTGTTGATCGACACGCCGATCTTGTCTGCATTCACACTTGGTTCCCAGCTCAGTTCCTGTTCGACATCATGCTTCAACGCTGCTGCTGTTTTCATGGTGGGTCTCCTGACCTTACAGAGAGGAGCATGACAGCGCCGAGACACTCTTGGTTGAGTCGTACTGCACAGAGAAAGGGACTCGACGATGAACAACTCGAATATAACTCTGTCAGCTAGAACTCTTCGGGCGAAGGGACACTACCGAGTCAAGCCGCTAGCGCGCCAAATGTCTAGAATTCGCGTCGATCGGGTGATTCGTCACCCGGACGTTCTCGATCAAACGGGACTTTCGAAGGCAGATGGCTCGGATCGCTTTCAGGGGGGATCCTTCTCGGTTGTTGTCCCTCGATCTCTCTAGGTGATCCCACATCTCCCTCCAGAAGCCATTTAGCGCTTCCATATCTTGCTCTGACATGGTCAGAAAGTTGAACCAACGCGTCCAGGAGCGCCTCGGGACGGCAGTGTTCATCGACCGCGACATCGTAAAGCTCGTCTTCGATATCCAGACCTGCATTATCAAAGATCATGATCCGCGCCACTGGCCAACGAGTTCTCACGCCTCGCGCCAGTGAGGCGAGAGTAGCTTTGCCAAAGCTCTGACTTAAGATTGCGACATTTACTTCGAGGTCCGGTGTCTGGGGAACCGGCTGATCTTCGTTCGAGACTGCCAGATAGCAATCGGCGGCAGCGAGAAATAGTGTTCTAGCGGCTAGTATGCCCGGATGTGGTTCGACGATTAACACCCCCGATGGAAGAGGCGCATAAGGTTTCGTTGACACCTGCTGAAGCTGCATAAGTTCTCCTTGCCCTAAGCGAACTATGAGGCGCTCCATCCCTGTTATTGCTCGTGTCTAATTCTTTCGATTCCGATCTTGCTCACCTCGAAGTCGAAATTGAGCAAACATCTTTACCTGAGGAGTCTGCTCGCCCATCCTTTCGTGCGCTGTGCTCAATTGCACACCCGGCAATCTCCCTATGACGCCCAGTGGGCACCGAATCGGACCTAGACAAGAGGCTCACGCACAATAAGCCAGGAACGTTCTATCCCCAGCAACCCCGACCAAGGATGTCACTCGCACCTATTCATCCGGATTCTTGCGATCGCTTAGGGCTTCAACGCCACTAGAAGTCTTGTCTCCCAGGACACCGTGCAATTCGTGAGCAATTGAACACAGAAGGCAACATCTCTAACTGCTAGCTTTGGGCATAGTGAAGTCCTGTTCCCGTCTCTCGGCGAATATCTACATAAACAGGACTTGTCGACATTCAAAATAACCGTTTTTGGCGATTTCGAATCCACGCCCAATCAGCGCTAATGGAGGTGTATCTTGGCAACGACCGCGGTAGAGCAACATCAGGCGACCAGACATTCGGCTGCTGCTCGCCTCGACCGCCTTCCGATCGGGTCGTTCCAGAAGCGCATCATGTGGCTCGTCGCGTATGTCTACTTCTTCGAATTAGGCGACCTCAACAACTTCGGCTTTGTCGCTCCTGAACTTCGCGTGCAATGGAAGCTTTCCATCGCAACCATCGGCCTCGTCACCTCCTCGGGATTCATTGGGATGTTCGTCGGCGCAATCAGCGGCGGCTGGATCTCCGACAAGATTGGGCGAAAGAAGGCGCTGCTTCTCACTACTGTCTGGTTCTCTATCTTTTCGCTGCTCAACGCCGGCGCCTGGAACCTCACCGGCCTGCTGGCAACCCGCTTCCTGACCGGCATTGGATTGTCGTCGATGACAGTCGTCGCGATCACCTACATTACCGAGATGTTTCCGTCGAAGAAACGTGGAGCCTACCAAGCGTGGGTCATGGTCATCGGACTTTTCGGCATTCCTTTGTCCGCGCTCGTTGCAGGGGAGTTGATCCCTCGCGCAAGTTACGGATGGAGATTCGTCTTCGCCTTTGGCGGCCTCGCCCTACTCATGCCTCTGTTCTCCGGACTCCTTGAAGAGTCGCCTCGTTGGTACGAGGCCCAGGGGCACAACGATAAAGCCGACGCAGTCCTCGACCGAATCGAAGCGCGCTCTAAGAAGGACTCTAGGGCGGAGCTCCCATCGCTCGGATCCGACCCTGCAGCTGCGGCAAAACCTGAGAAGTTCAGCGATCTCTTCTCTAAGACCTATCGCGCGCGTAGCCTCATGTTCATCGGTCTCTTCGTCTTCCAGACTCTGGGCTTGTTCGGCTTCATGGCCTGGGTTCCCACGCTGCTCGCAACACGGGGATTTCCTGTCTCCAAGTCGCTGCTGTTTACCTGCCTCATGTACTTCGGAGCTCCCGTCGGAGCTCTGATCGCCGTGGCCGTCTCCGATCGCTGGGAACGTAAGTATCTCATCGCGATCTTCGCGGTCGTCATCGGCACCTTCGGCGTGGGATATGGCCTGAGCACAGGGATAGTCCCCATCGTCGTCCTTGGCTTCTGCGTCGCCATGTTCATCCAGACGTTTGCCCCAATCCTCTATGCCTACTTGCCGGAGTGCTACCCCACTGCGATTCGCAACTCAGGCTCTGGCATCGCCTATGGTGCCGGGCGTCTCGCCAACGGATTCGGCCCCATGCTGATTGCCCTCCTCTTTACCCACTACGGATACAAGAGCGTCTTCGTCTACATCGCCGCAATGTGGGTGCTCGTCGCCATCATTGTCACCATCTTCGGACCCAAGACCAAGGATCTATCCCTCGCGTAGATGCAACACCCCAGCCACCGCTTCATCAACCTATCTTTGGAGAAAACGTTCATGGACGATCTATCGGGCTTCGACGTCTTAGTTGTCGGCGGCGGCAACGCCGGACTCGCCGCCGCGTTGAGCGCACGAGAAGGCGGCGCAAAGGTCCTTCTGCTCGAAAGCGCTCCGCAATGGTTCCGTGCTGGAAACAGCCGCCACACCAGAGACCTCCGGTGTATGCACGACGCGCCCACCAAAGTCATGTCCGGCGCTTACACGGAAGATGAGTTCTACAAAGATGTTCTGAGTGTCACGCAGGGCAAGACGAACGAGCATCTCGCTCGCATGACGATCCGTGCTTCCACCGAATGCACCGAATGGATGGGTTCCTACGGGGTCCGTTTCCAGAAGGCCCTTGGCGGAACCCTCCAGCTCGGCCGCACAAACGCCTTCTTTCTCGGCGGCGGCAAGGCAATGATGAACGCCTACTACGACGCCGCCTACCGCGTCGGCGTTCGCGTCGTCTACAACGCCGAAGTCGTCGCCCTGAGAGTAGTCGATGGAGAGTTCCAAAGCTTGACCGCCCTTATCGACGGCAAGTCAACTACCGTCGTCGCCACGGCCGTAGTCGTATCTTCCGGCGGCTTCGAATCGAATCTCGAATGGCTCAAAGAAGCCTGGGGACCGATGGCGGACAACTTCCTCATTCGCGGCACTCCCTATAACAAAGGTAAAGTCCTCAAGTGTCTTCTCGACCTCGGCATGGAATCGATCAGCGATGCCAGGGAAGGCCATATGGTCGCAATCGACGGCCGCTCGCCCAAGTTCGATGGCGGGATCGTGACCCGTCTCGACTGCGTCTCGCTCGGCATCGTCGTCAACAATAAGGGCGAGCGCTTCTACGACGAAGGTGAAGACTTTTGGCCGAAGCGCTATGCCATCTGGGGGCGTCTCGTCGCCGAGCAACCCGACCAGGTCGGCTACTGCTTCATCGACTCGAAGGCAATGGGGAAATTCATGCCTACTCTCTTCCCACCCTTCAAAGCAGAGACCATCGGCGAACTGGCTCAGGCCCTCAAGCTCCCGGCCGAACAGGTGGTGGAAACCATCAAAGCCTACAACGACGCAGTTCAGCCCGGCACTTTCGACCACGAAACCCTTGACGACTGTAAGACGACGGGTCTGAAACCAGCAAAGACTCACTGGGCTCTCAAGATCGATCAACCTCCCTTCTACGCATACCCATTACGTCCTGGCATCACGTTCACCTATCTAGGGCTGATGGTCAACGACCGCGCCACGGTCTTGATGAAGGGTGGCACGCGCTCAAAGAACATCTTCGCCGCCGGTGAAATCATGGCGGGAAACGTTCTCGGCATGGGCTATGCGGCGGGCATCGGCGTCACCATCGGAACCGTATTTGGACGGATCGCCGGCCGCGAGGCAGCCATGCAAGCTCTGAATCCCCAAGCCGCTTCACTCGCAACTCCCGAGGTAGCCATCCATGCTGTCCGCTGAGCTTCTCGAAGAGGGCCAACACCTGATGGCGGTATGCAACTCCTGCCGCTATTGCGAAGGCTTCTGTGCCGTCTGGCAGTCCATGGAGACGCGCACCGTCTTCGAGGAAAAGGATCTCAACTATCTCTCCAACCTCTGCCATAACTGCAGTGAGTGCTACTACTCATGCCAGTATTCGCCACCGCACGAGTTCGCCATCAACCCTCCCAAGACCTTCGCGAAGCTGCGTGTCTACACCTACGAGCTTTATGCCTGGCCTGGACCGATGGCAAAGGCATTCCATAGGAATGGCCTCAAGGTAACGCTCCTCACCGTGCTGATCCTCGTTGCCGTGATGACCTCCGCCAGCTTCCTCCTTGGCGGCCAGCTATTCATGACCGTCCACGACGGCAACTTCTACAAGATCGTTCCTCACTCGGTCATGTCGATCGCCTTTGCCGTCGTGGGCTCTTTCTCCGCGCTAGCTCTGCTCATCGGCTTCCTCAGGTTCTGGCGCAACGTCGGCGAGTCCTACTCAACCCTCGCCAGTCCCGGTGCGCTCGCCACAACGGCGAAGGACATCTTCACTCTCGTTAACCTTGACAACGGCGGCGATGGCTGTAGCTACCCGCAGGAGAACAGCTCAGAGTCCTTGAAATGGTTTCATCACGCAACCTTCTATGGCTTCCTGTCCTGCTTGATCGCAACCACCCTCGGGGCCTTCGACTACTTCGCCCTCGGTCAGCATGGGCCACCAGCTTTCACCAGCCTGCCGGTGATCTTCGGCACAGTTGGGGGAGTCGGACTCATCGTTGGCCCAATTGGGCTTTGGATCATGATGCAACGCCGTAACGAAGAGATCGTCGACAAGAGTCAGAACGGCATGGACCTCTCCTTCATCGTTCTTCTCGTAGCCATCAGCATCACCGGCCTACTCTTGCTGGTCCTGCGTCAAAGTGCCGCTATGGGCAGCCTGGTGCTGATCCACCTATCTTTCGTCATGACACTCTTCCTCACCATGCCGTATGGTCGCTTTGTCCATGGGATCTATCGCTCTGGAGCCCTGCTGAAGTGGTCGCTCGAGCGGTCGCGCCAAGCGAAGTCAAAAGCATCTGCTTAATAGATTCACCCGCACACGTTACACCCATGACAAAGAGCGAAATCCAGTCCACTGGATTTCGCTCTTCGCTTTGCACCTACCATCGTTCCGCGCACAGTTCTTGACTAGGCGTGTGCCAGGCGCCCCACGAAGGACTCGTTCAGGACTGCTACAAGATGCTTGATGCCGTTCAATTCCAGATGCGCGACAGCGTCCACAATCGCCGCACACTGCAGTTCGCTTGCATGTTGCGATGCGATGCCGTTGAACTTCGCAACCACCGTCTCCCATGACATGCGCCGGGTGTAGAACCCTTCGTAGTCATGCTTCTCCATGGCGAGCTTCTTACCACTATTGAGCTCAATCTCCAGTCGGCACGGCATCTCCGCTGGGAACCTTGCGCTCATGCCCCTGTCTGAAACCACCGTCACCTTCTGCATCAGCTCCTGAACGTCCTGCTTCAGAATTCGCTGCGCGTCGTACTGTGCCGGCGTGACGGCACCATCAAGAAGAGCGACTGCAATCATATAGGGCAGGCTGTGATCGGCCTCTTCCTTCGTCTTCACATGCTGCTTGTTCCCATCGTTACCGCCGCCAATAATGTTGAAAGCTACATCGAAGATCGCAAGTCTAATGCTCTTGATATCCGTTGGCTTCAACTTCTCACGCGTCCGAAGATCCAGCGTTGCCTCCATCGCTGTCTGCGCATGAAACTCCGCGTTGTACTTCTTGATGTTAGTCTTCAACACCATCTCCAGATCTTCTTTAGACCAATCGATCTCGAACTTTCCCGTGATTGCATCCATCAACCCGCCCTTGCCCTCAAACACCTCCATCGGCCCAGTGATCCCGCGCATTGCGAGAAACGCCGCATCCGTCGCTCCGTACGCCATATTCGGATAGGCAAGCCCCTTCCAGTTCGACAGGTTTCCGGAACGAGTGACCCGCAATCCTTCATACGAAGCTCCGCTGATCGCCACCGCGTTCGCCACGCCAGCCGCATCAAGCCCAAGCGCCTTCGCCACTCCCGACGCAACCGCGTAAGCGCCTTGTACCGTATGGTCGAAGCCCTTCGGACGCGCCGGAGCTACCTCGGAGAGACGACACTGTACCTGGTACGCCACAGCAAGCGCGCTAATAAAATCCTTGCCAGTTTTTTCCGAATACTCGGTTGCCGCAAGGACGGACATTACGTTATCAGCCGGATGGCAGGTTTCATGCTTCGCAATGAACGAGTCCATAAAGTCCAGGTACCGCTCAAGTGTCGAGTTATAGAACGCAGCTAGTACAGGCGACGTTTTACCCCCGCCAATGAGACTTGTAAGCGGATTGCCGCCGAAGTCTTCAAGATGCGCATGAAGGGCCTTCAGCGGAGTCGCCTCCATGGCTCCAATCGCACAACCAATCGCATCGAGCGTGTGGATCTTCAGCTGTTGAACCGCTTCTGCAGAGATGTCTTCGTAGCGTGCTTTGACGACAAAGGCGGCAAGCTGTTGCGCCATCGTCTCTGGTACTTGCTGAGTGTTTGCTGCTAGCATGGAAAACTCCCCGGTAGCTCTGGTTGTGAAGCATCGATAGGCACTGGCTCGAAAAGCCAGCGTGAAGATCTCCTGCACAGCGGCATCTTAGAACTCAACGCGCGCTCTGAAACCCGCGACAAAAGCCCGCTGCGGGCCCCCGCCTACGTTGGCGAAGTATTGAAAGGTAGGCTGCAGCAGAATCATCGGCCGCAGATTGAACAGCATGTTGCCTTCAATACCCTGCTCCGCCTTGTACGGCGTTGCTCCATACGGCAGAAAAAGCGGGTTCAACTTGTTCCGTACATAGCCCACGGCAAGAGTGTTGTGAATTGGCAGCGTGAGCGGTTCGTTAAAGCGCAGGCCAGTCGTCAACTCACGGTTGTCGCTGTTCACATTGGTCGGACTCCAATCGTAGGCAGCCGTGACATCCAGTCCCTTCCCTTCCGTCGGATCACGTCGCCAAACCGCCTGGTTAGCCATCCAGTACATCAGGTAGTTGCCGGACCGAAGCGTTCCGGTCGACGTCGTGAACCTTCCCGGATTGAAGGAGGCTCCAAACTTGTACATCCCGGAGTACCCCCTCCGAGTCGACACATCATCCGCGGGCCGCATGGCCAGCGTCTTCTTTCCGGGCGTGTATCCAATCTCTGACACACTGATCGGTGCACCCCGAAACTGAGGGACGAAACCCGTCGTGTTGTGGAAGAACGCAAGCCGGTCACCGTCGAGCACCATCGACGCTACATAGACGTTATGCATCGGCGCAGCTGTAAGTTCCAATGCCGATGTCGAACCTGGACTGCCCGTCTCGAAGGTCGTGCTCAAATTGCTCAACGCATATCCCATCGGTTCGAAGATGAACGATGTTCCATAATGTTGATCGCCATAAAAGTCCTGCCCGGCAAACTGGCCAATGCGCATCGCGACGCGATCATGCCGCCACTGCTTCTCCATCCACCACGAGTCCAGCCGGAAGAGGTTGAAGCTCGACATACCGCTTGGGCTCGTTTCTGTTCCAAGGTAAGTTCCAAGGTTGCCGCCGCCCTGCCACAGAGCCGTAGCATGGAAGGAGAATCCAGGCTGATGAATCAGCGCTCCAAGGTCGATGTCAACCGTCCCGCGCCCCCTATTCCAGCTTGCGAGACGATCGCTCTTGTCGCTCTTCACGTTCCAGAGCGAGTCGCTGATGTATTCAAAATCGAAGTCGACTCCTCGCTCCTTCAGGGTCCTCCGTGCTCCACCCCAATCACCCGTCAGACGACCGCTGAGGCCCAGCGGCGAATCGTGTGCGTCCGGGCCGCTAAGCGTTCTGCCGTCCGGTGCCTGCGCTGAGAGGAAAGGTGAAAACACGATACAGCCACATCCCAGCAGGACGAAGCATCGGAACATTCGACTGTACATAGACAACCCCTCATCGGCCTGGCAAGGCTGACGCCATGAACAGAATTGCACCGACAGGTAGCAAGGTCTGCGCCCTTGTGCTCACGGAAATACTGTCTATCTTCGAAGACGAGCAATCTGTAAGGCCGCAATGCTTCCATCCTCGCGAACCGAGATCCCCTTTCGCGGTCGCTTGCCTTTAGAGCTCCTTGTTCTCCCTGCCCCTCGGTATGTATCGAAGAGCACAGCAGAAATGACTCGCTTGAGAATAAGGTGGTTTTCTAAGGAAGCCCAGTTAGGAGCGTTCGAGGCTGTTAGCGCAGGAAGATCAATCATAAATAGCGCCACAAAGGAGACTGCATGTTGATTAAAGCGAAACATCTGAAGGGTTATCGACTCAATAGCACCGACGGGACTATAGGGTCTGCGCGCGAATTTTACTTTGACGACCAGTATTGGTCGATTCGCTACCTTGTAGCGAGAACCGCTGGCTGGCTCAGCGGTAGGCAGGTTCTGCTTTCGCCATATTCTGTGATTGGAATCGACCCTATCGATGAAACAGTCTCGCTCAGTCTCACGAAACAGCAGATAGAGAATAGTCCTTCCATTGATGACGATGAACCGGTTTCGCGTCAGTTTGAAGAGTCCTACTACAACTATTATGGTTATCCGCCTTATTGGGGTGGGCCTTATATATGGGGATCCTACCCGTATCTTGAGCGCGATAGTGCCAAGTGGAGCGGCTGGGATATGAGTCAGGCCCCGTGGAACCGGCATCTTCGCAGCACGCAAGAAGTCACGGGCTATCATATCCTCGCATCGGACGGCGAAATCGGTCATGTCGAAGATTTCGTCATCGATGAAGAGACATGGGCAATCCGTTATCTGGTTGTCGCGACGACAGACTTCTGGCCTGGTAAGAAAATCCTGGTTTCGCCGCAATGGGTTGAGAGCATAAATTGGGAGACGCGTGAAGTGGTCATCGACCTATCACGCGAAAGGATCAAGAACGCACCCGCGTATGTCGACGACGCTGTCATCACACGCGACTACGAGAGCGGTCTCTACGGTTACTACGATCGCGACGGCTACTGGGTTCCCGATCTCGTACGCGCCTAGCCCCCGCAACGGACCGAGCCCGCTGATGCGGCAGAATAAGATCTGATCCGATCGAAGCGGCGGGTTCGGTAAACGAAGTCCAAGGGAGACAAGGGTTCCATGAAAGCCGCCGTATTGGAAACGCGAACGACAGCCGCGGGGGCTCATCTTCGGGTCATGGAAGTAGCGCGACCCGAACTGAGTCCGGGCCACCTATTGTTACGCGTGCTCGCATGTGGAGTATGCCGAACGGATCTGCACATGGCCGAGGGAGACCTGCCAGCGCTTCGCCAGGATCTCATCCCGGGTCATCAGATTGTAGGCGAGATCGTTGAGGGTGCGAGTGAAACGTTACCGGAGGCCATTCGATTTGCCACCTGGAACAGGTAGTCCCTTGATGCGTTTGGATGCTTCCACGGCGTTACCGGTTTCTGCAAACCGTCGCCGCTTGTACGAATGTTGTCCACCGTCGCATACGTTTACAGCCGGAAACGCAAAAACTCAAGTAATTGAAAGCAAAAACGTTATCAATCGTGAACTTTGGGTGCTTTGCAGTTCCCTATTGGGGATGACGTGTCAGCTCATACCCGCTGCAAAGCAGCGCAGGCCTTTTACCCAACGTGGAGCCCAGCCACTGTCTATCCACTAAACTAAATTTGTGCTCCTTACAATTTCCACGACTCATCAGCCGGCAACAGATCTCGGCTATCTGCTCCACAAGAACCCAGCACGTCTCCAGACGGAAGAACTTTCGTTTGGAAAAGCCTACGTGTTCTACCCCGACGCTTCTTCTGACATCTGCACGGCGGCGCTGCTTATCGAGATCGATCCGGTAGCGCTCGTACGGGGGCGGGGACCAGCCGGTGAAGGTGGCCAGCTGGAACAGTACGTTAATGATCGCCCTTACGCTGCGAACTCATTCCTCAGCGTCGCACTGGGGCGTATTTTCAGCACAGCAATGAGCGGACGGAGTAAGGATCGACAGGAGCTTGCAGAGACAGCGATTCCATTGATTGCCCACCTTCCCGTCATCGCTGCTCGTGGCGGTGAGGATTTGGTCAAGCGTCTGTTCGAGCCGCTCGGATACTCCGTCGAAATGCAGGGATCGCAGCTCGACGACGAGTTTCCTGAATGGGGCGCATCCCCCTACGTCACCCTCACTCTTGCAGGTACCGTTCGGCTGCAAGATCTGCTCACACACCTCTATGTTCTGATCCCGGTCCTGGACAACGAAAAGCACTACTGGGTAGCCAATGACGAGATCGAAAAGTTACTGAAGCGCGGCGAAGGATGGCTTGGTACCCATCCAGAGAAGGACCTCATTGTCTCTCGATACCTTAAGCGTCAGCGGAGTCTTACGCGAGAAGCGCTGAGCCGTTTGCTGGCGGAGGAAGCGCCGAGTGACGAGGCAGATCAGACGCCTTCCGTCGAGCCAGCGGTTACGGAACGCGCACCTTCGCTGCATGACCAACGCCTGCAAACCGTGTTGTCGGTCATACGAGATACAGGTGCAAAGCGTGTGGTCGATCTCGGTTGTGGTGAGGGCAAGCTACTCAAGTTGTTCCTGTCTGAGAAGCAGTTTGAGACCATCCTCGGAATGGATGTGTCATGGCGTTCATTGGAGATAGCGAAGGAACGCTTGCGATTGGACGAGCTGCCGGAACGGCAGCGTAACCGAATAGAACTGGTCCAAGGATCGCTGACCTACCGCGACCAGCGGCTGAACGGGTTTGAAGCAGCCGCCATTGTGGAAGTCATAGAGCATTTGGATGCGTCGCGCCTGGCGACTTTAGAGCGCATCGTCTTCGAATTTGCTCGACCGACGTACGTCGTTTTGACCACTCCGAACGCAGAGTACAACACGATCTTTGAGACGCTTCCGGCAGGCGAATTCCGTCATGGCGACCATCGTTTCGAGTGGAAACGAACTGAGTTTGAAGGCTGGGCAAGTGGAGTAGCAGAGCGGTTCGGCTATGGAATTCGATTCGAGCCGGTAGGGCCGGTCGATGTAGAAAAAGGTGCCCCAACACAGATGGCAGTCTTTACTCAGAAGGAGGTGGCGGTATGAAGATCAGCATTCCAGAATTGTCGCTTGTCCTCCTGGTTGGGCCTTCGGGCTCTGGCAAGTCTTCGTTCGCGCGTAAGCACTTCCTGCCCACCGAAGTTGTCTCCTCCGACTTCTGCCGCGCGCTCGTTTCCGATAATGAAAACGACCAGTCTGCGACCGGAGATGCTTTCGACCTGCTGCACGAGATCGTCCGCAAGCGCCTCGCTCGTGGCCGGCTGACCGTAGTCGATGCGACCAACGTCCAGCCAGAGGCACGGAAGTCTCTGATCGCTCTGGCGAAAGAGTTTCATCTCTTTGCCGAGGCGATTCTCTTCGATCTCTCGGAGCGCGTGTGCCAGGACCGCAACGTGCTTCGCCCGGATCGCCAGTTCGGGCCGCACGTCATTCGCAACCAGTCACAGCAACTCCGCCGCTCCCTGCGAGGGCTGGCGCACGAAGGCATCCGGCACGTATTCAAGCTCTCAAGTCCCGAGGAAGTGGATGCCGTAACCATCGAACGGCACCCACTCTGGAATAACAAAAAGACCGAGCACGGCCCGTTCGACATCATCGGGGACGTTCATGGGTGCTTCGATGAGCTTGTCGAACTGATGGCGCAGCTCGGCTACACGGTGAATCAATCCGATGGCATGTATTCGATTTCGTCCTCAGGCGAACGCAAGCTGGTCTTTGTGGGCGACCTTGTTGATCGCGGCCCAGGGACTGTTCAGGTACTTCGTCTCGTTTCAAGCATGGTGCAATCTGGACAAGCATTCTGCGTTCCAGGCAATCACGACATGAAGCTCGTCAGAGCATTGCGAGGCCGAGATGTGAAGCGTACGCATGGTCTCGCGGAGACGATGGAACAACTCGGAAACGAGTCGAATGAGTTCCGTGTCGAAGTCGCCAAGTTTCTCGATGGCCTTGTCAGCCACTATGTCTTCGATGATGGAAAGCTGGTCGTTGCCCACGCTGGCCTCAAGGAGTCCATGCACGGTCGCGGATCAGGAGCGGTGCGAGAGTTCGCCCTCTTTGGCGAGACAACGGGAGAGACGGACGAATTTGGTCTGCCGGTTCGCTACAACTGGGCGGCAGACTATCGCGGTAAGGCACTGGTGGTCTACGGACACACTCCCGTACCCGAACCGCTCTTCCTCAACAACACGGTCAACATTGATACCGGCTGTGTCTTCGGTGGCGAACTCACAGCGCTGCGCTATCCCGAGCGCGAGATCGTATCGGTCAAAGCGCATCAGACATACTACGAGCCTGCCCGTCCCTTCCTGCCCGAAACGACCGAGAGTCAGCGGCCCTTGCAGCACGCACAGGATGATGTGCTCGATCTTGCCGATGTAGTCGGTAAACGTCTTATCGACACACGGCTGAAGCCGAAGATCACGATTCGGGAAGAGAATGCGATTGCGGCGCTTGAAGTCATGAGCCGGTTCGCAAGTGACCCCAAGTGGCTCATCTATCTTCCGCCGACGATGTCACCCACCGAGACAAGTAAGCACGAGAACCTGCTGGAACATCCGGACGAGGCATTCGCCTTCTACCGCAAGGAAGGGATCGCCACCGTTGTTTGCGAACAGAAACACATGGGATCTCGCGCTGTCGTTGTCCTCTGCAAAGACGAGACCGTATCTCAGAACCGCTTCGGCGTTGTCCAAGCGTCACTCGGAACGGTGTACACCCGCACCGGTCGCCGCTTCTTCACCGATGAAGCCTTGGAGCATCAGTTTCTCGCCCGCTTGCAATCAGCAGTCGAGAGGTCCGGGCTATGGGAAGAACTCGCGACGGATTGGCTCTGTCTGGACTGCGAGCTGATGCCCTGGTCTGCGAAGGCGCAGGAGTTGCTCCAGAAGCAGTATGCGCCTGTCGGCAATGCCGGCGTCCATGCGTTGCGAGCTGAGAGTGAACTCATCACGAAGGCACTACTGTGTGTTCCGGGCCTGGAATCGCTATCTGAACAAACCTCTAAACGACTCAGCGCTGTCGAGCATTACACCACGGCCTATCGGCAATACTGCTGGCCGGTCGGTTCACTGGCCGATCTAAAACTTGCACCATTCCACATCCTGGCAAGTGAAGGAACAGTTCATACAGACAAGCCGCACACTTGGCACATGGAGACGATTGCCAAGCTCTGCGGAGCAGATACGGAGATCTTGTTCCCTACTCCATTCAAGATCGTTGATCTTCAAGATGAAGCGAGCACTGCGGATGCAGTCGCTTGGTGGACGCAGATGACGGCTCAAGGCCGAGAAGGCATGGTCGTTAAACCGCTCAACTTCATCGCTGAAGGCCGACGCGGGATCACCCAGCCAGCCATAAAATGCCGGGGTGCCGAATACCTTCGCATCATCTACGGCCCAGAGTATCTCCTGCCGGAGAACCTTGAACGCCTTCGTTCAAGGAACGTGGGAGCCAAGCGATCCCTCGCCAGCCGGGAGTTTGCACTTGGCATCGAGGCGCTTGAGCGGTTCGTTCGCAAAGAGCCCCTGCGCCTCACTCATGAGTGCGTCTTCGGAGTTCTAGCACTGGAAAGTGAACCAATTGACCCGAGACTCTAAGATTTGCACTCTTTGAAAGAGATGCTTTTACCTTCCGCCTTAATGAACGTTGAGGCCAACCGCGCGGCAGTTACTTGATCGTGTAGCGTGCCCCGCGCCCCTGCCCGACCTGACGCAGGTATTGTTGCTCTGCCAGCTTCTTGACATGCACCTTAATGGTGTTGCGGTTCGCGCCGGTCGAGTCCTCAATTTCCTTGACGGTGACTTCGCCGCGCGTTTTCGCCAGCTCCAAAATCTGACGGGAAAGGGCGGCCAAAGATGAGCGAAGCGCCTGCTCCTCCTTCACCTTCGCGGCGAGATTATCTTTCTGCTTAGCCATCGTCTTCAGGAAGAAGACCAACCAAGCCTCCCAGTTCTGTTCTTCCTTGCGGATCGTTTGCTGAGTCCTGCGGAGGGCCAGATAGTAGCTGTCCTTATTCTGCTCAACCACGCCTTCCATAGAGCTGTAGGGAACGTAGCTGTACCCGGCCCGTAGCAATAGCAAGGTCGTAAGCGCACGCGATAGCCCGCCATTGCCGTCTTTGAACGGATGGATAGCGAGGAACACCACAATGAAGATCCCAATGAGGATCAGAGGGTGATGGCTCTCCTCTTCCACGGCGCGGTTGAACCAATCAACAAGGTCCTTCATCCATCCCGGCGTTTCAAATGGGGTCGCCGTTTCGAAGACAACTCCCAGACTCTTACCGTCAGGTCCGAACGCCTCGACATGGTTCGTGACGGTCTTATACTGGCCACGATGGTCCTGATCCTTGGAACTGTATTTGAGGAGAACACCGTGGAGCTGTTTGATGTGATTCTCGGTCGAAGCAATCGCATCGTACCCTTCGAAAATCATATCCGTCGCATCGGCGTAGCCCGCGACTTCCTCCTCGTCGCGGCTGGCAAATGACTTGGTATGGAGCCCGGAGAGCAACTTCTCCACCTCTGCATCGCTGAGCTTCGACCCCTCAATACGGGTGGACGACCCCACGCTCTCGATTGTGGCAATTCGTCGAAGAGTGGTGAGTTTTTCAGGGGCGAGGGTCTCAATGACGGTCCAGCGCCCTTTGAACTCGTCGATTTCTGCGATGAGTTTAAGGATTTCCGGGGTGATCGTGATGTTGGTGATGCGGTGCATGGCTGATATCCATTTTCACCCATTTATAGCCATTTTGCACCCGATCAGGCAAATATCCGTTTTTGCCCATTTTTACCCATTCAGCGCGGGGCGTGAGGGTTCGCCCGTCGGCCTTTGCTGACTTCATTAGCTCACTGTAGCTCTCCGCTGTTGCCTGTTCCATGTGTCTTTGGACACATGAGAAGAAGACATTCTTCTCATGACAGCGCCTCACCCGGAGCGGAAGCGTCGGTCAAGGCCGCGCGATTCTGCGCGCCGCGTAGCGGGCGAAGCACCTTGACGGACGCTGGAGTGGAGGGTACGTCCCCACGGGTGCCGAGGGTTAGGGCTCCAGTCGACTGCTGAGTTAGTGAACCACTGACCACTCTTATATGGCCGCGCTCGCTTGACACTAAAGGCTCCGTTGGGAGCCAACAAAGACTTGTCGGTGTCTATCCAGAACCCGGACAGGCGTCAGTATTGTTGCTCTTCGGAGAGGGGACTAAACTGCAAGCGGAATTCTGGCGCCTCATTGAGCATGTAAGGGCAAGTTTCAGCAGCTTTGATCATCAGCAAAAGTATGGCTTGCCAGTGGTTATTGACGCCATCCAGGAGCTACGAGAGCGGTTGGCTGACAAGATGGTCGAAGAAGCTGTTCTTGATGAGGAAACAGGAGATCTTCTCTTTCGGTTTACACATGACACCAAGCTACAGATTCTGAATGTCACTGGGTATGAAATCTGGGACATCAGATTTCCGGACGGAACGGGTGAATACTCCAACTATGCGAAGTGAGGATGCCGAGACGAGGGCATGGGAGGATCTTTTCATGCATACCTCACGCTTTACCATCCTCAAAAGCGATCAGCCGTGAGTCGGAAGTTTCCGGCGAGGCAACTTTCAGAAAATTTGGACGCCTCTCCTTCAATCACTGCGGACGTAGGACAATGTCTATTCCGAACAACTTCGCATAAGCATCCACGACTTCTGCCGATTTTGGATATGTGATGGTTATTCGATTTGGTCCTTCCCACACTGCGCTCGCCGCCCCTGGACCTACGTTCTTTAGTTCGAGGATAGGTTCATACTCATAGCCTTTGTTGGGATTGCCTGTGCTTAGGTAAGCAAAAAAGAAGTTGTACTGGCCGCAAGTCCTATGGAAACTCTTGAAGTTGTGTGCTCCTCCATCCGGAGCGTTCACAATCCTCTGCTCGGTATCGGGGCTACAGTTCCCATCAGAGAAATGGCTCATCGGAACGATAAACAAAAAATAGAATGCCAACCACCCCAGGCCAGCGACCAACGCGACGCCACCGATGACTTCAAGCACGATATGAACCCAACGGACTGACTTGGACACGTTGCGATCTTAGCAAGGATGCTAAATGCCGACCTCCGCTTACTTTCGGACTCAGGACATGCGTGGGCGTGAAGGATTGATCGGCCTAAGCCTCATGTGCCACACTCGGGCTATGAGGGAACTCCGGTACATCGAACTCAAAAGCGGTCATTCCGATGACGGTCCCGCTTGGATCGGCTACGTGAGTATGTCGAAAACTGGTCGGACTGTGTATTTCAACGGACGAGGTTTGATGAAGCTGAAAGGCCAGCGACGCGGAGAATCAGGCGGGAACTACGTCGATATGGAGACTGGCGAATCGTTCTGGGTTTCAGGCGTTAAGAAGAATGGAGAAGATCGCCATTGGGCGGGGGCAGGCATCGTTCTGGTTGAGGCCGCCGCTGTGTCTGAATACTTGCAGACAATCGAGGCCAAGGCCCTAGACAAGGCGAAATGTGAAGTGACCGACTCGATCCGCCAGACGGACATC
Organism: Granulicella aggregans; assembly: GCF_025685565.1. Taxonomy (NCBI): domain Bacteria; kingdom Pseudomonadati; phylum Acidobacteriota; class Terriglobia; order Terriglobales; family Acidobacteriaceae; genus Granulicella; species Granulicella aggregans. The sequence goes on from NZ_JAGSYE010000002.1 coordinate 1,191,221, forward strand.
GAGAGGCTCTCGAAGCTGGCAAATGCAGTTGGCAAGGGGTGGGGCGACCACCCAGACTCATACTCATTCATCCGCAACGTCACTTTGACTGCAGCCAAAGAGTAGGGATTACGATCGGGCTGCGCGGACATGCGCAGCCTGGCATGGAGCGGCGGGCGGGAGAACAGCCACAAGATCTCCTCAACAGCCACCAAAACAGCCACCTGACCAAAAGGAAGAAAGCCACCTCTCGGATGGGTTCTCTAACCTGCTGGTTTATATAGCGTTTATTGGCTCCTGAGGTAGGACTCGAACCTACAACCCTTCGGTTAACAGTTGCCGGGGAGCCGATTGCCCTTAACTGCTACGATCGCATTCTGACTGTTCACGAAGAGGCTTTTAGCAGTCATCAAGGCATGATCGATTACTGCCCTTATCCCTCAATTGCTGCCCAGCGTCCCCGGTATTTCCCCCGGTATCAATTACGGCATCTAGCGGTAATTCCAACTTGTATGCAGTTTTTCAGCGGGCCACTCCGAAGGAAGATCCCGGTCTCGGAAGGACTCCGGACAGGAACGTCGCCTCGACAAGGCGAAAGGGTGGTTGATTCTCCTAGCCCTGCAGCGCCTGATGCCCCAATCGCAACGCGAGCCAACCGAGTTCCAACATAACAACTCACCGCACAGGGCAACTCGTAGACAGGGCTATCTCGCCCTTACCTGAAGCGTTCATTGTCCGAGGGAGCCGTATACCAAAGAACACGGGTGCATTTTCGAATTTCGGAAGGAACAAAGGCGGCTCGGTATAACAAGGCGCAAACTGAGCGCAACATGCTAAGACGTTACTGGCGGGTTCCCGACGGACTGATTGGCTGGTGACATGTTCATCGCGTACGACTCAAATGGTCGCAAGAGATCCACCAGCGGCTCGATGACTTGGCCGGATAGCCAGTGGTCATGGTCCCGACTATGCAAGATGACTGGCATTCAGGTGTGTATCAAAGATAAGCTGTCGAAAACTCGGCAGCGATCACCGGCACGGAGAGATGTCGGCTGAGAAACGATTCAGTTACTGTACCGTAGCTTGGAAGAAGTCTTCGTATGACTTATTGGGCACAGCGATCTTCTGGAAATGCGACGTCCTCACTGACTGTCCGTTCTTGTTTACAAGTTGGAATACCAGTGGTGATGCTTCCGTCATGATTTCATTGTCAAGACCCACGACTATCACGGCTCCGTGCAGGTCCAGGATACTAATAAGCTGACCGCTGGTGTGTTCGAGTCGACCGCTGGCACTATAAATATTTATTTGGTCGATGCCACTATCCCAAAACCAAAACTGCCACCGGCTATTGTCCCTTTCACGGCTCGATGCCCTTATTTCAAACTCAAGATCGCCGCGTGACGTTGAGTAATCGCCACCAGACAAGAGCGCAGCCAAGGCCGGCGAACTAGGCGATTGATATATCGATACATCAACGCTAGCAGAAGAATCTTGAGGCAATCCATTTAGGCTCACGCCCTTGATTCCAAAAATGGAACCAGGAAGACGACCTCGTTTTTCACAACCTTCGTAGAAAGCCTTACTGGCACATGAGATCCTGAGCGACATGGTAAATCGAGGATTATCAATTGGTGCCAAAGATCGCTGAATGTCATTCAAGGTTTCGTCGGCCTTCTGCGCTAGCCTGTAGGTCTTCTCGGTCTCGGTAGCTGCGTCTCTCTGCTGGGAGATGACCCCTCCCGTCACTGTAAGAATAATTCCAGTAAGCGACACATATCCCCAGATATTGATGCGGCTGGCCTCTTCCCCCGTAACCGGATGTCTTTTCTTCGTTTTGAAATCAGTTAGAAGAGCCAAAATACCAAACGCACCAGTTATCACGATCGACCATTGCTTCCAACTGGTAAGGATGTGCATAGGATCTTCCCTTCCCTCATAAATATCGGATGGTCGGAACTATACCACGGCTGAAGCAGCACGTTGGACTGGTGCCGCCTCCTCAGTCCAGCCAGCGTCTTCTGAAACTTGCCTGGGCGAATTCGAGAAGGAGTCCAAGCCCCTGCTCGCATGCCGGAGGCTCTCATAACATGATCCAGACTCGCATCGTTTCTTGCTCTTGTTCGGTCATACTCACCTAGAAATCCGAGACTATCAAATTCAAACTGCTACAAACAGGAGCGCGCACCTCGTGTATGTTTCCGCCGCGCTTACATGCAAATGCGCATCTCGGGCCCGGTGTTCCGGACATTCCCACCAGCGCAAGGTGCAAGTTCGATGCCACATCAGGAGATCCTCATGCCCAGCTTTCCGAACGACTGAGGGCGCGGTGCCGCCCCCGAATATATGCTTGCTGAGCGAACTCCCATGCCTTTCGAGCTTGCCAGCCTTAACAATCTAGTAGAAGACATATGGGCCAACCCTTCCGACCTTCGACTTCGGGTGGGCCATGATCTCACGGCGCGTCTTACGGCCCGTTGGCAGCGAGCACTCGCTCCGAGCGGCGTCTTTGAAGCAAAGCCCCGAGGCCCGGTACACGGCGCTGCCGACGGTCACCCTTGGAAGGTGCCGGCTGATGAGGATGGCGTAACGCGTCCTTCTGCAAGCGGATCAATCCATCGAGGACTGGGCGTGTCTGCTTCTGGCGCTGCCCCTCAATCTTGCCGCCAACAAATGATCGGAGGGGGTCGATGACGAAATCGATTTAAGTTTGGCTGATCGTTTATCCGAGGAGTTCGATGTCAGCTATGCTTTTGGTGCCCACCGTTCCATGGACACCTAGCCTCCCTTACACAAATAAAGAAACGGCTATCCGCCTTTGGGGTGCCGACTTAGGCCGATCCTGCCTTCAAGAGTTTCTTTGAAGTACCTCTAATTAGTGCCGTGTTCACCGCGAAACTCAGGAGGTTCCCCGCCCACTGTTGGATCGTATAGTCCTCCGGAAAGAGATAGAAGTGATCCAAGACAAGGTCTCTCAAGGTTTGATAAGTAAACGTGTTCGCTCCAAGTTCCGTTGCTAGATATTCAACGTCTTGCTTAGGGAACTTCACGAAATGATCAAGGCGAATCGCCAGTTGAATGAGGCGCGAAGACAAGCTATTGTCGCGAAGCTCCGCAACCTCTTCATACGTGGCCTCCAGCTCTCTCAAACCAATTGCGTGCGACATGCGTTTCAAAAGAGCAAACGTAACCTCCCGTAACATCTCAGCGATGATCAGCTCTGCACGGGATCTGAGCTCTCGGTCGGTGCCCGTAAACGCCATCCTGGTTCTCAAAACTTTGGATATGTCCTCAGTAAGTTTTTCGGCATCAGCGTGTGTCAGCGAAAAGACAGCGCCTAAAATCCGCAGTCCGAGCGAATAGCTTTCGAACGCGAGCTCCAGCTTTATCTCAGCCTTAAGGCTCCCAGGAAAGTTGCGTAAGACCTGCCCCATTAGGCTTAGATACCGAATTCCTATGATCAGTTTTTGCTCAATCGGCAACTTCTCGCCGTAGACGATGTCGCTTACTGACGGGTCGCTGCTGGGTTCTATAGATTCGCCAGACTCGTCTCGCCGCTGAGCCAGCCTTTCCCTATTTTCCTGAACTGAGCAATCAGGCAAGTGCATCACAGGATCAGGCGTGATGATCTGATTGACAAAATCAAGATGAGAATCAAAATCAAACTCCGGCACGTCCTTAAAGATTCTTTGCGCATTCGCGATGATGTGATTGATGAGCGACCGATCTTTCGTCAAAAAAACGTAGAAGATTATAATGTTCGAGTTATCCTGCTTATAAACTCTCTCCGATAAGCTCTTCAATTGCCTGAACAGATCCGCGCGGCCACTTCCTTCATCAAGATCCGCGAGATTCTCTTGAAAATACTTGGCGACAAAATAGCAGTATCCATAACCATAGCTAAAGCGAAACCCGTCAACATCCTCGGCGATAATACCCGCGTCAAGTAGTGAGAGTAACAACTGATCGCTATCTAGCGGAATCTTATATTCTTTATAGTATTGCTCTCCCTGTTGTCGCCATTCACTCTGGCTAAGGTGGCGCTTTTGAGAGGTGAAGAGCCTCCAAGCCACCCTGGAGAGAAATGTAATTTTGGTCCCAATGTCGATCGACTTCATGCTTACGCGTCCGAGCCTAGCGGTTATCAAGGCTTCATACACCTGACCGTAGCTGCCCAACCCCCCGTTTTGTGAACCGGCATCGGCATCGTATGTTTGCAGCAATGTAAGTATATTCACCGGATAGGATGGGAGAAGATTCCGCCCCAGAACGGTATCGACGACCCGCGTGCTATCCGCGATCCTCCTCGCCAGCACGCGCTCCTCCTCTAAAAACGTAGTGCCTAAACTATGCCATTTAGCAATTAATTGGCCTCTCAATCTGAAGCCAAATTCGCGGATATCCGCAATCTGAAAGCCGGACAGGGGCGAGCTCTCGCTTCCTCGCGAGAGCTCCTGAATCAAGAATATATCGTCAACAAATAGGATTGTGCATCCGAAGTGAGCGGTCGCGTGTTTAAGAATCGCGGAGCGTCCAGGTCGACTAAATTTCGCCTCATCCCAATCATCAATTATCAAGACGCGATCATTCCTATTTAGTCCTGCATAACACCCTCTATTGCCAGGCCCATATTGCTCGTCGATCGCGCTGTCAACGGCGCTATTGAATGCTCCGCCGGGATCGGCACCAACGATTTCTTGCCCTTTGATCATCAAGGAAAACCGTGAGTGCTTGGTATTTGCTTCTATGAACAAAGACTTGCCGAGAGCACTCTTTCCGCAGTCTGGAGGACCCGCGATGACCAGGGCACTGGTGTTCAGGACGCGGGTCGGCACCTCTGCGCTTGAAATATTTCTCGGAAGATCTCCTGACGCCTGCAGCTTTCGGGAAATCGATCTAGTTTTCAAGTCTGGATAAACAAAAATGTCACTTAGCCTCAGATCCTGCTGTCTCGGGTGTAGAAAGCCAGTGCCGGGGTCCGTCATTTTCAATATAAAGTTGTTTACAACTTGGAGGCTATTAACTCTGGCGTGCTTTTCTCCGAGTGGGACGACTTTATCAGAACCGGGCTTGACATATGACCCGGTTGACCATCGGAACTCCTCGTGGCGCGACGTGCGAGAATCCAGGTCTAAATGAATGATGCCAAAAGCGCTTTCGCCACTGTCATGGGGCTGGTAAGCGCCGCTTTCAAAATGCACTAAATGGGAGCCTGAAAAGGGTGCAACTACCTGTCCCCCCTGAAGATGTTCATGCCCCGTGATGAGAATGTCAGAGCTCTCTTGCACTGCTCTCCGAAAGCTTTGATGACTTATCGGGTTCAACCAATTCGAGGGATGATGTACAAGCGAAATAACTACGTCTGCATCAGTCTTCTCGGAAGCCCTAGTGAACACGGAGGTGGGAAAGCCTAAGGAGCCGGGCTCTTCATTTCTGCGTGACAACCATGAGGAGTTGAAGCAACGGAATTCAAGCATGAAATTGCCGAACGCTAATTTGCGCACTTGTAGAAGACGATCTTCCAAGGGAATCTGCTCGCCCGTGAGTGTCATTACAAATTGATAGAAAGGAGATTGAACCTGCAGTAGCGTCTCGACTGTTTCGCCGCAGGCGTCTATGGATTCAAGTTGCGAGGGGATCTCATCTAGCAATCGCGGGCGAAGATCGCCTATACCTCGGAAATTGCAGTCGTGATTGCCGGGAATGAAGGTCATAGCAGCGGGATTTGCTTTGATATCTATGCCGAGGTCGGCAAGCAGGGATGTGAAGAATTGGATTGCGATTTGATATTCCGCTGGGTCCCCGGTGTTTGCGATATCTCCGGTGATAACGAAGATAAGCTCTTCTTCAGGCGAACGCGAGAATGCAATGGTGTTTGAAAGTTTTGCTCTTCGTCTCAATCCGACATCAGAGGCAGACTTAAAGTGAATGTCGCTAAGGTGGACGATTGCAAGCTTCATATGACGTGTGGCGCTCCTTGTGCTCTAGGTTAATTCGAGAATGCTGTGCCACGATTAGATTCGTTCACTGCCATGGACAATACCAGGGTTGGACGGGTTCGGTCGAGGGCCTGCCGCGTCGTATTCGGCGCCCACGGGTTCTGTGCCACAGAAGCACGCGATAGACGAGATGGAGGTCGATATTTCGGCATCAAGACTTCGCTTTGACGCGCGGTGTGTTCGGGAATCGCCATTTCGAAGCCGTCAGATCTATGTGTCGTGCCAATCGTAGCCGACGAAGGCCGATGAACTGGACTGTTGCCCCAAGAGAGCCCTTCCTTATCTCCGGATGGAAAAGAGCCTGTGCCGATATTCGGAGCTGCCGAAGGATTGGGGAGCAAGGCGCAAGAATCGGTGAGGTTGGTGACACTAATGCAAAATGTCGACGTTGTATCTCTTACGCAGTGCAGCGGCGTGTCGGTCGAGATGTCGCACTCCCACGACGTCTACTCGGGGTGCGGGTCGGTCTGGTTTCTCCCAAAGCGGGTGTACAACTAAGCCGGTTTAACCAGGCCACTAATCGGCCTCCGGGGGGGGACATCACAAGTAGAACGGCGTTTGGGGTTTGACGCTTCTGCTATAGCGTACCGTGAGATTGACCGGAATGATTGAATGATCTCGCGCTTCATCCTGTCTGTGGTGGAGTTCGCGGGCGCACTTCAGTCAGTGAAGAGAGAATTACCTGTACAGGTGCGCTGCTCTTGTATCGTGCTCTTCGAGCTTCTAGCTGCAGTTCGCGCTGTAGGGCGATCTCGTCTCGCTGCCGCCGGAGCGCTTCCCCGACCATTGACTGAAAATCGGGATCGTCGAAGGTGAAGTGGTACCGCCCTACGCGACGGACTGGCCCAAGCCCTCGCGTCCGAATCACTTTGAGGAACTTCATCTGCTCAAAGTGCCGCAGGGCTCCTGAGATAGTCGCTGGGCTGCCTACCCCAGAGAAGCGCATCAGCCCACGGTACGAAATTTCAGCAAGCCCAGAATCGCGGTCAGAAAAAGTGAACAGGGCAGGCAAGATCGATCGCTCTGCGTTCGAGAGGCTTGCCCATATTCCGCACCGCACCAACGCATCGACGACACTGTCGGTGTCACTGGCCCGGAAGTGCGGGTGCCACGCTTGGCGCTTGATGACGTGATCGCCCTTTTGAAGGGTGGGGACAGTGAATCGAGCTTTGATCCATTCAGCAGCGGCCCGCAGGTCACAACTGAGGTAGAGCATCACGAGATCAAGATTCGACCACGTGTGATCGTCACAGACAAAGCAGCGGCCAGTGTTTTGCTTCTTGCGAAATGCAATTGAGGGACTCGCGTCGCCATTGCGATGGCTCTCCTTGCGCCAGCAGTGCGCGCGGTAGCCGTTGACGACAAGTCCGAGTTGGCTCGCCACTTCAACGATAGAAATCTTCTTGCGGATGTATTCAAAGTCCAGTAGTCGCGACATCGGTTACTTCGCCTCCCTCAGAAGGCAAACGGCTTCAATGAAGGCAAGATATCGCCGATCGTGGATGCAGACGCGGCACCGCCTATTCCCGAGGCAGAGGGCGCAAGGGTAAAGCCGAAAGTAAGGGGTGAACGCCAGCAAAGTGAGCGATTGACTTGCCTCCCCGACCATCACCGAACTCTTTCTTGCAGACGTGCCTTAACAGCGGCGGTCGAAACGCGCCAGCGACCTGCGACCTTCCGTGCCTCCAGCCTGTTCATCTGGATCAGAGCCCGCACGGTGTTATCCCTCATCCCCAGCGCGCGCCCTGCTTCGAGGACGCTCATCTCTTCAGTCCGCTTCATGCCGACTCCCTTGGTCATTTTGTGGTCTACCCTGTCTACAAGCCGGATGTGTGCCGCAGTCAGTCGCGGCTCTCAAGTGCGGGAATGGTGCCCCGGTCGATGATGCGCTGAATGGTTTCTTCGGACACGCGGACTGAGCGACCAACTTTCACGTATGCGATTTTGCGGCGATAGACCCAGGCGCGAAGCGTGTTCACGGTGATGCCCAATTCCTCGGCGGCCTGCGGCAGAGACTTCAAATGAGTGAGTCTGAGTGGGGACATGGATGTTTTTCTCCTCCTGATACTGTTTGTGCTTGCTCTTCAAACAGACTAGGTGCAAGATGTTTTCATGTCTGCAACGCAGCTTGCGGCATAATTTCTGTCTTGCAAGGAGTGATCGTGAGAGACAAGCGGATTAGGGCACTCACTCCAATGTGGGCAAGGAAGATCACGGTGGAAGTGAGGGGGGAGTTGCTTCGCGTAAGTGGAGAGGGTCGAATCGAAGAAAATGCGATTGACGCACTAAAACTCGCGCCCAAGGAGAGAGCGGCGTTGGATATTTTCCGACACTTTCGCGGATATGCTGTAGCGCACCTGGGTAAGGATGACCCGTATTTTGACGGTGGGGTGTATGAATTTGCAGCAGCAGACAACGACCAGAAGCTCGTTGCATTTTGCGAGAAATTTGGCCCCGTCTGTGGAGATCTGCTTTCGTTGGAATATCAAGGGAGGGGAGCGTTCAAGTTAGTCGTCGACCAGTCTCTGGTGCAGCTTCGCCGCGAACGGGACCGATTCTTCGCAGCCGTGCGCTTGCTCAATCAGATTAGGAAGGGCGCCGATGCCGATCTGAATCTCACGAAGGAAGCGATCGGCAATATCCGCATTGACGACGATGGGACGTTCGGCATGGTGAGGTTCTGGGACAAACTTTCTGCCCAAGTTCGTCCCGAAAACGATAAGTTTGCCTCGCTGATGCTACTCGCGGAACACGCTCTTTGCGATCTGTTGAATGAGTGTCCCCTCAAGTCGGTTCCTCTAGGCGGCAGACTCTTTGATCTGCCATACACGGAGGACAGCGGCATCCGAAGCGCGCTGTACCACACCTTACGATGCGACTACTACGCGCGCCGACAGATTGGCACCTGCCTGAACTGTGGCACGCATTTCGCCGTCACGCGCCGGGGGACGCGTGGCTGCAGCCAAGGCTGTCGGACGGCAATTCGAAATCGGGAGTATTGGGAGAGACACAAAGCCGAGATCAACGCTGGTAGAAGCAGGCAAACGAGAGAGAGGAAGTAAGCATGTCGTTATTCAAGTACAAGGGCAGCAAGGTCTGGACGATGGATTTCGTGTTCCATGCACAGCGCATCCGGGAGAGCACAGGCACGACCTCGAAGACGCTCGCACAGAAGATCGAAGCCAAGCGACGACGGGACCTGGAAGAGGGCACAGCGGGAATCAGGAAGCATCAGCAGCCCCGTTTGTTCTCCGTCGCGTCCGAAGCATGGTTGGACTTGAAGAAAGCCACGCTAGCGCCGAGATCCGTCATGATCGAGAAAGCGAACCTCGCACACCTCCTCCCGGAGTTTGGCCGGAAGCTGGTATGCGACATAGAGCCGCGTGACGTGGCGAAGTATCAGCGGAAGCGGGTAGATGCCGGAGCATCACCGAAGACGGTCAATCTGGAGATAGGCACGCTCCGAGCGATCCTGAAGCGCTCTGGCCAATGGGCGCGGCTGCAACCGGATGTGAAGATGCTCCCAACGCGGGAAGACGTAGGACGGGCGATTACCCCAGAAGAGGAAGCGGCCCTGCTACAGGCTTGCGGGAAGTCCCGCTCGCGCTCCCTCGTGCCGTTTGTGACGGTAGCAATCGAAACGGGCGCAAGGTTCGGCGTGATTCGGACGCTGCAATGGGGAAGCGTCGATTTCGAGAACCGCTGCCTGCGCTGGGGCAAAGACAAGACGCCATCCGGCACGGGCCGGATCATTCCGCTAAACCAACGCGCAATGGCCGCCTTGAGCTTCTGGGCGACGCACTTCCCAACGAGGGAGCCTGAGCACTACGTCTTCCCCACGGAGCGCTACGGGGCCGCTGGTGACGTATTCTCCGCTAAGGCATACGACTGTGACCCTACCAAGCCCATCGGGAGCATTAAGGAAGCATGGGAAGCGGCGAAGCTGAGGGCCGCGCGGATACTGAAAGGGGAGCCCGACTCCGCCGCGAAGATTGCGCCTCTGCCCTGCCGGTTCCATGACCTGCGGCACACGGCTGTATCGCGGATGCTGAATGCGGGAGTCCCTATCGCCAAGGTTGCGAAGATCGCCGGGTGGAGCACTGCGACGATGGTCCGCATGGCAGCGCGTTATGGACACTTCACATTGAATGAACTGAGGGGAGCAGTGGAAAGCATCAGCAGCGCCCCGTTTGAAACGGAGCCCCCGGTATTTTCCCCGGTATCCGACAATACTTCAGAGAGCGTTCGCCCTAACTGATTGATTTGATTGGCTCCTGAGGTAGGACTCGAACCTACAACCCTTCGGTTAACAGCCGAATGCTCTGCCATTGAGCTACTCAGGAATATATGAATGGCACGCGTCTTCCAACTTCGCCGCCTCCTTAGTTATAACAAAGCTGGGGGACAGGGTCAAAGTTGACTGCCCGTCAGCGCCTCATTCTCCAGAGCGGCCGCCCCGATACAGCAGGACCGCGACCCGATACATGGAGAACTCCGGCTTACCCTCCATTGCACACGCCGCCACAACTGCCCGGCTATACCGGCCGGAGTGCAGCCGAGTTGTGAGTTCCGCCGGAAGAGTCTCCAGGTCATCCGTTGTGTACCGCATCACAAACTCTGGAAGGGGTGACATCTCCGTGGTGGAGCTGCCCGCGCATGCTTGCCGAGCGTCTTCGCCTGAATTGTCTACAGACATCCCGGAAGCACGTACAGCTCCGGCCACCGCGCTTTCCTGCTGCTGCAACGAAAGCGCCGCAACGGTGCGCGCGAAGTCCTCCACGGCGAACATCTGCCCATTGCGCGAGATCACCGAGATTCCCACCGAATCGACCTTTGGATCGAGCAGATTGTGCTTGTGCCCCTCAGAGTGCATCCAGGCAGTGTGCACCAGGATGGCGCTCGGGGCTTGTGCAACATTCTCCGTAATCAGACTAAAGCGGGCTCCGGCCTCCGAGGCCCGATTCGCCAGATCAGGCTCTCCTCCGTACTGATGCGAGATGCTGTTGTGCTGAACCATCAGCGTCGCGTGCCTGCGAGCCGCGGCCGAAAGCGCCGCGTCGAATCGCAATGGCGGCAGACCAAGAACAGCCCGCTCCTGGTCCGCAGCAGACTTCAAATACTCTTCAGAGACATTCGCCGAAGGGCCAAGGCGCTGCGCATAGGGGAGGCCCCATGATGAAACCAGCAGGCACGCAAACAAACCCAACCCATACCCTGCACAGACTCCCTGTAGATTGATCGTCTTCATCAATCCTCTCCCTCGCATTGGGCATCGCCTCACAACGTATCACCGCAGCTTCAAGCCTAGCCGCGATAGCTCTGCGCCAGCTGGATGTCCTCGGTCTTCTCGGGCGGAAACACCAGCGTGATCATGTCCTTCTCAAAACGCCGCAGGACGTGTTCCTTACTCAGATTCTTGACCGCATACTCCCGCGCCGCCATTCCCAACCGCATGCGCAACTCCGGACTCTCGATCAGTTGGCGGGCAGCCGCATAAAGGGCGGCAGCGTCTGAGGCTGGAACCAGCAATCCGCGACCCTCGACCACCCTGGCGAGTTGCGTTCCCTCATCCGCGGTAGCGATCACCGGCCTTCCGCTCGAAAGGATTCCGTTCAGCTTCGACGGCATGACGAGATCGGCAGCTCCCTTGCTCTGTGGCAGCAGGTGGATGTCGGCGGCGTTCAGCAGATCATTCAGGCGGTCCGTACTCTGGAGCGGCAGCATGGTCACATTCTTGCGCCGCGCCACCAGTTTTTCCAGATGCGGCCGAAACGCCCCATCGCCGCAGAAGACAAAGTGTACTCGCGAGTCATGCGCGAACGACTCCGCAAGCGGTGCCAAGACTTCAAGGCCCTGCTTCGCTCCCATGTTGCCGGAGTACAGCAGAACGATCTTCCCTTCCAGCGATAGAACTTTCCTGAAGTGGTTTGCCGCCCCAGGCTGCGCTGGCCGCACAGTCTCGACATCGCCCCAGTTGGGAAACAGAATGGCCTTGCCGGGACCGACTCCGCGACTGGCCATGCGGTCGACCATCTTGTCCGAGATCGTCGAAACCCGCGAGAAGCCGCTGGTAAAGAAACTCTCCAGCCCCTTGGCAATCTTGTGAAGCGCCCCTCCGCGAGGCAGCATGCCCAGGCTGAACGCTGCGTCTACTTCGAAGTCCTGCACATGCAGCCAGGACTCCGCTCCAGTCACCGCCGCGGACATCAAAGCTACCGGCGCCGCGAAGAACGTCGGCTCCACGGCGAAGACAACCTCCGGTTTCCACAACGTCTGCAAGGCCATCACCGGAATACTGCTTAAGGCGAACGAGCATAGGTGGATCAGCCGCGTCACTCCGCTAGGCCGCGCCGGCACCCACAGCGGGCAGCGGTAGACCCGAGGCTCCCCGGGGCGTTCGGCGCGCTCTACCCGATAGAAGAGCCGCCGGTACTCGGCTGAGACCCGCCAGGCAGGGTAGTACGGCGGTGCCGTAACGACGCGCACTTCATGCCCCTGAGACGCCAGCCACGACGCCATCTCACCGGTGTATTTCCCCACGCCAGTCAGCTCAGGTGCGTAGTTCAAACCATAGATCAGGATTCTCAAAAACAGCTCCAGTACACACTGGTAAGAACGAAAAGGAGTTGCTGGACTAGTGTCTAGAACCCTGCAGCGAAACACTTGTTGCGGCTGCCCATTCTCTGGGACAGGCACATTTCTATTGTTACTATGATGCTATTTTACTCGCATCTCACCCGCTAACCCACGGGTATACATTCTTTTGATATGGCATTGAGCAGTCCCTCCATAGGAAACGCAAGGCCGGACGGTATCCCTTTCCAGCCACCGTCCGCATCGCGATCGCGCCTGCCTCGCGCGTTGCGGACGCCCCAGATTGTCTTCGCCGTCTTCCTCGTCGGCCTATTTTCAGCTTGCGCCTTACTCTCGCCCATCATCGCCCGGATCGATCCCGCTCACATCGACCTCACCCATCGCCTGCTGTCTCCCGGATTACCCCATTGGTTTGGCACCGACGAGCTCGGTCGAGACATCTTCGCCCGCACCGTCTATGGGGCCCGCATCTCCATGGTCGTCGCGCTGGCCGTCGTCTCTCTTTCCGCCGCCGTCGGTCTGATTCTCGGCGCCGTCTCCGGCTTCTACGGCGGCTGGATTGACACCGTCCTCAACATCTACCTCACCAACGCCTTCCTCGCGCTCCCCGGCATCCTGCTCGCAATCGCCTTCGTCGCCTTCCTCGGACCCGGCCTTCTCAACCTCGTCCTTGCCCTCGCTCTCTCCGGATGGGTCGCCTACGCCCGCCTCGTCCGCGCCCAGGTCATGGCCGCCAGCCGTCTTGAGTTCGTCGAAGCCGCCCGCGCCCTGGGAGCCTCCGACCTCCGCTTGCTCTGCCGCCACATCCTCCCCAACATCCTTCAGCCGCTCATCGTCCAGGCCGCCGTAGGAATGGCCTCCGCCGTCCTCGCCGAAGCAACTCTCAGCTTCCTCGGCCTCGGACTTCCGCCACCGGCAGCAAGCTGGGGGGCGATGCTGAACGATGCCCGCTCCCACCTCTTCGACGCTCCTTACATCCTCTTCTTCCCGGCCATGGCCGTTATGCTCTGCGTGCTCTCCTTCAACTTCATCGGCGACGCCCTAGGTACCATGGCCGACCCGAGATCAACCAACTAATTCCATCTGCGACCAACGGGAGCGCGACGCGAAGCGGGATACAAGTCACGAAGTGACCGCCCCGCGCGTAGCGGGCCCGTCTGGCAGGACCGACTTTCGGGTATGCTTACCGCGAGGTATTGCACGCATGAGAAAGTCCTTGATTGACAGCGAAGCCCTAGCCAAGTGCCCACCCGTACCGCAGGATAGCTGGCTCGACCTCGACGCGCTCGCCACCGTACACATTACCTCGGAAGACTCGCTTTTTCCCATCGAAGCCGCTCTCGTGGATAAGCCCAATGCCCCGACCTGGAGCGGATGGCGCGCCGCCCGCAACGGCCCTCAAGTAGTCCTCATCAAGTTCGACCATCCCGTCTCTATCCGCCGCATCCATCTCCGTATCGTCGAAGCCGCCTCCCCCCGCTCGCAGGAGTTCGCCATCTACGCCTCTTCAAGCGCAGGCGATCACCGCGAAGTCGTCCGCCAACAGTTCAACTTCGACCCCAATGGGGCCTCGGAAGAGATCGAGGACTTCACCGTCGACCTCCACGACGTCACCGTGCTCGAACTCCGCATCGACCCCGACCGCGCCCACGATCCCGCGCAGAGCCAGCACTGCGCCAGCCTGAAGAGCCTGCGCCTTGCCTGAGTCTCCTCGCTCCGCTGCCGAACAGCCCTTCCTGCTCGGCGTCATCAGCGACACCCACGGCCTCCTCCGTCCGGAGGCCCTGACCGCGCTCGCCCCCGCACAACACATCCTCCACGCCGGTGACGTCGGCAACATCGAGATCCTCGAGGCTCTTAGCGCTATCGCCCCGGTGACCGCCATCCGCGGCAACGTCGACATCCACGGCCCCTGCGCCGAACTCCCCGAGACCGAGATCGTAGAAGTAGACGGCCGGCTCTTCTACCTTGTCCACTCTATTCGCGATCTCGACGTCAGCCCTACCGCCATGGGCATCGCCGCCGTCATCTCCGGCCACTCCCACAATCCGTCCATCGAAACCCGCAACAATGTCCTCTATCTCAACCCCGGCAGCGCCGGCCCCCGCCGCTTCCAACTCCCCGTGACCGTAGCCCTCATCACGATTACCCCCACCACGCTCGACCCAAGAATCATCCCCATCCTTTGACTTCGAGAACCGTCATCTCGACCGAACCGAAGCGAAGTGGAGAGCCCCCGCATTGGCCGATGCGTTCCGTCGACTACACCCTATTCCCTTCTCCCTATACCCTGCCTTTACCGCATCCTCGGATTCACCACCGCATAAGCCACATCCGTCAGCAGATTCACTCCCACATAAGTCAGCCCCACCGCCAGGATGCATCCCTGCACCAGCGCATAGTCCCTGTTCGAGATCGCCGACAGCGTCAGCCTCCCAATCCCCGGCCAACTGAAGATCGTCTCGGTCACAATCGCCCCCGCCAGCAGGCTCCCGAACTGCAGCCCGATCACCGTCAACACTGGGATCAACGCATTCCGCAGCGCATGCCCATAGACCACCTGCCGCTCGGTCAGGCCCTTCGCCCGCGCCGTCCGGATGTAGTCCTGCCCCAGCTCTTCGAGCATCGCCGCCCGCACCATCCGCGTCAGAATCGCCGCCAGCCCCAGCGCCAGCGTCAGCGCTGGCAGCAGCAGGTGCAGCAGAAACTCTCCCACCTCGCCGGTCCCGGCACCCGAGACCGGCAGCCACCCCAGCCAGATCGAAAAGACCAGAACCAGAATCGGCCCCAGCGCAAAGTTCGGAAACGAGAGCCCCCCAAGGCTCACCACGCCAAGCACCTTGTCCTGCCACAGCCCGCGATGCACCGCCGACCACACTCCCGCGGGCACCGCAACCAGCACCCCCATAAGTAGCGCCGCCAGCGTCAGCGCCAGCGTGTACGGATACCGCTGCAGCACCAGATGCAGCACAGAATCATGCAACCGCAGAGACTGCCCCAGATCGCCATGCAGCAGACCGCCCCAGTAGTTCAGATACTGCACATGCAGAGGATCATCGAAGTGATACGCATGCCGCAGCGCCGACACATCGGTCGCCGTAGCTCCCTCGCCCAGCATCTGGACGATAGGGTCCCCGGGAACGATGTGGATAAGAAGGAACACCACCGACACCACCACCCAGATAACAGGAAGAGTCACCACCACCCGCCGCAGCGGCACCCAAAGTTGCCGAGCCCTCACCGCGCCGCCAACTCCGCGGCTGGTGTCGCCCCGTTCAGCGTCAAGTCCTCAACCCGAACCCGGCTGATCCGGTGCCCAGCCATCTCCGCCACGATGTACCGGCGGCATTCGAACTCCAGGCTCTCGCCGTTCTTCGGAATGTGCCCCAAATGCGCCAGCATGAACCCTGCCAGCGTCTCCACTCCCGCCTCACGTGGAAACTCCCAACGAAGCTGAGTTCTCAGGTCTCTGAGGCTCGTCGACCCATCGAGCGACATCACCCCAGTGCTGCTGAACAGCGCCGTCCGGCTGGCGATGTCGAACTCATCTTCAAGCTCGCCGACAATCTGTTCCAGCGCGTCCTCAGCCGTCACCAAGCCCACCGTCGATCCAAACTCATCCACCACGATGGCGATCTGCCGCCGCCGCTCTTGAAACTCTTGTAGTAGCTCCACCGCCAGCTTGGTCTCCGGCACCACCACCACCTCGCGCATCACCTGCCGCACCGTCAGCCCGGAGTTCCCCGTCCCTCCCAGCCCCAGCGAGACGCTCCGGAAGTGCATCAGCCGCGAGATGTCCTTCGAATACAGCACCCCGATGATCTGCTCCGGTCCTCCCGCCGGGTCATACACCGGCACCCGCGAGTGCTGCTCATCGACGATCCGCGCGCTCGCCTGCTCCACCGGCATGTCTGCCGGCAGCGAGAAGATCTTCCCCCTCGGAGTCATAATCTCGCGCACCGTCACATGATTCAGTTCGATCGCACGATGAATGATCTCTTCCTGAAACTCCGGCAGCAGGCCCATCCGCCGCGTCGCCGTCGCAATCAGCTTCAGCTCCTCCGGCGAGTGCACCGCTCCCTCGCCATGCAGCGGAGCCCGGAACAGCTTGAGCACCAATGCCGCCGACCCGTTCATCACCTTCACCGCCGGCCGCGTCATGCGGATAAAGACATCCATCGGCCCCGCGACCGCCAGCGCAATCCGCTCCGCCCGCTGCAGCGCCAGCGACTTCGGCACCAGCTCACCCAGCAGCACCTCGAAGTACGTGATAATCGCAAACGCAATCGCCGTCGCAGCAATATGGACGTAGATCATGGTGTGCCCGTCCGTCATCCACCTCATCCCCGTCCACACGCGCAGGATCACCTCGGCGATCGCCGGCTCTCCCATCCACCCCAGCGCCAGACTCGCCAGCGTCACCCCAAACTGCACCGCCGGCAGAAACTCGTCGATCGACTTCTTCAGATGCAGCGCCGTCCGCGCTCCCGGCCTTCCCTGCGCCAGCAATGCCTGAATGCGCGTCTCCCGCACGCTTACCAGCGCAAACTCTGCAGCCACAAAGAAGCTGTTAGCCAGAATGAAGAAGGCCACCAGCATCGCGCGAAAAAGAGTCCACTCAAGCATTATCAGAAGTGTACCGGCAGAGAGGCAGTTGTCCGGTGTGAGTTATTCGTTGTCAATGATTCGTAAGTCCCGCTCATCCTGAGCGTGCGAAGCATCGTAGTCGAAGGACATCGAGAGAGTTGGTATTACCCATACGGTTCGAACCTATCCGCCACGAGCAGGTGACCCCATCTCGCTGTCGAGGTCGCGATCAAAACCTGGTCGAACTCGAATTTGAAGGTGGATGGAGATTCTTCGCTCTCTCCACTCCCAGTTTACTAAATGCGCCTGGGCTTGCCGCAACACCCGCCTCCAGCCCCATCATGATCTTCATTCAGAGGGAGGTGGCCTTATGTCGGCAACGGATAGCAGGTTTCGTCAACAGTTCTTTCACGGTACCCACGCAGATCTCCATCACGGCGATCTGATCGCAGTCGGCTACACGTCCAACTTCGCCGAAGACACGGTTCTCTCCTGGGTGTATTGCACAAGCACGCTCGACGCAGCCATCTGGGGCGCTGAACTCTCCGCAGGCGACGGCCCGGGAAGAATCTATGTGGTCGAGCCGACCGGTCCAGTCGTCGACGACCCCAACCTCACCGACAAGAAGTATCCTGGCAACCCGACTCTCTCCTACCGCTCCCGCGATCCGTTGCGCGTCGTTGGAGAGGTCACAAAGTGGCAGGGACACCCACCCGAGCAGGTTCAAAAGATGAGGTCCGGCCTTCACTCATTGAAAACCCAGCGCGCCGCGATCATCGATTAGTTAAGGCACCCAAGAGACAAAACGAAAAGGCCCGGCGATCCCCTCGCCGGGCCTTCCCTATCCGCAAACAACCTCGCAATAACTTACGCGAGAACCTTGGTGATCGACTTGTCGATCGTATCCTTGGGCACGAATCCAACGATCTGATCCGCAACCTTGCCGTCCTTGAAGATCAGCAACGCGGGAATACCGCGAATCCCATAACGCATCGGAGTTGACGTGTTGCTGTCGACATCCATCTTCATGACCTTGATCTGGCCGTTGTACTGAGTTGCAACCTCATCCACAACCGGCGCAAGCGCGCGACAAGGACCGCACCACGCTGCCCAGAAATCAACCATGACAGGCTGAGAAGACTGAAGAACCTCTTTTTCAAACGATGAATCGTTTACTTCGGTTACAAACTGACCTGCCATTCCAACTCCTCCCGCTGCGCTGGCCTGTTGCATCTGATCGGCGCAGCGTAAGCATCTTCAATACTAGATGTACAAACTGACAAAACGGTTCGAACGCCGCAAAAATCCCGGTCCCACAAAGGAGTGATCGTCTGGACGCCTTGGGTACCGCAACCTGCCAGCTCTGCTACCTGACAACCTTGCGATACTTGTGCCGTCGTTAAATGGAGAACGCCCGGACCTCTGAGGTGAATCGTCAGAGGTCAACGGGCGGCGCAGGAGCCCTCCCCAGAACTTCCTACGTGAATGACATTACGATAAGCGACCCTCGATGTACACATCACTTACGTAACCGAAAAAGTAGTACCTTGCGAGGTATTTGCCTCAATCAACTCGACTTGCCCCGCCGCTTCGGCGATCGCCGACCGAACCTCAGCCCTCGCCGCCCGCTCGTGGATCACCAGAACCGACGGCCCTGCCCCACTAAGCGAAACCCCGAGTACTCCCGGCGTTCCAGCCAGCGGAAGCAGCAGTGGGAGCAACGGGCAGGCCTCCATCCGGTAGGGTTGATGCATCCGGTCCGTCATCGCCGTCCGCAGCAGATCGCCTCTTCCGAGCGCGAACGCCGCCACAATCAGCGCCGCATGTTGCACATTCAAAACCGCATCCGCCTTCGCGTACGCTTCAGGGAGAAGAGCCCGTGCCTTGGTTGTTGCCAGTCCCGCGCTCGGAATCGCCAGCATCAGCCCCCACTCCCGAGGCGCGGCAAAGCTCGCCGCGACGAATTCTCGCCCGTTTCCGGGAAGCTTCGGGGCAGAAGTTGTCATACCTCCCAACCAACACGCGGCTACGTTGTCTGGATGACCTTCGCGACGGCACGCCTCCTCCATCGCCTCGTAACCTGTCATACCAAGATCGCCAAAATGGTTAGCCAGAAGCACGCCAGCAAGCAAGGCAGCCGCGCTGGACCCGCAACCCATGCCCAGGGGAATCTCGTTGTGCAACCGTAAATGAAGCGCAATCGGAACTCGCCCGGCAGCTCTGACCACACTCGCGTACGTATCGAGGATCAGATTGCCTTCGACCGCGCCGCAAAGCGCCGCATCCCGCCCCGTCGCCTCGATCGCAGACCGCCCCTCGGGGGCAAGAGCAGCGTCGATCGTCAAATAAAACGACATCGCCAGCCCCAGCGCGTCAAATCCCGGCCCAAGGTTCGCCGAAGTCGCTGGCAGCTTCAAAAAGATCGATCCCGGTCGTCCCGAAGCCGTCAAAACCGCCTCGGTCATACCGTCTCTGCCACGCGCGAACCCGCCATCTGTGCCTCAAGCTCCCGCAGCACCACATCCAGATCCGCATCGAGCACCACCGGCGGCTTCCGCAGCCCGGCATGTTCCTCACGCTCCGCCGCTGTTGCTCCGGACGTCTCTTCCGCCGTCAGCAACTCGCCGCGATGATATTTGATCGTGTACTCGGAGTCCTTTAGCGTGTGCCCCGTCAGCACAATCACCACCCGCTCCTCACGCGTGATCTTGCCCTGCGCCACCAGCTTCTTCAGCCCAGCCAGCGTCACCGCCGAGGCCGGCTCGCAGCCAATCCCCTCGGCGCCAATCTGCGCCTTGGACAGCGCAATCTCCTGCTCGGTCGCCTGCTCCACCCATCCCCCGGTAGTCCGCAGCACCTCAACCGTCTTCTTCCAAGAAGCCGGATTGCCGATCCTGATCGCCGAAGCCCGCGTCTCCGCCACCACCGGCTCAAGGCTATCGCCACCATTCGCCTGCATCGCGCGATAGAGAGGATTAGCCCCCGCCGCCTGGATAACGCTGATCTTCGGCACCCGCGAGATCAAACCAAGCTGCTTCATCTCCGCGAACCCCTTGCCCAGGGCAGCGCCATTCGCAAGGTTGCCGCCCGGCACAATCACGTGCTCCGGAACCTGCCACTCCAACTGCTCCACCATCTCGAACGCAGGAGTCTTTTGCCCCTCCAGCCGGTACGGGTTCACCGAGTTCAACAGATAAATCGGAAACTTCTTCACTAACTCCGTCAGAACCTTGACGCAGCCGTCAAAGTCCGTCTTCAGCTGGATCGTCAGCGCGCCATAGTCCATCGACTGCGACAGCTTGCCCCACGCAATCTTGCCCTCAGGGATAAAAACGATGCTCCGCAGCCCCGCCCGCGCCGCATAAGCCGCCATCGCAGCAGAGGTATTGCCAGTCGAAGCGCATGCGACCCACTCGAACCCACGCTCCGCCGCCACCGAGATCGCCGCCGTCATCCCGGTGTCCTTGAACGACCCCGTCGGATTCATCCCCTGGTGCTTCGCCAGCAGCCAGTCGATTCCGGCAATCGCGCCACAACGCGGCATCTCGTACAGCGGCGTGTTGCCCTCGCGCAGCGTCACCACGCGCTCAAAGTCCTTCACGATCGGGAACAGGTCGCGGAACCGCCACACACCGCTCTGGTCGATCGAGAGCGTAGACGTCCGCCGCTCCTGCCACAGCCACCGCAGAGCATTAGGGTTAGGAGGCAGCGCGGATCCGCCCGAGCTCGCCGAAGGCGTTGCGCTCCAGGGATACACCACCTCGTACAAACTTCTGCAATTCGTGCACCGGAAATCGCTCGCAACCTCGCGGCCAGGTATCTCCGACCCGCAACCAGTGCATCGTAAGCTATGTGTATCGAATGTCATTGTCCCCTCTAGTCTATTGCAATCGCCGGAAGCGACCAACCCATCCACTGCAACAATTGGGCCAATTCATGCGCAATCGTTCCGCGTATCTCGTCGCCGTCTGCGCTGCAGCCGTGCTCTGCTTCGCAGCCAACTCCGCCAACGCCCAGGCTAAAGAGATCCGCGTCGCCGCCGCCGCCGACCTTCAATCCGCGCTACCGGCCATCGCCCAGCGCTACGAGGCCAGGACCGGCGTGAAGCTCGTCGTCAGCTACGGATCATCTGGAACTCTGGCGACTCAGATCCTCAACGGCGCCCCCTTCGACCTCTTCCTCGGTGCCGACTACGTCTTCCCCGAAAAGATCGTCGCCGCCAACCTCGCCGACTCGAAGGACGCCATTCCCTACGCCAAGGGATCGCTGGTCCTCTGGGCGCGCAAGGACAGCCCCCTCCAGCCTTTGCACCTCGAAGCCCTCTCCGACCCACGCGTCCAGAAGATCGCGATCGCCGACGAGCTCCGCGCTCCCTATGGCCGCGCGGCCGTTTCCGCCCTTACCAAGCTCAAGCTCTACGACCAGCTCAAGCCCAAACTCGTCGTCGCGGAGAACGTCGCCCAGGCCAGCCAGTTCGTCCAGTCCGGCAACGCCCAGCTCGGCTTGATCTCGCTCACCACGGCGATGTCGACCACCTTCAAGGACCAAGGCACCTACGTCCTCGTCCCCAACATCTATCCCGAGATCCGCCAGTGCGCCGTCGTCATCTCCAAATCCGACCGCCGCACCGAAGCCCACGCCTTCCTCGACTGGCTCCGATCCTCCGAGATCCAGGCCGAACTCCCCAAGCTAGGCCTCGACCCCGTCCAGTAGGAATCTCCGTCAGGACGCCTGTAGCCTTAGAGCTCTGACATCCCCAACAACAGCCCGGGTGCCCCATCCATCGCAGTCTCTTCGCGATGGGTGGGACGTAAGAAGTCGACTCCCCCATTCATGCGGCTTCATCTTGAGTGAGAACTCGCGCGAAGCACGAACCGCCGTCCCTGCTCCCTGTTCCCTTATCCCTCAATTTAGACTTACCCACAGCATGGACATCCCTGCTCTCTTCCTAACGCTGCGGCTAGCACTCTCCACCACCGCGATACTCCTGGTAATTGCGATCCCGATCGCCTGGTGGATCGCCTCCGGCTCCAGCCTCACCCGCGCGCTCACGCAAGCCATCGTCGCCCTCCCATTAGTCCTTCCCCCGACTGTCCTCGGCTTCTATCTCCTCGTAGCTCTTGGGCCGCTCACCGCTCCAGGACGCCTCATCACCCACCTGCTCGGCCACCCTCTGGCCTTCAGCTTCTCCGGACTTCTCATCGGCTCGCTCCTCTACAGCTTTCCCTTCGCCGTCCAGCCGCTGGTAGCCGGATTCACCGCCGTGGACCGCGCCTACCTCGAAGCCGCAGCTGGCCTCGGCATCCCTCCGCTTCGTCGATTCACCAGCATCGCTGTTCCACTTACACGTGGCTCGCTCCTCACCGCCGCCGTCCTCACGTTCACTCATACGGTTGGTGAGTTCGGCGTCGTCCTCATGCTTGGCGGCAACATCCCCGGCGCCACCCGCACGCTTTCCATCGCCCTCTACGACCAGGTCCAGGACTTCAATTACGCCGCCGCCAACCGCACCGCCGCGCTTCTGCTCGGCTTCGCCCTTACCGCACTCCTCGTGATCTATCTGTTGCCGGCAAGTCGCCGCAGCAACGCCCTGCGAGACGGCCTTGCCTGATCCCCGCCCCCACCTCTCCTGCGAGATCCGGCACCGTCTCGGCACCCTCAATCTGGATGTCGCCTTCGAACTCAGCCAGCCTTGGACCGTCCTCTTCGGTCCCTCGGGTAGCGGGAAGAGCACCATCCTCCGCGCCATCGCCGGCCTCGCCAGGCCACACCACGCCAAGATCGCCCTGCATCACAACGGCAACGCTCAAACCATTTCCGACACCAGCGCTGGCGTCTTCCTGCCACCCCACAAACGCCGAGTGCGTTGGGCTGCCCAGCACGCCGCGCTCTTCCCCCACATGACCGTCCGTGAAAACCTACGGTATGCCACCGAGACAAGAGACGCTGACTCGGATCGAGCGGCAGACCTTGCGCTCGAACGCTTTCATTTAAAGAAGTTCGCGGACAGCAGACCAGCAACCCTTTCTGGTGGCGAACAACAAAGAGTCTCCGTAGCCCGCGCCGCTATCGCCGCCAACGGTCGCCTGTTGCTCCTGGACGAACCCTTCACCGGCCTCGACACCCCGCTCCGCGATGCTCTCCTCACCGACCTGCAAGAGTGGCTGGCCCTCTCGAAGACGCTCGTCCTCTCGGTAACCCACGACATCGCTGAAGCCTTCCAGCTCAACGCTGAAGTCCTCAAGCTCCACGAAGGCCGCATCCTCCAGCAGGGTCCCGCTGCTGAGGTTCTGGCCGAAGAGCGCTTACGCCTTCTTGCGCAGCTCAGCTAATGCTCGTCTTAGGGTAGGGCACCCACTAACTTCGGGGCGCAAGGCAAAGTTCCCAGAATGAATGAGTTACGGAACATCCCTCTTGCAAGATCTTGATTACAGTGAACTTGCCGGGGAGCTGAGACGGCGCGAATCTCCCAGAATGACCGGTTCCTGCTCGAGCTGCACGCTGAAGCGTTCCTCTACTCGCCGCACAATCTCGTCCCGAAGTGCCACAATCTCTCCAGCCGTAGCTCCTCCGCGATTTACCACCGCCAGCGTATGACTCGAGGAGATGCCCGCCCGCCCCATCGCAAATCCCTTGTGAAATCCCGCCTGCTCCACCAGCCACGCCGCCGCCAGCTTCACCTTTCCTTCACCAGCGTCCCAATAAGGAACTGCACCCTCCGCGGCATCGGAAATTCTTTGGAATACAGCCGAAGACACGACGGGATTCTTGAAGAACGATCCCGCGCTTCGGCAGTCCGCCTCGCCGGGAACCAGCAGCATGCCCTTCCCATGCCGAATCTCCCGCACAGCTTGATAGACCTCCATCGGCGTCGGCGACTGCCCCTCAAACCGCCGCTGCAACTCTGCATACCTCAACTCAACCCTGAGCCGCCGATCAAACCGGAACGTCACCGACGTCACCACATACCGCCCGCGAGCCGTCGAGTTGAAGATGCTTCGCCGATAAGCGAATCCACACTCTGCGGCGCTCAACGAGACGAACTGCATCGTCGTAAGATCAAGGGCCCGCACCGACACGATCGTCTCCGCGACCTCCTGCCCGTACGCTCCGACGTTCTGCACCGGCGTTCCGCCCACCATCCCCGGAATCCCCGCCAGGCACTCCACGCCGCTCAAGCCGCGCTCGCATGTCGCGAGCACAAACCCGTCCCAGTCCATCCCCGCAGCCGCCTCTACCTCGACCGCATCGTTTTTTTCGTCAAACGCCAGCGAACCGGCGATTTCCATCCGCAGCACCAGGCCGTGGAATCCGTTATCCCCAACCAGCAGGTTGCTGCCGCCACCCAGCACAAAGACCGGCAGCGCCTTCGCCCGCGCAAACTCCACCGCCTCCACCAGACCGCCTTCGCTGCGAACGCGAACCAGGTACTTCGCCGCCCCACCCACACCGAGCGTCGTAAGCGGCCCCAGCAAAACATTCTCTTCAATCGTCACCGATTGAGACTACAACAGCCCGGCGCGCATCAGAACCCTGCTGGCGCACCGTCTCCCAGTTGGCGCGGCGTTTCCCAGTTGGCGCGGCGCTGCTCCAGCCCTTACAATCAAACGTGACGCCAGCGTTAACGGCTTGAAGAAAGCCAAGGAGAAAACATGTACCCAGAGATGATGCTGATCCCGATGCGCGAGGAACTCACCCGCGCCGGTCTCAAGGAAGCCCGCACCGCCGCCGAAGTCGACTCCGCGCTCGCCGAACCCGGCACCACCATGCTCGTCGTCAACTCTATCTGTGGTTGCGCCGCTGGCAAGATGCGACCCGGCGTCCGCCTCGCGCTGCAGAACGCGACCCAGCCCGACCACAAGGTCACGGTCTTCGCCGGCCAGGATCGCGAAGCCACCGAGAAGGCCCGCAGCTACTTCGGTGGACACCCGCCGACCTCGCCCGCCATCGCCATCCTGCGCGACGGCCAGCTCGTTTACCTGATGCAGCGCTCGGCCATTGAAAGCTCGACTGCTCCGGCCATCGCCCAGGAACTCGCCCGCGCCTTCGACACCTACTGCGCGAAGACCACCGCCTAACCGTAACGATTCAGCACGTTCCATAGCGGCCGGTGCCCATTGCGGTGCCGGCCGTTACCTTTTGTCGCCAACCCGCTCATCCCTGCGGACTTGTCTGCCGATACCGTCTTGAGCAGATGAGCGAATACGACCACTCCGTCAGCACCTCGCGAGCATACGCTCCAGCGCTCCGCCAGCACCTCGAAGATCCCGGCCTCTGTGCGCTCGAAGACTATGTCTGCCTCACCGGCGACAGCTTCGCGATGCGCTCCCTCCGGGCCCAGCTTCGACGCGTCTCGCCCCACTTCCGTGTCGCCCTCATCACCGGCGAGACCGGAACCTGCAAGGAGACCGTCGCCCTCGCCCTCCATCGCGTCTCCGCCGACTCCGACGGCACCTTCTCTACCCACACCGCAGCCTCGCTCCTCGAACTCCTTCCCAGCGTCTCCGCCCAGGTTCGCGCCACCCTCCGCAGCCTCGGTTCGCCGTCTCGCTCGTTCCGGCTGATCCAGTCCAATGGCGTTGCGGCCATCCTGCAAGCCGTCCCAATGCGCCCCGAGCCCGTCCCCGATCCGCGGCCTGAATTCCGGCCCGAACTCCTCCCCAACTTCACCGGCCCCGGCCGCACCCTTTTCATCCGCGGTGTGGACGAACTCTCCACCACCCAGCAGGTCCAGCTCCGCCAGACCCTGCAGCGTCTCTCCAGCGCCCGCATCGGCCCGGAACGCCCTCGCATGATCTTCTCCGCCGGCCGCGATCTCCGTTCCCTGGCCGGTGCGGGACAATTCGACCGCAAACTCTACCGTCTGATCTCCGCCGTGGAGATCCTCATCCCCGCCCTGCGCTCCCGGCTCGAAGACATTCCCCTGATCACCTGCGCCATCCTGGGCCGCTGCACTCCCGAGGGCTGCCATCCTACGGCTGCCTTCGATGGCCGCGCCATCGCCCAGCTTCAGGCCCACGACTGGCCCGGTAACGTTCGCGAACTCGAGCGCGTCGTCGAGCTTGCCCGTCCCCACAGCGAAGACGGCGATCCAGACTGCCCCGACGGCGTGATCGAGGCCGCGCATCTGCCTCCGCTCGGCGAGTTCGCCCAGGAAGAACGTCCCAGCCAGATCGAAGCCCGGGTCGAGCGCCTCGACGACGTCATCCACAACCACGTCCTCGACGTCCTTCTCCGCTGCAACGGCAACAAGGTCCGCGCCGCCGACCGCCTCGGTATCAGCCGGTCCACCCTCTACCGCATGCTCGAAGCTGGCTCCCCACCCGACCGAAAAAAGCCTAACTCGGTGCCCTGATCGAAGCGCCGTCTCGTCGCACCACATTTAACCTCCGAGTACAACTCTGTGCCCCATTCATCGCGCCTCTGTCTTTCGCGATCAGTGGGTCTCGCCACGAACGCCAGTGGCAACACTCCGCCACGATAGACTGAACTCTCATAACCTCCGAGGTCTGCGTGAAGAGTCTCCTCCGTTCCACTGTCGTCGCCGCCATCCTTGCCACCACCGCGCTCTTCGCATCAGCCCAGGCAGCCCCGTCCGCCGCTCAGCGCAGCAAGGACCTCGCTGCCCTCTTTCACGACATCTGGGAAGACAATCTCAAGCACTCTCCCGAGTACGCTTCCACCCTCGGCGACAAGCGCTACAACGACCAGCTCTCCGACTACTCTGCGAGAGAAGTCAACGCCCGGCTTGAGCGTGGCCTTGGCTACATTGCACGCCTCTCGATGATAGACACCACTGGCCTCTCCGACCAGGAACAGCTCTCCGCCGACCTCATGCTTCGCTCTCTCACCGAAGAGCAGGAGGCCGCCCGCTTCAAAGAGTGGGAGATGCCGGTCGACCAGTACACCGGCTTCCATCTATCGTTCTCGCACCTCCTCGAAAGCTTGAGCTTCGACTCCGTCAAGGACTACGACGACTACATCGCCCGCCTCAAGAAGTTGCCCTTAGCCTTCTCGCAGCAGATGACCAATATGCAGCTTGGCATCGACGAAGGCCGCATGCCGCCTCGTTACATCCTCGAAAAGGTCCTCACCCAGACCCAGTCCATCGCTGGCACAACGGCCAAAGACAGCCTCTTCGCCGAACCGCTGAAGAAGTTTCCAAAGTCCATCACCGCAGCCGAACAGACCCGAATCTCCGCCGACCTCCTCGCCGCCGTCTCCAATGACGTCCTGCCCACCTACCAGCGCTTCGCGAAGTTCCTCTCGACGACCTACATCCCCGCCGGGCGCAAAGATCCCGGCGCATGGTCTCTCCCCGACGGCGACGCCTACTACGCCTTCTGCGTCCGCCGCAGCACCACCCTCGACAAATCCCCAGCCGAGATCCACCAGATCGGCCTTGACGAAGTAAAGCGCGACGAAGCCGAGATGCTCGCCATCATCCACAGACTCGGCTTCTCCGACCTGAAGACCTTCAGCGCCGCCCTCAAAGCCAACCCCAAAGAGCACCCGCAGTCGAAGCAGCAGCTCCTCGACCTCTACACCGGCTACATCGCGGCGATGAAGCCCAAGCTGCCCGAACTCTTCGGCCGCCTGCCCAAGGCACCGCTCGAAGTGATCGCCATGCCCGACTCCATCGCTCCCGGCAGCCCGCCGGCCTACTACGACCAGGGCACCGCGGACGGCAAGCGTCCGGGCCATGT
Source organism: Granulicella aggregans (assembly GCF_025685565.1). Taxonomy (NCBI): domain Bacteria; kingdom Pseudomonadati; phylum Acidobacteriota; class Terriglobia; order Terriglobales; family Acidobacteriaceae; genus Granulicella; species Granulicella aggregans. The sequence continues at coordinate 1,219,086 of NZ_JAGSYE010000002.1, forward strand.
AGACGTGAACCTGCTCAACTTCTCCGACCGCCTGCTGACCAACGTCGAGGTCATCAGCTACCACGAAGGCGTCCCCGGCCATCACCTGCAGATATCCATCGGGCAGGAGCTGACCGGCCTTCCCGACTTTCGCAAGCAGTCTTCCTACACCGCTTTTGTTGAAGGCTGGGCGCTGTACAGCGAACGCCTCGGTAAGGAGATCGGCTTCTACCAGGACCCCTATAGCGACTACGGCCGCGTCGAAGCCGACATGTGGCGGGCAATCCGATTGGTCGTGGACACCGGCGTCCACTCCCAGCACTGGACTCGTCAGCAGGTCATCGACTACTTCCATGAGAACTCCGCCATCGACGAGCCCACCGTTCAGTCCGAGACCGACCGCTACATCGCGTGGCCCGGGCAGGCACTCGGCTACAAGATGGGGCAGTTGAAGATCCTAGAACTACGCAAGCGCGCGCAGGATGCCCTCGGCCCGAAGTTCAACCTGAAAGCCTTCCACGACGAAGTCCTCGACTCAGGCGCTCTACCGTTGGATGTTCTCGACAAACGCATCACGGCTTGGATCGCCACGCAGAAGTAAGGTCACTTCCACTTCTTCATCACCGCCTGCATCTTCGCATTCGTGAACAATTCCAGTGCCCGCTCTCGCTCAACGGGCCCCGTCACCGAGCACTTCAAATCCGTCCTTCGCGCCACCTCCACCGACGGAATCATGATCTGGTGACCGAACCGCGCTGCATCCGCGATAGTCGCGCCGTACACCACGCGGTCGAGCTCAGCCCACAGGCAACACGCCATGCACATCGGACAAGGCTCGCACGTCGTATACAGCGTGTAACCCTTCAGGGACCACGCCTGCAGCTTTGCGCACGCCTTCCGGATGGTTACGATCTCGCCGTGCCCGCTCGGGTCATGGTCTTCGCTCACTCGATTCACCGCGCGCATCAGCGATGCGCCGGTCGCGCTGTCAAAGATCTCCGCCCCATAAGGCACCGGATGCGGTGTATCCATCGTCGTCATTGTGAACGCGATCAGTGACCGCATTCTCTCTGCATCGAGCGACGTTGCCGCGGTCGTCGTCACGACGCCGCCCTCGGCAGCAGGCGCGAACATGGAAGCTCCCGCCACCGCAATCCCGCCTCGCAGAAACCTCCGCCGCGATCCTTGCTTATTCAAACTCCGCACAGATCTCACCTCTAAGTGATTGCCCTGCTACTCGGCTCGGCATCGTGGCAATATATCAGACACGACTTTTCTGGCCATGCGGGTGCGCAACCAATAGTTCATAGATACAGAACTAATGAATCTCGAGAATCGCCGCCACCATCCATTCAACTGAACGCACGCCGGGCAACAAAGTTCAAACGCAGCAGACAAATCAGGAGAATCGCAATGGGAAAACTTGACGGAAAAGTAGCGGTCATCACCGCAGCCACCTCGGGCATGGCCCTCGCCACCGCAAAGCTCTTCGTCGAAGAAGGCGCCTACGTCTTCATTACCGGACGCCGCCAGGACAAGCTCGATGAGGCTGTAAAAGCCATCGGCCGCAACGTCACTGGCGTCCAGGGCGACGCAGCCAACCTCGCCGACCTCGACCGCCTGTACGAAGTCGTGAAGAAGGAGAAGGGCAAGATCGACATACTCTTTGCCAGCGCCGGGCAGGGCGAGTTCGGCAAGATCGGCGAGATCACCGAGAAGCACTTCGACGATATCTTTAACCTCAACGTCCGCGGAACCCTCTTCACCGTGCAGAAGGCTCTTCCCCTCTTCACGGACGGCGGCTCCATCATCATGAACGGCTCTATCGCTGGCATTAAGGGCTTCCAATCCTTCGGCGTCTACGCCGCCAGCAAGGCCGCCGTACGCTCCTTCGCGCGCACCTGGCTCAACGACCTGAAGGACCGCAAGATCCGCGTCAACGTCATCAGCCCCGGCCCCATCGACACGCCCATCCTCGACCCGCTCGGGCCCGATGCGAAGGCGCAGTTCACATCCATGATCCCGCGCGGAGAGATCGGCCGCCCGGAGGAGATCGCCACCGTCGCCCTCTTCCTCGCCTCCAGCGATTCCAGCTTCGTCAACGGCGTAGAACTCTACGTCGACGGCGGCATGTCTCAGATCTAACCTCAACAACTCTGGGTATCCCATATCTGGCAGCTTCATCGCCAGATGTGGGAGCCCAGGCGTCTCAGTCTGATAGCCTTTCCAGATGAGCACGCAAGAAGAATCCTTCATCACCCCCGCCGCCATCCCGCCTACACTCCCCGGCCTCCGCGTAGCCGTTCTTGGAGCGGGCAAGATGGGCGGCATCCTGCTCCAGGCCTTTCTCAAGAACAACCTCCTCGCACCCGAGCAGATCGTCGCCACGGTGCAGCACTCGGAGCGCGCCCTCGCACTCTCCGCGCAGTTCGGCGTCGAAGTCATCACCGACAACCTCGAAGCCGCCCAGCGCGCCGACGTCATCCTCATCGGGGTCAAGCCCATCCAGGTCCCGGCACTTATCGAGACCATCAAGCCCGCGTTGACGAAGGAGAAGCTGCTGCTCTCCTTCGCCGCCTCGGTCACCACCAAGTCCATCGAAGAGGCGTCCGGAATCGACATCGCGGCGATCCGCGCGATGCCCAACACGCCAGCTATGCTCGCCGCCGGCATCACGGCGCTCTGCGCCGGCCGTTTCGTCTCCGAACAGCAGATGGCCATCGCCCAGCGCATCTTCCAGACCGTAGGCCGCACCGTCGTCGTCGATGAAAAACACATGGACGCCGTCACCGGTCTCTCGGGTTCCGGCCCCGCCTTCCTCTACATCATCATCGAGGCCCTCGCCGAAGCCGGCGTCAACGTCGGCCTGCCTCGCGACGTCGCCACGCTGCTCGCCGCGCAGACCACCTACGGGTCGGCCCGCATGGTGCTCGAGACCGGCTACCACCCAGCGCTGCTGAAGGACGCCGTAACCACCCCCGCCGGCTGCACTGTAGACGGCATCCTCGAATTGGAAGAAGGCGGCCTTCGCGTCACCCTCATCAAAGCCGTCAAACGAGCCACCCAGCGCGCCAAGGAACTCGCCGCGGGCTAACCCTCTCTTGGTTCGTCATTCTGAGCGAAGCGAAGAATCCCCGCATTCGCTTTGGCCCTGCAACAAGAATCGGGTGCCCCATCCATGCGGTTTCCCCGCATGGGTGGGACGGACACCGTCACCCCGCCCACAGTCGTAGAATGTCGGTATGGCAACGGCAACCGTAGTCGCCCCCGCAAAGAATACCCGAGCCGTGGCCCGCTTCGCCTGGGTCACGCTCTGCTTCTTCATCCTCGTCGTCCTTTGGGGAGCGGTCGTGCGCGCCACCGGCTCCGGCGGAGGCTGCGGCAGCAACTGGCCGCTCTGCAACGGAGACTTCGTACCGCACCACCCGCGCCTCGCCACCGTCATCGAGTTCACCCACCGGTCCACATCCGGCATCTGCACAGCCCTGCTCGTCGTCCTCGGCATCTTCACCTTCCGCGTTACTCCGCGCGGCCACCGCGCTCGCAACGCTGTCCTCTGGGCCGCCTTCCTGCTCGTCACCGAAGCTCTCCTCGGCGCGATGCTCGTCCTCCGCCACTGGGTCGAAGCCAACATCTCCACCGGCCGCGACATCGCCCAGTGCATCCACCTCACCAACACCATGCTTTTCATGGCCGCACTCGCGCTCACAGCTTTCTACCTGACACCAGACACGCACCCTGTTGCGTCATTACGCTCGTCGCGCCCAGCCGCGGTAATTGCCATCGTAGCCACGCTCTTCATCGCCGCCACTGGCTCGCTGGCCGCTCTCGCCGACACGCTCTTCCCCTCACCCAGCCTCGCCGCCGCCTTCGCATCGGATATGTCCTCAGCCTCACCCATCCTCGTCCGCATGCGCTGGATGCACCCTGCGATGGCGATCATCGGCACCGTTTGCGTCCTCCTCATGCTCCGAGTCACCGGACTTCGCAGCCCGCTTGCCCGCATCGTTGTCTCTCTGTTAGGCGCGCAGTTCGTTCTCGGCATAGCAGATGTCCTGCTCCTCGCCCCTATCTGGATGCAGGTTCTCCACCTGCTAGGCGCAGACCTCTACTGGATCGCCCTCACATTGCTAGCCGCAAAGCTCATCTGGCCCGCCACTAACGACCATGCGAGCCAAGTCGCATGAGATGGCTTGATCAACGAAGCTGGACAAGCCTCGATACTGCTGACTCCATCGTAATCACGGTTGTCCGCGATAGAGGTCTGCTCAGTTCTCTGGTAGGTCCATTGATGATCTTCTTTGTATTTTCCGTGGCCTACCATTACCGGAGTTGGTTTTGGTTCGCTTGTGGGGTTATCGGCCTCGGGTCAACCATTGCCGATTGGCTGCATGGCAATATGACACAGCTTACCGTGACTACTCGCGAACTCACCGTCCGAGGAAACGTGGGGAAGACGTTCGACGACAGCGTCTGCGTCAGCGCTCACGGTCTGAGCTCGCTCGCGTACTATAACGGCGGCGAGGACGATCCCTCAGGCCTCTATGCTTTTAGCGGATACTCTCAGAGCTGTCTTATAAGTGGCTTGAACGAGCGACAAGCTACGGAGGTCGCACTCCTCATCTACAAGCGGTTCCCTGATCTGGAATCTGGCGATACGAACAGTGGTTCGCTGCTCTTCGGAAATAGAGGTGAATTGATGAGTCTTGGACTCTCAAAGCCCAAGTGACCAGGGCGATACTCCGCCCCACTTAGCCAGACTCACCTAGCCGCCTGAAGCGGAAAGCTTCTTTACTTCCCCACCACCTCCACCGTAGCCCCGGTCCCGCTCAACTTCCCAGCCGCATCATCCCACTTCAACTTCGTCACCTCGAACTTGCCCTGTTCATACGCATACGTCTTGCCATCATCGTTATAAAGTTCGAAGCTCGCATCCGATCCCGGATACACCTTTACCTTCGCGATCTTCTGCACCTCGTTCGTGCTCTCTACATAGGAGCCCATGGGCAGAATCGACCCCGCTTTCACAAACAGCGGCAGCGTATCAATCGGCGCATTGACGGAGATCGTCTGCCCGCCATGCACCTTCTCGTTCGTCCAGAAGTTGTACCAGTCCGTCCCCGCCGGCAGATAAACCTCGCGTGTCGTCACGCCCTGCTCGGTCACTGGAGCCACCAGCACCGCCGGGCCAAACATGTACTCATCGCCAATGTTCGCCACCTTCGGATCGTCGCCAAAGTCCATGAACAGGCCACGCATAAAGGGCGCTCCCGTCATATGCGTCTTGTAGCCAAGCGAGTAGATATACGGCATCAACTCATACCGCAGCTTCAGATACTTCTCCAGGATCGGCTCCGCCTGCTTGCCATACGACCACACCTCGTTGAACTTGCGTCCGCCGTGGGTGCGGAAGTTAGGCTGAAACGCTCCGTACTCGAACCACCGTGTGTAGAGCTCCGGATAGTCATCGTAGTGATTGACATTCTCGCGAGCGTCCGAAGGATCGAGCAGCGGCGTCCGCTCTGGCTTGTGGAAGTACGGAATGTCCTGCCATCCGCCAATGTCGGTGCTCCAGTAGGGCGACCCCGAAGCCACAAAGTTGATGCCCGTCGGCACCTGCCGCTTCAGCACGTCCCAGGTCGGGCTGATGTCCGACGACCAGAAGATCGCCCCGTTATGCTGCGCTCCAAGATACGAGTCACGAGCCAGAATCAGCGCCCGCTCCTTCATGTCGCGCCTCATCCCGTTGTAGAACGCAGCGGTATGAAACAGCGGATAGACGTTGAAGAACTGCGTCCCCGGCCCAACATGGAAGTAGCTGTTGCCAGGGCTAAGGTCCGGCTCCGTCTCATCCGCCCAGAACGCGTCGAAGCCCTTCTTCACATAGTTCTCGTTCACTATGTTCCAGTACCACTTCGCCGCGTCGGGATTCGTCGTATCGATGTCCGATCCAGCGAGGTCATACGGCAGTCCATTGGTCGGCGTGCCATCGGCCAGCTTCTCAAACCAGTCGTTCTTCTTGATCGTGTCGTAGAACCGGCTCTCCGGAACAAAACGCGGCCACACGCTGATCATCACGTGGAAGTTCATCGCGTGCAGCTCTTTGTTCATCTCCACCGGGTCCGGCCACATCGCGGGGTCCATGTCCATCTGGCCCATCTTCGTGTACGTAAACCAGTCGATCACCAGGTCATCGATCGGCAGATGCCGGTCGCGATATCCCTTCGCCACGGCAAGAATCTCCGCCTGGCTCCGATACCTCTGCTTGCACTGGATATATCCATACGCCGACTTCGGCAGCATGGGCGTATCCCCCGTGAGCAACCGGTAACCCTCGTAGATCTCGTCATACGTCTTACCCGCAATCACGAAGAACGAGACCCGCTGCCCCACGTCCGACACGAAGTTCGTCGAGTCGTTGAACGCGAAGCTGGCCGTGGTCTTCGATGGGTTGTCCCACAGAATTCCATAGCCCTTATTTGTAACCACGAAAGGCACACATACGCTTTGCCCGCCAGGAGCGTTGTAGTCATGCTCGCAATGCACGACGTGTCCACGCCGGTCGAGGTAGCCTTCCTGGTTCTGCCCCAGCCCATAGTAGTGCTCGTCTTTTTGCGCGGAGAAGTTAGCACCCACGGTAAAGAAAGGCTTGTCCGTCGGACGGCGGTCGTACTCAACGTCATATGTTCCGTCTTTGTGGTTCGGGATCGCCATCTGCCATCCGCCCATATCCACAAGCGTCTTTCCCTCCGGCGTCTTGAAGCTGATCCCCACATACGGCGCGGAACCCGAGAAGAACTTAGAAGTCTCGGGCATCGGGCCGCCTGGGTGTGGCGGCGGAGTCACCGTCACCACCATCCGCGACGACCGCAGCACATCTCGCTCTCCATCCTTCGCAATCGACCATCCCTCCGGCATCGCCTTCGCGACGATCCCGTACCCCGGCGCAGCCAGTGCCTCCTCCTTCATCAGGCTCAGAGTCACACGCACGACATTCGGCGCGTACGGCTCGACCATCACCGTCGATTTGCCTCGTTCCAGCGTCAACTTCTGTGCCGGGACTGTCGAAGTTGCAAGGAAAGTTCCAAGAAGGGACGCTGCTAAAACGATTTTTGTCATAAGGGGTTTCCCACAACAATCTAAACCGCGAAAGACATCTCTGTACAGACACGAACGCCCGGGTGCCCCATCCATGCCCTCTCATCGCATGGTCGGGAAGCAGAAAGTCCATGCGAAAATCTGCGAAGATACTCCCTATGCTTCGCACAACCATCGCCGCACTCGCCCTCGCCGCGACCCTCCATGCCCAGGCACCTCAGAAGACTCCGCGCAACCCCATGCCCGCCCTCGTCGAACGCGACGGTCGCTTCGCCCTCATGGTTGACGGAGCCCCGTACCTGATGCTCGCCACGCAGGTGAACAACTCTTCGGCGTTCGCAGCGACGATGCCCGAGGTCTGGCCCGCCGCCGAGCAGTTGCACATCAACACCCTCGAAGCTCCCGTCTACTGGGAGACCATGGAGACAACCCCAGGCCACTTCGACTTCGCCCAGGTCGACATGCTCATCGACCAGTCCCGCCAGCACAACGTCCGCCTGGTGCTGCTCTGGTTCGGCACCTGGAAGAACGGCAGCGGCCACTACTTGCCGCAGTGGATGAAGCTGGATGAACAGAAGTACCCTCACGTCGTCACCGCCAAGGGCGTCGCCGTGGATTCGCTCTCGCCGCACTCGAAGTTCACTCTCGAAGCCGACAAGCGAGCCTTCACCGCACTCATGCGGCACCTGAAGGAAAAAGACCCGCAGCACACCGTCATCATGGTGCAGGTAGAGAACGAGTCGGGCACCTACGGTACCGTCCGCGACCACTCCGCCACCGCCGACGCGCTCTTCGCGCAGCAAGTCCCGGATGTTGCGTTGAAAGCCATGGGCAAGTCGCAGTCCGGCACCTGGCAGCAGGTCTTCGGCGACGATGCTGACGGCATCTTCCACTCCTGGTACGTCGCCAGTTACATCCAGCAGGTCGCCGCCGCGGGCAAGGCAGAGTATCCGCTCCCCTTCTACGCCAACGCCGCCCTCCGCGATCCCATCCACCCTGGCAAGCAGGGCAGTTGGGAATCCGGCGGCCCCACCGACGACGTGCTCGCCCTGTGGAAGGCCGCCGCCCCCAGCATCGACGTCCTCGCCCCCGACATCTACATGGACGAACACAAGAAGTACACGGCGGTCCTCGACCTCTACTCCCGTCCCGACAACGCTCTCATGGTGCCCGAGACCGGCAACTCCTCCGACTTCGCCCGCTTCTGCTTCGAGGCCATCGGCCACGGCTCGCTAAGCTGGTCACCCTTCGGCATGGACTTCACCGGATACGCCAACTATCCCAACGGCGCCGCGAAGATCGATGACAAGCTGCTGAAGCAGTTCAGCTTCAACTTCGCCGATCTCGCTCCGATCTCCCGCCTCATCGCCCGGCTCAACTTCGAGGGCAGGGTCAAAGGCGTAGCGGAAGACGAAGCGCCTGACGCAAAGCACGTCCAGCGCCTCGACTTCGGTGACTGGACCGCCGTCATCTCCTACGGCCTGCCCCAGTTTGGCGGATGGACGCCCGCACCCGGCAACAAGCCCCCTACCGGCGAGGCCCTCGTCGCCCAGCTAGGCCCCAACGAGTTCCTCGTCACCGCCTACAACGCCCGCGTCGACTTCGAACCCAAGGCGCCGGGCAAGCAGCGCCAGTGGCTCGCCGTCGAAGAAGGCAACTACACCGGCCAAAAGTGGAATCGGGCACGTATATGGAACGGCGACCAGTCTGACTACGGCCTCAACTTCCTCACCGGGCCGCAACTGCTCAAAGTCACCGTCGCCACCTACTGATCGCCGAAGTCTGTCGATCAACGCTTCGCTCGCGCCACCTTCAGCGCTGGCTTTGCCTCATGCACCTCGGATCGCGCTTTCGCCACAGCCACCTTCGCCGCTCCCGAAGACTCGCGCACCATCAGCTCCGGCTCGAACGTCATCTCCTCCGGATACGCCTCGTGAGGCTTTGCAATCCGCTTCACCAGCAACTGCGCCGCCGCCTCGCCCATCTTGTGCAGCGGCTGACGAATCGTCGTCAAACTTGGGGTCTGGTACATCGCGCTCGCAATATCGTCGAACCCCACCACCGACACATCTCCCGGCACCGACAACCCCACATCCGCCAGCGCCCGCACCGCTCCAATCGCCGCAATATCGTTAAAACTGAAGATCGCCGTGAAATCTCGCGTCTTCGTCAGCAGGTCGCGAATCACCGGATACCCCAGCTCCGGCGACGATGAGTTCGCCTCCAGATACACGCAAAGCTCCGGATGTACCGGCACCCCCATCGCCTTGGCCATCTTCAGGATGCTCTCCCACCGCGTCTCGGAGTCGGGAATATGCTTCTGCCCCTTCATGAACACAATCCGCTTATGTCCCTGGTCGCGCAGATGCTTCAACGCTAGCGCAGCCGATCGATCGTGATCGAGCACGATATTGCTTACGCCCTTCATCCTCTTGTGCCCGGAGATCGACACTACCGGCTGATTCACAGTCTCGTTCAGCGTCGTATTGACCAGGATGAATCCATCCACCGCCCGCTTGATCAGCAGCCGCGGATACTCGTCGATCAGGTCCGCCCGTCCCTGGTGGCACAGCACCATGTAGATGTAGCCCGCCTCCATCAGCGTCCGCTCCACGCCGTTCATCACCATGGTGAAGTAGCCTTCGCTCAACTCCGGCACGATCACTCCGATCGTCAGCGTCTGCCGCATCCGCAGCGACCGAGCGATGGTATTGGGTCTATAGTCCAACTTCTTCGCCGCGGCCAGCACCCGCTCCCGCGTCGCCGGGGCGATCGACTTCGCCCCCGGAGCATCGTTCAACACAATCGAAACCGTCGCCGGCGACAGATCCAGATACTCCGCCATCACCTTCAGGTTGACCGGCCGGTTCTCTGTTGGCTTCTCGGGTTTTTCTTTCGGCTTCTCTGGTTTCAAAGTCATGGCCGATCCTATCTCGCCAGCTTCCAGATCGTCCATCTCAATTCCACTCGCCTCTGTCCGTTACCCGCCGTCATTCTGAGCGAAGCGAAGAATCCCGACGAACCCAATCCCACCCGAACCGCTCGAACCTTTCTGCCCACACCCAAAGTTGGCGCCATAAAAACGTGGTCAGACCAATTTGGCGTACTATTTCCACGACGACTTTATCCATGAAAATCCTAAATCTAGCCCTCGCCGCCCTCATCTCCGCCTCTGCCGCCGCCCAATCCACCCCCACCGTCCTCGTAGACGTCGACCACCGCACCGCCCAGTCCCTCAACGGCGCTTGGCACTACATCCTAGACCCTTACTCCGCCGGCCTCTCCGACTTCCAGGGCGGCATCAACAAGCACGGCTTCTTCGAGAACCGCGAGCCCGAAGCCAACTCCAACAACACCGCCAACAACGGCTTGATCGAGTACAGCTTCGCTCGGTCCCCCGTCGTCAAAGTCCCCGGCGACTGGAACACCCAGAACATCGCCCTACTCAACTACGAGGGACTCTTCTGGTACCAGCGCGACTTCGAGTTCACCCCGAAGGCAGGCGAACGCACCTTCATCCACATCGGTGCCGCCAACTACCGCGCTCGCGTCTTCATCAACGGTCAGCACATCTGCGATCACGAAGGCGGCTTCACGCCGTTCGACTGTGACGCCACCGCCGCGCTCAAGCCGGGCAAGAACTTCGCCGTCATCGCCGTCGACGACACCCGCCTGGCCGACGGTATCCCAACGCTGAAGACCGACTGGTACAACTACGGTGGCCTGACACGTGACGTCTCTCTCGTCACCGTCCCGAACACCTTCATCGACGACTACGACCTCCACCTGAGCCGCGCGGATCACAAGACCATCGAAGGCTACGTCCACGTCGTGGATGCTCCCGCAGACACCAAGGTCCATGTGTCCATCCCTGAAGCCCATGTCGATCTCAACACCACGACTGACGCCACTGGCCGCGCCGTCATCTCCATCGCTCCCGCCAGCCTAGATCTCTGGGCCCCCGGCAACCCCAAGCTCTATAAAGTCGAACTCGCATCCGGCTCAGACAAGCTCACCGATGAGATCGGCTTCCGCACCATCGAAGTCTCCGGCACCCACATCCTCCTCAATGGCAAGCCCATCGCCCTCAACGGCATCAACGTTCACGCCGAAGCCCCCATTCGAGGCGGTCGCGCCAACACCGACGCCGACGTTAAAACCCTCTTCGACTGGCTCCAGCAGCTCAACTGCAACTTCGTCCGCCTCGCCCACTACCCCCACGACGAACGCATGACCCGCGAAGCCGACCGCCGCGGAATCCTGGTCTGGAGCGAGGTCCCCGTCTACTGGGCCGTCCACTTCGACGACCCCGCCCTCCTCGTCAAAGCCAAGCAGCAGCTAGGCGAAAACATCCGCCGCGACCACAACAAGGCCTCCGTCATCCTCTGGTCCATCGCCAACGAGACGCCGAACATCCCCGCCCGCACCGCGTTCCTTACCAAACTCGCGGATTACGCGCATGAACTCGACTCGACCCGTCTCGTCACCGCAGCTCTTCTCGTGCGCGGAGAAGGCGATACCAAGATCGTCGACGACCCGCTCGGCAAAGCGCTCGACGTCCTCGGCACCAACGAGTACGCCGGCTGGTACGAGATGTCCCCCGAGAAGATCCCGAACGTCAAATGGGACATCCGCTACGACAAGCCCGTCATCATGAGCGAGTTCGGCGGCGGCGCCAAGGCCGGCCTCCACGGCCCCGAGACCCAGCGCTGGACGGAAGAATTCCAGGCCGCCATCTACCGCAACCAGATCACCATGCTCAGCAAGATTCCCCAGCTCCGCGGAACCACCCCCTGGCTACTGATGGACTTCCGCTCTCCCGTGCGCCTGTTGCCCGGAGTGCAGGACGGCTTCAATCGCAAGGGTCTGATCGCCCCCAACGGACAGAAGAAGCTGGCATTCTCTGTCCTGCAAAAGGCTTACAAAGAAAACGCCGTCGCCAAACCTGAATAGCGACAGCGATACCGGCTTTTTTGTTTGTCATTCCCAAAGGGAATCTGCGTTTGTATTTGTTCTTGCCGTCATTCTGAGCGCAGTGAAGAACCCGCCACACCGATCGCATCACACAATCCATCCGAAGCTTTCCGCCACAAATCCGGGTGCCCCACATCTCGATTCTGAGATGTGGGCTCATCCCAGCCACAAACCCGTGCCCCATTCATCGCGCCGTTGTCTCACGCGATGAGTGGGTCTCGCCACAACCCTACCCCTGCATCTCCGTAACCCCGTCATCCCCAGCCACGAGGGCCATCGCCGCCATCCCCAGAAACAACCCATGCTCCACCACGCCGACGATCCCGCGAACCTCCGCCGCCGTCTCCTCCGGATTCTCGATCACCCCCGCCGCGCAATCCAGAATGTAATTCTTCTCATCCGTAAGATAAACCGACCCGTCCGCCTTCTTCCTCTGCTTCGGATTCAGCCCCAGCACCGTCAGCTTGCCTTCCACCAGCGGCAGCGCCATCTTGATGACCTCAATCGGCAACGGAAACTTCCCCAACTTCTCCACCACCTTCGTCGAATCGACGACCACGATGAACTTCTTCGCCGAGCTGGCAACGATCTTCTCCCTCAGCAACGCTCCGCCGCCGCCTTTGATGAGCGCCAGACTGCCGTCGGAATCCCGCGCAACCTCATCCGCGCCGTCGATATAAACATCGACCTCCGGCAGCTCCGCCAGCGACACCACCTCCAGGCCGAGCGATTGCCCCAGCTCCTGGCTCGCATCGGACGATGCCACGCACCGGATCTTGATGCCCGTGGCCTTCACCTTCGCGCCGAGCTCTTCGATAAACATCCGCGACGTAGACCCTGTCCCAAGCCCAACGGCCATGCCGTCCTCAACAAACTCCACCGCCCGCTTCGCCACCAGCCGCTTCGCTTCGTCCTGTGTCATCTCGTCCCCTTCTCAGACCACCAGTAAACAGTAAACCAGCCAATGCCCGGGTGCACCATCCATGCAGCTTTATCGCATGGGTGGGAAATTCGCGCCACGAGCGAACTATTTTCTTCCCGAACCAGCACAATCCCACCGAAGATGCACCATACGCGTACCCAACAATCACATTCCCGCGCTATACTTGCCCGCAAGGGGGCATGGACAATGCGCATCGCAAAGCTTCTCGCAGCCACCATACCCTCCCACTCCCGCCCGAACCTCTTCGGCGACTAACTCCCCACAAAATTCAGCCTCAAGCGAGCCCTTCCTTCAAAGGAACCGGCACCACGCAGCGATCTCCCAACCGCGCCCGAACTCCGTTCCGGCAGGAGCATCCCATGAGCGCCACCCTTCACATCCCCGAAGCCGTCGTTCCCAACGCGCAGCTTCACACGAGCTTCGGCCCGAAGATCAAGACCACTCTCCCCGGCCCCAACGCCGCCGCCATCATCGCCCGCGACGAAGCCCTAATGTCACCCAGCTACACCCGCGACTACCCGCTCGTCGTCCAGTCCGGTCGCGGATGTCGACTCACCGACGTCGACACCAATGAGTTCCTCGACTTCACCGCCGGCATCGCCGTCAACTCCACCGGCCACTGTCACCCAGAAGTCGTCGCCGCAATTCAAGCTCAAGCGGCGAAGTTCCTTCACATGTCGGGAACCGACTTCTACTACGACCTGATGCCGCGCGTCGCCGAACGCCTCTCCGCGCTCGCTCCGATGGCTGGCCCGCACAAGTTCTACTACGGCAACTCCGGCGCCGAGGCCGTCGAGTGCGCCCTGAAGCTCGCCCGCTACCATACCGGCCGACAGCACATCATCAGCTTCCTCGGCTCCTTCCACGGACGCACCATGGGCGCGCTCTCGCTTACCGCCTCGAAGCCGCAGCAGAAGCGACGTTTTGGACCGTTCGTACCAGGAGTGACGCACGTCCGCTACCCCTACGTCTATCGCGGCTGCAGCGGCGGCCCGCAAGCTGCGGAGGCCTTCGGCCTCGGCTGCGCCCGCTACATCGAAGACAAGCTCTTCAAGACCCACCTTCCGCCGGAGGAGGTCGCGGCGATCATCGTCGAACCGATCCAAGGCGAAGGCGGCTACGTCGTTCCCCCGAACATCTTCCTTGAAGAGATCCGCCGCATCTGCGACCGCCACGGCATCCTCATGATCGTCGACGAGGTCCAGTCCGGCGCGGGCCGCACCGGCAAGTGGACCGCCATCGAACACACCGGCGTCCAGCCCGACATCGTCACCATGGCCAAGGGCATCGCCTCTGGCATGCCGCTCAGCGTATGCATGGCGAAGGCGCACATCATGGACTGGGTGCCGGGTTCCCACGCCAGTACCTTCGGTGGCAACCCCGTCGCGCTCGCCGCCTGCCTCGCGACCATTGAGATTATTGAGCGCGAAGCTATGGCCAATGCCGCCGTCGTTGGCAACGCCGCAATCGAGCGCCTTCAGACCTGGGTCTCCGGGGAAGGCATCGGCAAGCACCCCATCGTCGGCGACGTCCGCGGTCGAGGCCTCATGATCGGCGTCGAGATCGTCAAAGACACCCTCACCCGCACCCCTGCCCCGGACCTCCGCAACCGCATCGTGGACCTCGCCTTCGAGCGCGGCCTCTTGCTGCTCGGCTGCGGCGAGACCAGCATCCGCCTCTGCCCTCCGCTGGTCGTCAAGCCAGAAGAGATGGAAGTAGCCCTCGACATTCTGGAAGAGTGCGTCATCATAGCCGCCCATAATTAACCTAGCGCTGCTCTTGGCACGTCTTGCTTAAGGGCACGGCTTCAGCCGTGCCGCAAGAGCGTCAAAAACACGTGGGGCTCTATAGCCCCTGAGGTACCAGAAGGAGCCACACATGCCCACCCTGCACTCCATCCTCGAGCCCAACATCGGCCTCACCCGCACCGACCGTCTTCTCCGCATCCTCGAGATCCCCCAAGCCTTACTGAACGAAGACAAAGCTAAAGCCTCAAGAGCCGTCATCGCTCAGGCCCTCAACATGCTTCTCTTCGAAGACCTTCTCGAGCGCGTCCCCGCAGCCAAGACCTATGCCTCCGACTGCCGTCTCGCCGGCCGCAGGATCATGCACGACCACGGCGCAGTCCGCACCGTCGCCCTCGCCAATATGGGCACCCTCCCCGCTGGCGAAGAGGCCATCACCCGCATCCTCCGCCCGCTCGGCTACGCACTCAACGGCGTCTATCCCCTCGAACGCCTCAAGATGACCGGCCGCTCCCACGCCCAGGTCGAGTTCCCCGAGGAGATCGCCCAGTTTTTCATCAGTGAGCTCCACCCGGACCGCTTCTCCGAAAAGTTTCAGCAAGCTGTACGCAACGTCACCGGCACCTCCATCGACCCGCTCACGCCCGAAGCAGTCACACTACTCGCCGAGCTCAACCGCGAACATTCTCTACCGCGCGAAGCCGCCACCCGCCTGTTACCGCTCCTCACCCGCTGCTTCACCCGTCAGCACGCCACGCCCACCCTTGCCGACTACGACACCCTGCTCGCCGAATCCGCCGAGATGGCCTGGATCTCCACGGAAGGCAACGCCTTCAACCACGCCACCGACCGCGTCCCAGACGTCGACGCCCTCGCCGCCGAACAGAAGGCCCTCGGCCAGCCCATGAAGCCCACCGTCGAGACCTCCCAATCCGGCCGCGTCCGCCAGACCGCCTTCGTCGCTGCCCGCGTCAAGCGCTGGTTCCGCACCGCCCAGGGCGACCCCATCGAACGCGAAGTCCCCGGCTCGTTCTACGAGTTCATCACCCGCCTCCCGCTACCCGAAGAGACGGATGGCAAGCAGCACCTGGACCTAAGCTTCGATAGCTCCAACGCGCAAGCCATCTTCAAGATGACCGCTGAGGCCAAGTAGCAATCGTCTTCGCGCTTGGACAGTCGAGGTGCGACTCATTGCTCCGTGAGAGCAATGAGTCGCGCGCGCCACTACACTGAAAGCAATTCATGTCCTCTGCCTTCACCATCCTGCCCAGCTCCCACGCTCGCGCCCACGACACCTTCCCCGGTGCCGACAGCCTCGCCTCCGAACTCTCCGCCGTCATCCGTGGCGAAGTCCGGTTCGACGCGGCATCCCGCGCCCTCTACGCCACCGACGCCTCGAACTATCGCCACATCCCCATCGGCCTCGTTATCCCGCGCGACGAAGCCGACGTTATCGCAACCGTCGCCGTCTGCCGCAAACACGACGCTCCTATTCTCACGCGCGGTGCAGGCACCTCGCTCGCCGGTCAGGCCTGCAACGCTGCCGTCGTCCTCGACTTTTCGAAGTACATGAACGCCATCGGCGAAGTCGATCTCGCGAACAATACGATGCGAGTGCAACCAGGCGCCATCCTCGACCGCGTCCGCGAAAAAGCCGAACTGCACAACCTTACCTTCGCTCCCGACCCCGCCACCCACAGCCGCTGCACCCTTGGCGGCATGATCGGCAACAACTCCTGCGGCGTCCATGCGCTGATGGGCGGCAAGACCGTCGACAACATCGTCGCCCTCGATCTCCTGCTCTACGACGGCACCCACATCACCGTCGGCCCAACCACCGAAGCCGAAATCGCCGCACACATCGCGGGCGGCGGCCGCACCGGCAGAATCTATGCCGAACTCAACCGTATCCGCGACACTTACTCTGAGTACGTCCTCACCAAGTTCCCGCGCATCCCGCGCCGCGTCTCCGGATTCAACCTCGACGAGCTTCTCCCCGGCAGCGACTTCAACGTAGCCCGCGCCCTCGTCGGCAGCGAAGGCACCTGCGCCATCATCCTGTCGGCAACGTTGCAGCTCGTTCGCAGCCCACAGTTCCGCACTCTCGTCGGCGTCGGCTTTGAAGACATCTTCATCGCGGCCGACTTCGTCCCTCAGCTCCTCACACATCCATTGATCGGCCTAGAAGGCGTCGACGGCCTTCTCCTCGAAGCCCTTCGCCGCAAACAGAAATCCCTCTCTTCGCTTGAACTTCTTCCTCCCGGCGAAGGCTTCCTCCTCTGCGAGTTCGGTGCAGACAGCCAGGCATCCTCCGACGCCCTCGCCGCAGCCTTCGCCCAATTTGTAACTACGCTCGCTACAAATGTATCTCCGCGCATCTACACCGGCGCAGAAGCCAAACGCGTCTGGCACATTCGCGAGTCGGCTCTCGGCGCAACCGCCTTCGTCCCCGGCAAAGGCACCGGCTGGGAGGGCTGGGAGGACGCCGCAGTCGATCCCGCTCAGCTTGGCTCCTACCTCCGCGCAATCAAAGCCCTCATGGACGAGTTCGGCTATCAAAGCCCCATGTACGGCCACTTCGGCCAGGGCTGCGTCCACATGCGCCACAACTTCGATCTCGAAACCGCTCCCGGCATCCTCAAGTTCCGCGAGTTCATGGACCGCGCCTGCGACATAGCCCTGGCCCACGGCGGATCGATATCCGGTGAACACGGAGATGGGCAAGCGCGAGGCGCTCTGCTTCCCAAGATGTTCGGCCCTGAACTGATGCAGGCCTTCCGCGACTTCAAGCGCGCCTGGGACCCCGACAACAAGCTCAATCCCAACAAGCTCATCGATGCCCACGAGCCCCACGAAGACCTTCGCCTCGGCGCGGACTACAACCCATGGAAGCCAGCTACCCACTTCGCGTTCGCCGAAGACAACGGCAGCCTCGCCTCCGCCGCCTTGCGCTGCGTAGGCGTAGGAGCCTGCCGCAAGACCGACGCCGGGACCATGTGTCCCAGCTTCATGGCCACCGGCGAAGAGCTCCACTCCACTCGCGGCCGCGCCCATCTCTTGTGGGAGCTGATGCAGGGCGAAGTCCTCCCCAACCAATGGCGCAATGAGCAAGTCAAAGAGTCCCTCGACCTCTGCCTCGCCTGCAAGGCCTGCAAATCCGAGTGCCCCGTCTCCGTAGACATGGCCACCTACAAGGCCGAGTTCCTATCCCACCACTATGAAGGCCGACTGCGCCCGCTCGCCCACTACGCCTTTGGCCGCATCGATGTGTGGGCCCGCATCGCCAGCCACTTCCCCACGCTGGTCAACGCGATCAACGCCGCTCCCGGGATCTCTCAGCTCGCCAAGTCTCTACTCCACATCCACCCCAACCGCACTCTGCCAAAGTTCGCCCGAGCCTTCTCTCGCACACACGAGAAGGCTTCTCATTCTGGTATAGACTCGTCATCTCGACCGGAGCGAAGCGCAGTGGAGAGACCCCCGCATTTGCCTTCCTCCGGGTCCGCCCAAAACGTCTTCCTCTGGGCCGACACCTTCAACAACTACTTCCACCCCAACACCATGCAAGCGGCGCACGAAGTCCTTACCAGTGCAGGCTTCGCAGTTCAACTTCCTACCAAGCACCTCTGCTGCGGTCGCCCCCTCTACGACTTCGGCCTACTCGACACCGCCAAACAATATCTCCTCAAAGTCCTCGACGCCCTCGCCCCACAGCTTGCCGCCGGAACTCCTATCGTCGTCCTCGAACCAAGCTGCGCCAGCGTCTTCCGCGACGAAATCTGCAATCTCCTCCCGAACGATCCCCGAGCCGCGAAACTCTGCGATCAGACTCTTCTGCTCAGCGAGTTCCTCGTCAAATACGCGCCTAACTACACGCCGCCTCAACTCAGCGGCGACATTATCGTCCACGGCCACTGCCACCACCGAGCGACCATGTCAATGGACGACGAAATGACCTTACTTCGCGCAACGGGCGCGAATGTGACCCTTCTCGACTCCGGCTGCTGCGGCATGGCC
This sequence comes from Granulicella aggregans, assembly GCF_025685565.1. Taxonomy (NCBI): domain Bacteria; kingdom Pseudomonadati; phylum Acidobacteriota; class Terriglobia; order Terriglobales; family Acidobacteriaceae; genus Granulicella; species Granulicella aggregans. The sequence goes on from NZ_JAGSYE010000002.1 coordinate 1,237,842, forward strand.
GGTCCGTTCGGCTTTGAGCAGGACAAGTACGAAGTCTCGCAGACCCTCGGCGAGCGCGTGCTTCTGCCCGCCGTTCGCGCTGCCTCATCAGGCACGATCATCGTCAGCGACGGCTTCAGCTGCTCCGAGCAGATCACACAGAACACCGCAGCGCGTCCGCTTCATCTCGCGGAAGTCTTAGCAATCAAGAAGCCATAACCCGCAGAGGTGCGTAGCTTACACGCTCGGCAATTGTTAAAAGACGGCACATTTTGAACCTTTAGCCCCTCCGCAAACGTCTGCTCACATAGGAAATCCATCAAACTATGCACTGTAGGCATCTGCTTTCTTTTTTGCTTCTCCCTTTGTTTGTCATTCGCAGTCCGGCGCAACTCTTTTCAGCCCCGGAGCCACAGACCGCCAGCATCAACGGTTCTGTTACCGACATCGACGGCGGCCTCATTCCCGGCGCGACGATCATCGCCAACGGGCCTAATTCCGGCCAGCATACTTCCACCACCTCGGACGACACCGGCACCTTCCAGCTCCGCAATCTGCGCCCGGCCGTTCCCTATCGCATCGTCGTCTCAGCAAGGGGATTCGCCCCCGCTACCTCGGCCCAGATCATCCTCACCCCCGGCCAGCAGTTGCAGCTTCCCGCCTTCAAGCTCGTCGTCGCTGCCGTCGAGACCAGCATCACCGCTGAGTCGCAAGAGCAGATCGCCACCGAGCAGGTCCATGAAGCAGAAAAGCAACGCATCCTCGGCGTCATCCCAAACTTCTACGTTGTCTACGATAAGCAATTCGTCCCGCTTACCCCAAAGCTCAAATTTGAACTGGCCCTGCGCTCCTCGACCGACGTCGTGACCATCGCAGGCACAGCCTTTCTTGCCGGCGTGAATCAAGCCGCCAACACGCCCGACTACCAGCAGGGATGGAAGGGCTACGGCCAGCGATTCGGAGCCATCTACGCGGGCGGCGTCTCTGATGTCCTCATTGGCGGTGCCATACTTCCTTCCGTTCTGCATCAGGACCCTCGCTACTTCTATCAGGGCACCGGCACCAAGAAGTCCCGCTTCTTCCACGCGCTCGAAGCCCCCTTCGTCGCCAAGGGAGACAACGGTGAGTGGCAGCCCAACTACTCCAGCATCGGAGGAGACCTAGCCTCGGGCGCGCTCTCCGTCACCTACCTTCCCCAGTCGAATCGAGACGCCAGTGACGTGCTCACGGGCATCGTCACGACAACCGCCGGCCGCATCGTCAATGCCATGGCGGAGGAGTTTCTCCTCAACCGCTTCACCTCCAAGACCAACAAAGCCCCCTGATAAATTTTGCTTAGTGCAGGCCGTCATCTCCACTGCGCAGAGGCCGGCTTTACTGTCTGCTGCGCAGTGGAGAGCCCCCGCATTTCGGATTCATCTAGACGCCACACTCTCTTGCGCAATAGAGATTCACACCCACTCAACGGTTCTCCTCCCCTTCCATAACACCTCCGCATAATTCTGCCCTCAATAGTGGGATGTACCACTCTCGTACATCTGTCTAGCTTTGGGATTGGACAGGCAGCCGAGCACGCAAACGAGCCGCCAGCCCAGCGCCGGAGGTTTGTCATGCTGCCACAAAAGAAGATCCTCGTCGTCGATGACGACCCCGAGATGCGTCTCGCGCTCTCCGTCAGGCTCCGCGCCAACAACTACGAGGTCTGCGTCGCTGTAGACGGCGTCTCCGCCATCGCCGAAGCGCGCAAACACATGCCCAGCCTGATGCTGCTCGACCTTGGCCTCCCCGCCGGCGACGGCTTCACCGTTCTGGAGCGCCTACACTCGATGGAGGCCATCGCGCATATTCCCGTCATCGTTGTCTCCGGGCGCAATCGTCTCGCAAATCAGGAGCGAGTCCTGCTCGCCAAGGCGCAGGCCTTTCTGCAGAAGCCGGTAAAGAACTCGCAGCTCCTCGCGGCCATCGAGAAGGTCCTCGGCCCGAACACCGCGCCTGCCTACGAACGCGCCGCCACCATCTACGATCTCGGCCAGCGCATGACCACGACAGTCTAGAGTATGCCATCCAGTTCGTCTGCTTCCTTCAAGCCCTGGCACGCACTCGCTTCCGCTGCAACCGGCGCTGCCGCAACCTGCCTTCTCTTCGGATACATCGGTGCGCCCCACACCAATGTCCTCACTCTTCTCTGTGCAACGATCTCCGTACCCGCCGCGGCTGCGCTCCTCTACAGGCTCACGCGCGCGCAGCGCGCCTCAAACCACGCCTGGGTTGAACTTACGCAGCCGCATCCCCCCTGCAAGACCGAAGCTCTGCTCGATAAGACCGGTCGCATTGCGGGCATAGGCGGTTGGGAGGTCGATCTTCTTACCGGCGAGGTCGTCTGGTCTCTCCACACCTACGAGTTACATGGTGCTCCCCTCGACTTCGTGCCTACACTGGAAACCGGCCTCAGCTTCTACGATGAGCCTTCGCGCCCCATCATCGCCGCTGCCGTCGAGACCGCCTGCCGCACCGGCAAAGGGTGGGACCTGGAACTCTCCATCGACCGATTCGATGGCCAGAAGGTCTGGGTCCGCACCGTCGGCGGCGCGGAGATGCAGGAGGGCAAAGCCGTTCGCCTGGTAGGAACCTTCCAGGACATCACCGCCCGCGTCGCCGAACGGCTCGCCCTCAGCGAAGCCAACGAACGCCTCACCCTCGCGACCGATAGCGGACGCATCGGTATCTTTGAGTGGGACCTCGTCCGCAACGTCCTCCGCTGCGATCCTTGGATGAACCGCCTGCACGGCATCGAACACACCGTTCTCGATCAGGACCCCAACTTCTGGACAGAGCATGTCCACCCCGAAGATCGCCACCGCTTCCTCAACGCCATGCAGGACGCCATCGATGGCCACAGCCTCTACGACACCGAGTTCCGCATCCTGTGGCCCGATGGCAGCATTCGCAATCTCCGCGCCGCCGGACAGGTCACCAGCGACGCACACGGCAAGCCCCTTCGCATGATCGGTTGCCACTGGGACGTGACCGAGGCCCGTCGCCTCACCGCCGAGCTCGCCCAGCAGAACGAGCTTCTCCGCGTCACGCTCCGCTCCATCGGCGACGGAGTCATCACGACCGACGCCCAGGCCAACGTCGTCTGGCTCAACTCCGTCGCGGAACGCATGACTGGCTGGAGCAGCGAAGAGGCCCTTGGCAAACCCATCGCCTCCATCTTCAACATCGTCAACTACGTCACCCGCCGCCCCGTCGAAAATCCCATCCTCACCTGCATCGCTACGGGCGCAGCCGGCAAGCTTGCCCCCGACACCCTCCTGCTTTCGCGCGACGGCGCCCGCTTCGGCATCGACGACTCCGCCGCCCCTATCCGCGGCGAACAGGGTGAACTACTCGGCGCAGTCCTGGTCTTTCACGATGTCACCGAGCAGCGCCGTCTCTTCTACGAGACCACCCGCATGGCCAAGGTCGAGCTCAAGCTCAAGGACGACTTCCTCTCCCGCGTCTCGCACGAGCTCCGCTCCCCGCTGACCTCGATCTACTCCTTCACCTCGATCATCGCCGACGACCTCGCCGGCAACACCACCTCGCAGCAGCAGGAGTATCTCCAGATCGTCCTCAAGAACGTCGATCAGCTCCAGTCCATGATCGAGGACCTGCTCACCGTCACCCAGGCCAACGAGGGCAAGCTCAGCATCGACCTCAAGCCGATCCAGGTTGCCGAGTCCGTCACCGACGCCCTGCACACCATCCACGGCCCCGCCACCAGCAAGCAGATCGCGCTCCGATCGAACTGCGAAAAGTCACTGCCACTGGCTCTCGCTGATCCCACCCGTCTCCTTCAGATCCTCATCATCCTGCTCGATAACGCCGTCAAGTTCACCCCTGAGGGCGGCCTCATCGGCGTCAAAGCATCGCAGACGGACGGCGGACTTCTCCTCATCCAGGTCTCCGACACCGGCCGCGGCATTCCCCCCGAAAAACGCGCCCGCGTCTTCGAACATCTCTACCAAGTTCCCGGTCCTGAAACGCAAAATGCTCAGCCCGACACCAGCCGCGCCGGCCGCAACGGCCTCGGCCTCGGCCTCCACATCGCCCACGACCTCGTCGTACGCCAGGGTGGCAAGATCTGGATTACAGGCGAACTGGGCAAAGGCAGCACCTTCTCCTTCACACTGCCTATCCATCGCGAAACACCGTCGTTCGACCCGCCAGCAGACCTCGCCGAAACTACAGAGCTGCCGTCACTCGCCATCGCCCAACGCTCCTGATCGCTTGCCGTGTGCCATAAGAGATGCAGCAGCATCGTCCGTCAGATGGTGGAGAGCCCCCCCATTGGCCGTTGCTCTGGCTGGTTGCTGGAACAGAAAGCCCGCCGAACTCCGGCGGGCTTTCTACAAATCATCAAACAGCGTCAGCTGGTCTAGCGATGTCCGCCAGGGTGACCACCGCCCGGACGCCCGCCACCAGCAAATCCGCCGGAGTGTTCGTTTTCCGGCCCGTGTGCCGCCTGACCGACGTGTCCCTGTCCGTCCCTCGCTTCATTCGCATGGAAATGGTTGAAAGCTCCCGCACCACGCTCCGGCAAAGGTCCGTGATAGCCATTGCGGGGGTCGTAGCGGTTGTCGACGTGTCCATAGAAACCGTGCGGCCCATGGAACCATGGCCCAGCTCCGTAGAACCTGCCGCCGACAAACCAGTCCGGACCGTAGTAACCATAAGGGGCGCAATCGTACGGGGCATAGTCGAAGTAACCGTACGGGCAAACAGGCTCAACTCCTATACCGATTGAAATCTGCGCGGGAGCCACAGACCCAGCACTGAGTAACGCCGCGGTTAAAACTGCAAGAGGCTTCCAGCTAGACATGATCGTTCTCCTCAATTCATTTACGTTAGATGTCGGCTGCACAACCGAGTTGTGCGCAGACTCGAATCTTGAATCTGCCAGCCGCGTTCCGTCATGACAGACCTATGAGGCATAAACTAAGTTCACTATGTCCGCACTCGCTGAAACGCTGCTGGTCGCCACCGAATCGACGCCCCTCTCATCCCAAGTCCACGCGCTTCTCTCTGAGCTAGGCGTGCCCACTACCGCCTACACCCATGGCGACCTTCCGGCCCACTCTCCTATCACCGGCGAGACCCTCGCCCATCTTCCGCAAATTTCGAGCGGCGCAGCGACGACCGCCATTGTTCAGGCCCACGCCGCTGCCAAAGAGTGGCGCAACGTCCCCGCCCCGCGTCGCGGCGAACTCATCCGCATCCTCGGCGAGGAGCTCCGCGCAGCCCTCCCGTCCCTCGGCCGTCTGGTGACCATCGAGTCCGGCAAGCTCCTCTCCGAAGGCTTCGGCGAGGTCCAGGAGATGGTCGACATCTGCACCTTCGCCGCTGGCCTCTCCCGGCAGCTCGCTGGCCTCACGCTGCCCTCCGAGCGCGCCCACCACCGCATGATGGAGACTTGGCACCCGCTAGGCGTCGTCGGCGTCATCTCTGCCTTCAACTTCCCAGTCGCCGTCTGGAGCTGGAACGCCGCACTCGCGCTGGTCTGCGGTAACTCCGTGGTCTGGAAGCCCTCCGAAAAGACGCCGCTCACCGCGCTCGCTACGCAGGCCATCTTCGACCGCGCCGCCGCCAAGTTTGCAGCCGCAACCGGCCACTCTATTCCTGAAGGCCTATCCACGCTCCTTATCGGCAACGCGCAGATCGGCGAACTCCTTGTCGACTCCCCGCTCGTCCCGCTCGTCTCCGCCACCGGCTCAACCCGCATGGGCCGAGCCGTCGGCCCAAGACTAGCCGCACGCTTCGCCAAGTCCATCCTCGAGCTAGGCGGCAACAACGCAGCCATCGTTGCACCCTCCGCCGACCTCGACCTGACCCTCCGCGCCGTCGCCTTCTCCGCCATGGGCACGGCAGGCCAGCGCTGCACGACATTGCGTAGACTGATCGTGCACGAGTCCGTCTACGACACTCTCATCCTGCAGCTCAAGCGCGTCTACTCCTCAGTGGTCATTGGCGACCCCCGCACCGCTGGCACCCTCGTCGGCCCTCTCATCGACGAAGCCGCCTTCAACGCCATGCAGCAAGCCCTCGCCAACGCGAAGCAAGACGGCGCGACCATCACCGGCGGCGAACGCGTCGCGATCACGAACCAGCCCGAAGCCTTCTACGTCCGCCCAGCCCTCGTCGAAATCGCCACCCAAACCGATACGGTCAAGCACGAGACCTTCGCCCCCATCCTCTACGTGCTTAAGTACCGCGACCTGGACGAAGCCATCGCCCTCCAAAACGATGTTCCCCAGGGTCTCTCGTCCTCAATCTTTACCTTGAACCTCCGCGAAGCGGAATTCTTCCTCTCCGCACGCGGCTCCGACTGCGGTATCGCCAACGTCAACATCGGCACCTCCGGCGCGGAGATCGGCGGAGCCTTTGGTGGGGAAAAAGAGACTGGCGGAGGCCGCGAGTCCGGCTCCGACGCCTGGAAGCAGTACATGCGCCGAGCCACCAACACCATCAACTTCGGCACTGACCTTCCCCTCGCCCAGGGCGTCAGCTTCGACATCGACTAAACCGCGCTCCTGATAGGTGCCACGTAACGATCCCGCATCCGCGGACACGATAGCTCATCGACACGGCCTGGCAGTCGTGTATAAAGGCCGCGTCACTTTATCCCAGCCAGGCAGGAGCTTGTTCGCGATGCCGCCCTTCAAACTTGGTATCAACATGGCAGGAGCTGTCTCCGCCGGAGCCTACACCGCAGGCGTCCTTGACTTCCTCACCGAAGTGCTCGACGACTGGTACGCCCAGAAAAAAGTCGACCCCACCGTGCCCGCCCACGACATCTCCATCGAAGTCTTCACCGGTGCCTCCGCCGGCGGCATGTGCGCTGCCATCTCCGCCATCCTCCTGCAGGACGAATTCGAGCACATCTCCGACACTTCCAAGACCGGCACCACCAATCGCTTCTACGAGAGCTGGGTCAACAAGATCGACATCCAGCCTCTCCTTGGCAGCGACGACCTCGCCGACCCCGAAACTTCCGTCGAATCTCTCCTCGACTCCACCATCATCGAAGAGATCGCTCAGTACGCGCTCACCCGCAAGAACCCACTCCCCGAACCCCGCCCCTACGTCTCGCCCAATCTCAACATCTTCCTCTCGCTCACTAACCTCCGCGGCGTTCCTTACTCCATCGTCAGCGTCGCTCCCGGCTCGGTCGAAGAGTCCACCTTCTTCTACGGCGACCGCATCCGCTTCCAACTCGAATCCGCCGCCTCCTTCCCCACCTACCCGCCCCCACCGCTGCCCGACCGCATCCTCGACGTCAACGCCGCCGCCATGTCGTATCCCCCAACCCTCGCCTGGCAGACCCTCCAGACCGCCGCCATGGCCACCGGCGCATTCCCGGTCTTCCTCAAGCCTCGCGTCCTTCCGCGATTCCAGGCCGAGTACTGCCCGCCCGGCTGGGAGTCCGTCGCCACTGCCGACAGCACCACGACGCCGACGGGGCCGCCGCACTTTCCACCCGCCATGCCCAATCCTTTCAAGACCGTGAACGTAGATGGCGGCGTCACCAACAACGACCCCTTCAACTACGCCCACGATTTCCTGCTCGCATCTTCCTGCCCCGTGCCCGGAACGACACACCTCGTCAGCGACGCCGTCGCGACCGACCGCGCCGTCCTCAGCGTCGCTCCCTTCCCCACCACACAGGTCTACGACTCCGTCTACGACCCTGACAAGCAATCCGCCGTCGTCCGCGCCCTGCCCGCGCTCTTCGGAGCTCTCATCTCGCAGTCGCGCTTCTTCGGCCAGTCGCTCAGCAAGCTCCTCGGCGGAGCCAGCTTCAGCAACTTCATCATCGCCCCCTCCGACGACGACCTCCGCAGGAAACACCTGGCCGACCCATCCAAGACCCCACCCGCATTGCAGTGCGCTGCCCTCAGCGCCTTCGGAGGCTTCTTCGAGCGCGGCTTCCGCGCCCACGATTTTGCCCTCGGTCGCCGCAACTGTCAGAAGTTCCTCATGGACCACTTCCTCCTGCCCCAGGACAACGTCATCATTGCCCCATCGCTTCCTTCGGATGCCGCCGCCCTGGCCGCACTCATCGCCCGCTACGGCCGCCCCAACCCTACGCCGCCGGATGCCTCCAAGCCTCCCGTCTCACCCGGCAAACCCTGGCTGCCCATCGTCCCCATCTGCTCTCCGCATCTCCGCGAACCCATCCCCGAAGTGCCGCGCTTCCAGATGCGCGAGGCCAAGCTCGACATCATCGTCGACCTCATCTTCAGGCGTTTCCGCGCCGTCATCGCGAAGCTCATCGCTCCCGCACCCTGGGCGCTCCGAACCTTCCTCTCGCCTGGCCCAGTGATCATCTCCTGCCTGGCAAAGGGCGCGCTCAAGAGGGCCTTGGTCAAGCAACTCGGCAACTCCTACAAAGCGTGACCGCCCCGTCAAAAGTGAACAATCACATCCGAAGCAAACGTGAACTGGTTTGTCCTTGTGCCTTTGTCATATCCCGGCCGATCCCACGCATGGTCGAACCGCACCTCCGGCCGTATCTGAATCGTCGACCCCACCCAGTGGCTCAGCATCAGAGTGCCCTCGCTGTACTTCGTCGCCGTCCCTGTCCGCTGCCCCTTCTTGTCATTCAGGAAGTCGCTGCGAAACGAGAAGAAGTCATGCGCCGAAAGTTGCCGGTTCGCGTAGTTCACCATCGCCCACTCAGGCGCAAAACACTTCACCTCGCCCAGCCTGCAGGCCGCTCCATTTGTGCCTTTTTCGGGAGCGATCGGCCCCGTCACGCTTGGCACGTCTCGCTGATACATCGCATACGCCTCAGTCGCAAAGTGCCAGTTCTTTCCGACCTTGTGATACCAGGTGCCGTCGTACATCTGCACGTTGTTGAAGGCATACTCTCCATCGTTGATCCCGTTCGCGCACACGTAGAAGTTGTCATTCACACTCTTGGTCGTATAGTTCACGCACCCCGTAAACGACGGCTTCGCATCGGGCGTCCATAACGCCACGTCGTGGCTGCCTGTAAGCCCCGCCTGCACCAGCCACTGGTCGTTCAACTGGATCGTCGCCAGCACTCCCGTGTCGGTGAAAGGGTCAATCGAGTACAGCAGCGAGTGGCTGAAGTCATAGTTGTTCGGGGTCAGTTGGGCCTCGATTCCAGGGATCGAGATCCACCGCCCTACCCGCACATTCATCCCCTTCGCCACGTGCGGGAAGTACACGTCCAGATACTCCAGCACCGGATCGAAGCCGTACTGGCGGTCATGGTCGATCAGTTGACTGCTCAGGTAGCCTTTGTCCGTCGTCGACCGATAGTCCGTCCCGAAGAACGAAGTCAGGTGAAATCCCCAGTCGATATGCTCCCGCTGCACCGTGTCCGGAAGCCGCTCCACGTACACCACGAACTGGTCTAACTCCACCCGGTTTGAGTAGATGTCGTTGGTTTGCGGATAGTTCCGGTCACGCGATGTGCTCAGATTGAACGATGGCTCAACCCACCCATAGAGCTTCGTCCGGCTCTTTGCCCCGTTGATCGCGGTCATCAACGGATACCCGTTCGTGTCCATCTCGCCAATCTGTGGTGACCCGCCATAGGACCAGTCCACGTTCGGAAACGGCGGCGAGCTCAAGGGCGAAGGCAATCCCCGTCGTGGGGCAGGCGGCCCCGAAGCCGCCGTCCCCTTCCAATCCTCCGCGTAAAACCGTTCCCAGCGCTCAAACAGACTGCCCGTCCGCGAAGCCGCCGTGTCAGCTGCAGGCGCCGGCTCCGTCTGAGCGATTAAGCGCCCCGCCAGCAATACCCCACACAGCAACACCCATTCAGTTCTCTGCCACACCGTCAACCTGCTCTCCGTCCATGTCGTCCCGTGAAGCGTCTCCAGTTACGGGCCTAATCGCTCACCCATCATAGGACCCCTCCCCACATCCCGCGTGAAAGCCCACCCCGCACGCCTCGCCACCCCGCAAAATGTTATCTTCAAAACCGGTCGGTCAAACGCTTGTTCCGGTCGCCAATCTTGCTCAAGGTGGTCTATGCGCGTCCCGCTCCTCGCCTCAGTTCTCTCGGTCTTCTGCCTCCTCCCCACGCTCGCGACCGCCCAGTTCGGCCAGCAGCCTCCCGCGCCCCAGGCCACCCTCGACCCCGCATCGACCGCGACCCTCGACCGCCTCGGCTCTCTCGGCAGCTTTCCCGCCGTCGACTGGCGCTTCCACCCCGCCGACATCGCCCACGGCGAAGATCCGAAGCTCGACGACTCCGCATGGCCCGTCGCCAAGACGACGCGCAACACGACCGACCACGAGGCCGTCTGGTACCGCGCCCGCCTCACCGTGCCCAAGACGCTCAACGGCTACGACCTTACCGGCACTCGGATCTGGATTCGCTTCGACGTCGGCGCGAACGGCCCCATGCCGGAGATCCTCTACTTCGACGGTCGCCGCGTCGCCCTCGGCGAAGACCTCGAACAGACGGTCTTGTTTGAGAATGCGAAGCCCGGCGATTCCGTCCTGGTGGCCGTCAAGCTCCTCCACACCAATGACGACAAGACCTTCAACGGCGTCATAATGCACATCGACATGGCCCCCGGCCGTCCGAATCCTCTCGACCTCCGCACCCAGTTCGAAGTCTCCCAGAAGCTCCTTCCATGGGTGGGAGACCACCATGGTGCCGCCGACCCCAAAGACCTCGCCACCCTCACCGCCGCCATCAAGGCCGTCGATCTCTCCGCTCTCGACAAATCCGATCAAGCCGCCTTCGACGCCTCCCTCACCAAGTCCCTCTCGCTCCTCGAACCGCTGCGCCCCATCCTGCAAAAAGACACGATCCACATGACCGGCAACTCACACATCGACGCTGCGTGGCTATGGCCCGAGTCCGAGACCATCGACGTCGTCCGCCGCACCTTCTCCACCGCCCTGCAGTTGATGAACGAGTACCCCGACTACACCTACACCCAGTCCGCCGCGCAGTACAACGAGTGGATGGCCGACAAGTATCCGGCCATGGATGCAGAGATCAAGCAGCGCATCAAGGAAGGCCGCTGGGAGGTCGTCGGCGGTATGTGGGTCGAGCCCGACCTCAATCTTCCCGACGGCGAATCGCAGGTCCGGTCACTTCTCCTGGGGAAGCGCTGGTTCAAGCAGCACTACGGCGTCGACGTCCGCATTGGCTGGAACCCCGACTCCTTCGGCTACAACTGGCAGCTCCCGCAGATCTACAAACGCTCTGGAGTCGATTACTTCGTCACCCAGAAGATGACCTGGAACGACACGAACCAGCTTCCCTTCAAGCTCTTCTGGTGGCAGTCCCCCGACGGCAGCAAGGTCCTCAGCTACTTCCCCCACGACTACGCCAACGGCAACCTCGACCCTGTCCGTCTCTCCGGCGATCTCGCCGTCTCGCGCCAGCGCGCCCCGGGTATGTCCACCATGATGGACCTCTACGGCATCGGCGATCACGGCGGCGGCCCCACCCGCACCATCCTCGACGAGGGCGAGCACTGGGCCCACGCGGACAACGCCGTGACGCCGCAGATGCACTTCGGCCTGGCCCAGACCTTCTTCACCGCCGCCGAACAGACCATCGCCCCTGACTCCCAGACCTGGAACTACCAGTCCATCGCCAAGGGCTACAAGTTCCCCACGCCCGAGTCTGGCAAGATGGTCATTCCAACCTGGAAGGACGAGATGTACTTCGAGTACCATCGCGGCGTCCAGACCACCCAGGCACAGCACAAGCGCAACATGCGCGAGGCCGAAGAGAACACCCTCAACGCCGAAAAACTCTCGTCCATCGCCTGGCTCTACGGCGACACCTACCCCAACGCCCAGTTCACCGATGCCTGGAAAAAGATCGCCTTCAACGGCTTCCACGACCTGGCCGCCGGTTCCGGCATCGGCATCATCTACAAAGATGCTCAGAAAGAGTTCGACATGGTCCGCCTCGAAGATGCTGAGGCTGCCTCTCACGCACTCAAATCCATCGCCGCGAGAATCGACACCGGCGAAGAACCCGGCATCCCTGTGCTCGTCACCAACCCACTCGCGTGGCCCCGCGATGGCCTCGTCCGCGTCGAAGTCGAACTCCCGAAGCCCGACGGCGAACCCTCCGTCCGCGATGCCAACGGCAACGTCCTGCCCTCGCAGATCATCGCCGCCGACCCTCAGACCAACCGCTTCACCCTCGAAGTCCTGACCAATAAGACGCCCAGCATGGGCTACCAGGTGCTCCACGTGACCTCTGCGGAGCACCTCGCTGGCGTAGGCTACGCCGCAACTTCCACCAAGCTCGAAAACGGCAACCTTCGCCTCACCATCGACCCCACCACCGGCTGCATCACCAGCCTCGTCAACAAAAAGTCCAACTTCGACGCCATTGCCCCGAAGTCCTGCGGCAACCAGCTCCAGGCCTTCAAGGACACCCCCAAGGACTACGACGCCTGGAACATCGACTACGGCACGCTCGATCACCCGATGCCGATCGACAAGGTCGACTCTATCAAGCTCATCGAGAATGGCCCGGTTCGGTCAACCATCCGCATCGAACGCACCTGGCAGAGCTCCCACTTCATCCAGGACATCTCGCTGGCCGCCAACGCCGACACCGTCGTCATCGACAACACCGTCGACTGGCACGAAACCCACATCTTGCTGAAGGCCGCTTTCCCGCTCGCCGCATCCGGCCCCATGGCCACGTTTGAGATTCCCTACGGCACCATCCAGCGGCCAACCACGCGGAATAATTCGTGGGAGTCCGCGAAGTTCGAAGTGCCCGCCCTCCGCTGGGCCGACCTCGGTGACGCTCACAACGGCTTCTCGCTCCTCAACGAAGAGAAGTACGGCTACGACGCCATCGGCAACGTTCTTCGCCTGTCGCTTCTCCGCTCGCCCACCTGGCCCGACCCCGAAGCCGACCGTGGCATCCAGCACTTCCGCTACGCGCTCTACCCACACGCCGGGACCTGGCAGCAGGCCATGACGGAGCGCAAGGGCTACGAGCTCAACTACCCGCTGCAAGCCTCCGCAGTCGAAGCCCACATGGGCTCGCTAGCAGCCTCGCACTCCTTCGTCTCCGTCGAAGACGACAACGTCATCCTCACCGCCATCAAGAAGTCCGAGGACACCAACGCCCTTATCCTCCGCGTCTACGACTGGTCCGGCAAGTCCTCCAGCGCGAAGTTCATGCTGCCCCCCGGCGCAACCTCCGCCACAGAGGTCAACCTCATGGAGCAGCCCATCGGCAACCCGATCTCTGTGGCCAACAACACCGCCACCCTGCCCGTAGGCCCGTTCGAAATCAAGACCCTCAGAGTCGACTACCCCCACTAAATCGGGTGCCCCACGTCTCGATTCTGAGACATGGGTTCTCTCCCATCCTTAAGGACCCAACCCCCGGAAACCGTCATCCTGAGCGAAGGCGCGTGCAGTATCACCGCACTCGCCGTAGCCGAAGGACCCCGATACGGCTCACATCACCCACGCCGCTTGAATCCCTCAGCCAGCGCACCTCGAATCCCCCGGCCAAAAGGTTCGAGAACCTCAGGCAGGCACGAACATCGTCGGGGTCCTTCGACTGCGTTCGTCGCAAGAGCGCGACGAACTCCGCTCAGGATGACGGAAGATGCGAGGCAGGTACACACAATCGGCCTTCAGCTCTGGCTCTCCAACGCCTCTCCCAATAGATCCTCGAGCTTTCCGAGCGGAGTCCGCTCCCGCATCATCGCCAGCGTCAGCGGCTCGCTCTGCTTCAGATCTTCCGCAAAATCGCCTTCGATCGTCGCGGCCAACTCGCGATCCAGCACCGCCAGGTTCACCTCGTCATTCAGCGCAAACGACCGGTGATCGAAGTTCGTCGATCCAATCACGCACCACATTCCATCCACCGTCAGCAGCTTGGCGTGGATCATCGCCGGCTGATACTCGAAGATCTCCGCCCCGGCCATCAGCAGATGCCGGCTGCTCCGCCGGCTCAGCGTCCTGACGAACTTGTGGTCGATATGAGACCCAGCTGTCAGAATCTGCACGCTCACCCCGCGGTTCTCGACCGCTTCGATCAGCGCCTCGCGCGCCGCCTTGTCAGGAAGAAAATACGGCGTTGTAATCCGAATCGTCCTTCGCGCGCTCTTGATTAGCGCCTGGAATAGTATCCTCGCCTGCGTGCCGCCGCCGCGGGGCGTACTGGCCACCACGAAGCTCTCCGAACCCTCCGGCATCGCCTTGAACCCGAACTGCTTCGGCCCGGAAAGTATCTCGCCAGACGCTTCCAGCCAGTTTTCGCTGAACGTCGAGATCATCCCTGCAACCGCCTCGCCCTCCACGCGGAAGACCGTGTCCCGCCAGACCGGCCTTCCGCTTACCGGCTCAATCCACTCGTCGGCGACGCCCGCGCCGCCCATAAATCCTGTCTCGCCATCGATGATCAGCAGCTTGCGGTGCGTCCTCTGGTTCAACTCCTGCCAGGTGTCCCAGCGCAGCGGGTGATACCAGCACATCTGGCCGCCCGCTCTTCGCAACTCGTCGAAGTAGCTGTCGCTCGTCCCCATGCTTCCGATCGCATCGACGATCACCCTCACTTCGACTCCAGCTCGTGCCCGTTCCGTCAACGCGGCCAAGACCTTTAAACTCACCCTGCCTTCAAGAAACTCATAAAACTCGAGATTGATCGACTTTCGCGCCTTACCGATCGCCTGAAGATACGCGGGATAAAACTCAATTCCATTCTTCAGGCGTTTCAACCTCGACCGTCGCCGCGTCCCGTCCGTTACCAAGCTCAAAAATTGAATGAACTCCTCCGAGTCCAGCGGCACCCCGAGATCTTCGTTGATCGCAAACCTCGGCTGCGGCCCAAATAGATTGAGCAGCACCTTCGCCCCATAAAGCGCCACCGCCCCAGCCCCAATCACCGCCAGCCCACGAACCAGCCCGCCTGTCGAATCCTTCGACTTTTCACCCATCCCCGCAGAATACACAGCCCTCCATCTTGTGTCGTCCTCACCTGCGACCATGGTCTCCCGGTCTCACACCACACCTCCCAAATTTCTCTTGACCTCCGCACCACACCAGCTATTCTTTCCCCGATACCGCGCAGCGCATTTCGCCGTCCCCAAATCCACAAGTTGAAACGCTCTCTCTCGACCAGGCACCATGAGAAGCGCTTTCCAGACCCACAATCGATCTGGCTCTCCCAAGTCGTAACGGCATCTTTTTCGTTCTGCCCTTCAGCAAACACCGCAAGACCAGGGCCCGATACCCAGACCACTTCCAAGAGGTGCTTCGTGATCGTTCTCCCACGTCTCGCAGCTGCGGCTCTCCTGCTCACGCTCCCCGCGCTCGCCCAGACATTTGCCCAGACACTTGCCCAGACACTTGCCCAGACACTTCCAGCCGTCACCACCCGCGCCTTCACCAACGACCGCGCCGGCGCAAACACTCAGGAGACCATCCTCACCCCGAACGTCCTGCTCACCAAAGGTCTTGTTCGCAAGACCACCATCCCGGTCATCGGCGATGCCCGCGGCATGGAAGCCCAGCCCCTGATCCTTCCAGCAGTCAAGCTCCCCGACGGCTCCACTCACGACGTCATGGTTCTTCCCTCCATGGCCAACGTCGTCCGCGGCGTGGACGCGCACACCGGTGCCGGCCTCTGGCAGACCGCCCCGCTTGGAACTCCTATCCTCGGATCGCTGCCAACCGGCCCGCGCAAGACGAAGCCTGACGGCTGCGTCGGTGACTTCCCTACCATCGACTGCCACGCGATCAACGACCGCTGGGGGATACTCTCCACCGGCGTCATCGACCCGGACACCCAGATCGCTTATATGGTGGCCTGGATCTCCCCGGACAGCACTCCCCTGAACGGCGTCCACAGCATCTTCGCGATCAACGTCGCCACCGGAGCCATCGTTGGCTCACCCGTCTCTCTCGCCGGCCTGAAAAACGGAGCCCAGGGATACGGCGACACCATGCGCAAGCAGAGGTCTTCCATGGTGATGACCAACGTCGCCGGGAAGAAGACCATCTTCTTCGCCTACGGAACCGTCCGGGAGACCGGCCCCGCAGCGGCAGGGGCCATCATTGCGTACGACGTGGCCAGCCACACGATCACCGGCTTTCTCCCGATGTCCCAGGGCCGGGGAGCTGGAATCTGGATGGGCGGCCAGGGCCTCGCCGCGGATTCCGCAGGCAATCTCTACGGCGTCACCGGGAACGGATCGTTCGACGCAGTCACTGACTTTGGAGAGTCGATCTTCAAGGTCAGCTACACCCCGGGCGCGGGCATCGCCAACTCGCTCAAGGTGGTCACCTGGTTTTCTCCTTACTCCGACCAGGGCCGCATCGGCATGAACCCGACCGTGTCGGACACGGCGTCTCCTATGCCCGCCATGAAGGTCGCGGGCGTCTCGCAACCGACCGCCGACATGACGCCCGTGGGCAGCGCCATGGCGATCAGCATGGTGGGCGCAACCGCCAAAGTCACGCAGGACGTAAACACGCGCGCCATGGTCACCCTTATCTACCCTGCCGACACCAAAGACGCCGCCTGGAACGACGAGGACCTTGGCAGCGGCGGCTGCATTCTGATCGAGGAGTTCGGCAAGCTGCTCTGCTCGGGCAAAGACGGCATCGGCTACGTGGTCAAGACCGATAACATGGGCAACACCCAACCAGCGGACTTTGCCCCCGACCGCGTCAAGATCAACTGCGGCAAACTCGCCACCCTTCCAGTCTGGCTCACCGCCTCCCCCGGTCCCGTCGATGCCTGCCCCACCGACACCACCGTTCTCAACTTCATGCCCTGGGGCAAGACCCGCCACATGCACTCCACACCGGTCAAGTACAAGTCCCCGGACGGTACCGTGCATGTCTTCGTCGCGGGCGAGAACAGCACCATCCACATGTGGAAGATGGACCCGTCGGGTGCACTAACCTACGAGGCCGAGAGCTTCGAGGTCGCCTCGATCGAGTCCGTCAACCCGCCTGGTGGCATGCCCGGATCCTTCTGCTCGATGTCAACGAATAACTGGGCGTCGGGAAGTTCCGTCCTCTGGTGCTCGCTGCCCTACGGTGACGGCAACGCTACCATCACCAACGGCCGCCTCATCGCCTACGACCCTGAGAACCTCATCACCAACCCCGCGAACGGTAACAAGAACCTGAAAGTTGTCTGGGACTCGCAGCGCTGGGCGATCCCGTACCTCTTCAACAAGTTCATGCCTCCCATCGTTTGGGACGGCCAGGTCTATCTGCCGAACTACAACGGAGGTGTTGACGTCTATGGCGTCCCATGACCCGGGCCGTCTTTCACCAGTCAAGCGTCATCTCGACCGAAGCGGCGAGCGGCATCATCGTCCGCCGCGTAGTGGAGAGCCCCCCGCATTTCGCCTTTGCCCTTGTTCTTGCCCCTTCGTCTCTCTTCTTGCTTAAGGGCATGCCTTCAGCCGTGCCAAAAGCCTCCCCACATGCAAGGGGCTTTAGCCCCTGAGGTACCTACTCCCACCCCAACGACCCACCCGTCTGATACTCAATCACGCGCGTCTCAAAGAAGTTCTTCTCCTTCTTCAGGTCGATCGCCTCGCTCATCCACGGGAACGGATTCTCCACCTCCGCAAACACCGGCCCCAGCCCGATCTGCGCGCACCGCCGGTTTGCGATGAAGTGCATGTACTGCTCGCAGGCCGCAGCACTCAACCCAAGAAACCCATTCGGCATCGTGTCCCGCCCATACGCCGCTTCGAGCTCCGCCGCGGTACGCAGCATCCCGCGTACTTCCTCTTGAAACTCTTCGCTCCAAAGCCCTGGATTCTCCGCCTTGATCTGATTGATCACGTCGATCCCGAAGTTCAAGTGAATGCTCTCGTCGCGCAGGATGTACTGATACTGCTCCGCGATCCCGATCATCTTGTTCCGCCGTCCCAGCGAGAGAATCTGCGCGAAGCCGGTGTAGAACCACATGCCTTCGAACACCACGTAGAACGCAATCAGATCCCTCAGAAACGCGCGATCGTTCTCCTTTGTCCCCGTCTCAAACGCCGGATCCGAGAGATGCTGCGTGTACCGGATCGCCCACTCCGCCTTGCGCGTGATCGAAGGCACCTCACGATACATATTGAACAACTCGCCCTCGTTCAGGCCAAGGCTCTCCACGATGTACTGAAAGGTGTGCGTATGCACCGCCTCTTCAAACGCCTGCCGCAGCAGATACTGCCGACACTCCGGGTTGGTCAGGTGGCGGTAGATCGCCAGCACAATGTTGTTCGCCACTAACGACTCCGAGGCTGCGAAGAAGCCGAGGTTGCGCTTGATCGCTCGCCGCTCATCTTCCGTCAGACCATTCGCGCTCTTCCACACCCCGATGTCCGCCTGCATGGAGACCTCGGTCGGCATCCAGTGGTTATTGCAGCCCGAAAGGTACTTCTCCCACGCCCAGCGATACTTCAGGGGCAGCAACTGATTCACATCGGCGCGGCAATTGATCATCGCCTTCTGATCCACCCGCACCCGCGCCCCATGCATATCGATTACCACTTCGGCCTCAGGCGGTGTCTCGGCTACATCGGAAACTCGCGCGTCCTCAACTGCATGCATCACCGTGACCACGGAGACCTGCGCCTGCTTCGGCTCAACCGCTACCTCAACATCATCCCAACTAAGACTCATCGACCCCTCCCCAATCCCAGAATTCCTAACCCAACAAAACCGTCATCTTGACCGGAGCGAGCGCAGTGGAGCCCCCCGCAATTCGCCTCTGTCGCTCACAAATCTGTGCCCCATCCATCGCGCCGTTGTCTCTCGCGATGAGTGGGTCCGCCACAACTCCTACTGGCAAGCCTCGCAACCCGGATCGCTCATGTCGCAGACCGCTCCTTGCGGCACTGATGCCGGCAGTGGAGCCGACACCGCAACGGCATTCAGCTTCCCATCCGTCTTCCGCACCGTCGACTTCTCCACATGCGTAGCCGACCGCGACCGCAGATAGTACGTAGTCTTCAACCCCGCATGCCAGGCCTCGCGATACAGCCCATCCAGCTTCTTCCCGCTCGGCTGATCGATGTACAAATTCAGCGACTGCGCCTGATCGATCCACTTCTGACGGCAAGCCGCCGCTTGGATCAGCCACGTAGCGTCTACTTCGAAAGAAGTCGCATACAGCCGCTTCATCTCGTCCGGCACGCGATCGATGGCCCCCACGCTGCCGTCGAAGTACTTCAGGTCGGAGATCATCACCTCATCCCACAGCTCCAGACGCTTCAGGTCATTTACCAGCCACGCATTCACCACCGTGAAGTCGCCGCTCATGTTCGATTTCACAAACAGGTTCTGATAGGTCGGCTCAATCGACTGCGTCACGCCGCAGATGTTCGAGATCGTCGCCGTGGGTGCAATCGCCAGCGTGTTCGAGTTCCGCATCCCAATCGTCTTTACCCGCTCGCGCAGTCCATCCCAGTCAAGCCGCGTCGTCCGGTCTACATTCACCGTCTCATCGCGGTTCGCCTCCAGGATCGCAATCGAGTCGATCGGCAGAATCCCCTTGCTCCAAAGCGATCCCTCGAAGCTCGGATACCTCCCACGCTCCGCCGCCAGGTCCACGGAAGCCGAGATCGCCTCGTAGCTCACCCGCTCCATTGACTCGTCCGCGAACCGCACCGCCTCCTTCGAAGCAAACGGAATCCGCAGCTTGTACAGGGCGTCCTGGTGGCCCATCACTCCCAGACCCACCGGCCGATGCCGCAGGTTCGAAGCCCGCGCCTCCGGCACTGTGTAGAAGTTGATGTCGATGACGTTGTCGAGCATCCGCATCGCCGTCTTCACCGTCCGCGCAACATGCTCGTGGTCGAGGCCGGTGTCCGTCATGTGGTTCGCCAGATTCACCGAACCCAGGTTGCACACCGCAATCTCACGCGAAGAGGTATTCAGCGTGATCTCCGTGCAAAGGTTCGAAGAGTGCACCACGCCCGCGTGCTGCTGCGGCGACCGCAGATTGCACGGGTCCTTGAACGTGATCCACGGATGCCCTGTCTCGAAGATCATGGTCAGCATCCGCCGCCACAGCTCGACCGCGCGCACTGTGCGGCTCACCCGCATCTCACCCCGCGCCGCCTTCGCCTCGTACTCGACATACTTATCCGCGAACGCACGGCCATACAGGTCATGCAGATCGGGCACCTCGTCCGGCGAGAAGAGCGTCCAGCTTCCATCAAGCTCGACCCGCTGCATGAACAGGTCCGGAACCCAGTTCGCCGTGTTCATGTCATGCGTGCGGCGGCGGTCGTCGCCCGTGTTCTTCCGCAGGTCGAGGAACTCTTCCACATCGATGTGCCACGTCTCGAGATAGCCGCAGACAGCGCCCTTGCGCTTGCCGCCCTGGTTCACCGCAATCGCCGTATCGTTCGCCACCTTCAGGAACGGTACGACTCCCTGCGACTGCCCATTGGTCCCCTTGATGTGCGATCCCAGCCCACGCACACCGCTCCAGTCATTGCCCAGTCCGCCCGCATACTTCGATAGGAGCGCGTTGTCCTTGATCGCCTTGAAGATCCCGGCCAGGTCGTCATCGATCGTCGTCAGGAAGCAGGACGAGAGCTGCGGCCGCAGCGTTCCCGCGTTGAACAGCGTCGGCGTCGAGCACATGAAGTCGAACTTCGAGATCAGGTCATAGAACTCAATCGCACGTGCCTCGCGATCGATCTCCCTTATCGCCAATCCCATCGCTACGCGCATGAAGAACGCTTGCGGCAGCTCGAACCGAACGCCATCGTGGTGCAGGAAGTAGCGGTCGTACAGCGTCTGCAGACCCAGCAACTGGAAGTTACCATCGCGCTCCGGCTTCAGTGCCGCCGTAATCTTATCCAGATCAAACGTGCGCAGCTCCTTGTCCACCAGCTCCAGCTCGATCGCCCGGTTCAGGTATGCGGGGAAGTACGTCGCGTAGTCGATCGTTACTGCCTCGCGCATCCGTCGAACTTCGCCTGGAAGTACGAAGGCCAGCGCCTCCTCGCGCAGAATGTTGATCAGCAGCCGCGCGCTCACAATCGCGTAGTTCGGCTCCTGCTCGATCAGCGTCCGTGCCGCCAGCGTCTGCGCCAGCCCCACCTCGTGCTCCAGCACGCCGTCGTACAGGTTTCGCTTCACCTCCGCCATCACCGCGTCGTCCGAGACGCCATCGAGGCCCGCGCAAGCGATCCGCACCTCGCGTCGTAACCGCGTCTCGTCCAGCGGCGAAGTCGTCCCGTCCGCATGGCGCACCGTGATCCCCGACACCACAGGTGCAGCCACAGCAGCCTTCCGCAACTGTGCCCGCTCCGCGCGATAGAGCACGTACGCCCGCGCCACCTTGTGCTCGCCCGAGCGCATCAGCGCCAGCTCCACCTGGTCCTGAATGTCTTCAATATGCAGCGCCCGCGACTGGTCCGTCCGCCCGCTCAAAGACTCGACGATCTGCATCGTCAGCTCTTCCACCAGGTCGTGGATCCGCCGCGACGACGTCGCTCCCGTCCCCTCCACCGCGATGAACGCCTTCGTAATCGCAACCGAGATCTTGCTCGCATCGAACGCCGAGAGCGCTCCGCTGCGGCGGATCACTTTGAAGTCAACGCCGGTATGAATCGACGAAACAGGGATGTGGCTGGTGGTGGAATCAATCTCTGGAAGTACAGATGCGGCCATGGGGAGTCTCCTTGGCCTGCGAAGTGTTGCGAAGAAACAGAGCCCACGCCGGAAGACTCCGAGCGAGGAACACTCTGCCACCTCGCCTCCCCTCGGAGGCGCTAGCGAATGTTTCCAAGGCAGGTCTTCGGACTCTGCAGGCTCATCCCTACTCACCGGACTTCCCAGGTCTCTCAACCCAGTGTCATCGTCGGCTTTCGTACCTGCTTACCGCTGCGGGGCAGTTCCGGATTCCCACCGGATTCCCTTTTCACCCTCAGCATCGCTGCTGAGAGACCGTGGAATAAATCGACTATATAGCGTTTTCATGAAATAGCAACACTACAGAATGTGGATATCGCGCATTATCTGCCGAATTGCACCTTCCACGCACATACCGCCTACCTAGGAAGCCCACCCAGCAATCCGTTGACCTCTTCGAGCGTCGCCATGGAAGGCTGCGCACCACGCCGCGTCACCGACACCGCTGCTGCAGCAGCAGCAAACCGCCCACTCTCCGCCGGCGTCTTGCCCGAAACCAGCGCCATCGCAAACGCCCCGTTGAACGCGTCCCCCGCCGCAGTCGTATCCACCGCCTTCACCCGGTAGGCCGGATACAGTTCCAACCGCCCATCCGCTCCGATCAGCGCGAAACCCTCCGCTCCACGCTTCAGCAAGACATTCCCCACACCCATCTTCATCAACCTGTGCGCCACCGCCTCCGCGTCCTCTGAGCCCGCACCCGCAAAGAACGCCGCCTCACTCTCATTCGGCGTAAACCACGTCACCAGCTTCAGCAACGACTCCGGCAGCTCCCGCGCCGGTGCCGGATCAAGGATGAACGCGACCTCCGCATCCCGGCAGATCTCCCCC
Organism: Granulicella aggregans; assembly: GCF_025685565.1. NCBI lineage: Bacteria > Pseudomonadati > Acidobacteriota > Terriglobia > Terriglobales > Acidobacteriaceae > Granulicella > Granulicella aggregans. The sequence continues at coordinate 1,260,348 of NZ_JAGSYE010000002.1, forward strand.
AGCCGCTCCACCGTCTCCAGCGGAATCTCCAACTGCGCCAGCACCGCCCCTGCCGACCGGATCGTCTCCACATGCTCGTCCAGATCCTCAGGCCGCAGAGTCCCGTTCGCTCCCGGAACCACCACGATGCAGTTTTCGCCACTCGCCGCCACCACAATCGCTGCGACACCGGAGCTCCCCGCCACGCTCTTCACCCCGGAAGCATCGACACCCGCGCCTTCAAGACTCGCTCGCAGCTCCGTCGCAAACGCGTCCTCACCCACGCGCCCAATCATCTTGACCGGATAGCCCAGCCGCCCCACCGCCACCGCTTGGTTCGCACCCTTGCCGCCCGGATGGGTCGCAAATCCGTCGCCGGAGATCGTCTCCCCAGCCAACGGAATTCGCTTCGCCGTCGTCACCAGGTCCATGTTGATACTGCCCACCACTACGATCGACTTCCGCTCCATCCATCCCCCTCATCCGCGATGAAACAACGGCGCCAAAGCTACCAGCGCCAGCCCACACACAAACAGCACAAACATCCACCCAAGGTAGGTCTTCGCCTTCGCCGGAGCCCCTGCAAACTCCCGCCACACAAAAACGCCCCAACAGGCCGAAACCATCGTCGCGCCCTGCCCAATCGAGTACGATACCGCCGGCCCCACCACCTGCGCCCTCGAAGCCACAAAATTGAGAACCGCGCCCGTACACCAGATCCCGCCACCCAGCACACCCGCCATATGCCAGCCCGCGCGCGCCGACCAGAACTCTTTCATCGCCACCGGCACCTTGCCATCCAGAGGCTTTCGCATTAGCACCAAGTTCACCGGAACCGCGCAGATCGCCACGCCTATCGCGAAGAAGAAGCACGTCGCATAAGGCCCCGGCCCACGCACCCCAGACATCGCCTTCGACACCAGAGGAAAGAAGCTCCCCATCAGCACGCCGCTGATCAGGCTGATCACCACGCCACGCGTACTCAGCGACGCCCGCGTCGCCTCACGCAGCCGGTAAGCAATCGCATCGCAGACGATCGCTCCGACCACCAGAGCGACGCCAACAAAGAGCATCCACGGATTCCCGTTCGGCGACATCACATAGCTGCTCACCGCGCCGATGACCAACGCCAGCCCAATGCCCACCGGAAACGCCACCGCCAGCCCCGCAATATCGATCGCCGCCACCAACAGCAGGTTGGCCACGTTGAAGACCGCGCCGCCAGCCATCGCCCACAGCATTGAATCGACACCACACCCCGCAACATCCTTCACAAAAGAACTACCCGTCGACCCGATGCTCCCCAGCGTCAGTCCCCACGCCACGCTTGCGAGCAGTAGCCCGCCCACATAGTCCCAGTAAAACAACTGGAATCTGTATCCCGGGCAAAGCTTCAGCGTATTCGCCCACGAACCCCAGCAAAGCATCGTGGCGACCATGAAGGTCAGCGCCACCCCATAAGTCTCTGGTTGATACAAACCTGCAACCTCCGCCCAAAGCGATAGGTAACAAGATAGCAATCAAACACCTTTGCCCGCGCGTCTTGTGTTCAGATTCCCCGCAGCAGCAGTGCCTCCAGCGCATCCACCAGGGGAACCTGCTCCGGCCGGATCGATTCACGCGCGGCCGTAAGCCCGAACCACGCACCCCGGTCCACCTCCGGAATCTCGATGATCTTTCCTGACCGCGGCGGCCACTCGAGCTCGCAGGTATTGCTGGTCAGCTTCGCGGGATCACAGTTGCCTTTGAACGCCCATCCTGTCACCACCTTGCCACTCTTCTGCGTCACGGAGCCGAGTTCGACAAACGGGCCCTTCGCCACGAAACCGGTCTCTTCGTTGAACTCCCGCAGGGCCGCGTCCAGAGGAGTCTCCCCGACTTCATACCGGCCCTTGGGGATCGTCCATGCGCCCTTGTCCCGCTTCGCCCAGATCGGGCCGCCTGGGTGCGCTAGAAACACCTCCACCCCGCCAGCTCGCTTGCGATACATCAGCAGCCCCGCGCTCTGCCTCACGGTCTTCGCCGCCTGCTTTACCGCTTTGACACTCTTCGCCATCGCACGAGTATGACGTACCCAATGCAAACGGACTGTGAATACCTCGCCAAGCCGTGATCCTGTTGCCCCAGAGTTACCGCCCCTCCACAATCCGAAACTCCCCACTACAGTGCAGCAGACTCATAAGGTAAAGCATCCCGTCGAAGTATCTCTGCTCCCCCGCCGGAATCGGCGTCCGCCAAAGCTCCTCCACAAACGCCTTCTCATTCGCTCCCCGCGTGGCCGCCAGTCCACCGACGGTCGTCGCCGCCACCATGCCCGTCGAGTGCCGCGTCGAAAGCGGCTTCCCTGCCAGCGTGTACTGGTCGGCAAACGTGCCGATCCCCTGTCCGGCCAAGAAGCTCTGAATACGGTCGCTCAATACTACCTCGCCTGCATCCTTGCGCCACCAGCTATAGTCCACGGACCAGTTGCTCACCGTTCGCCAGGAGTCGTAGCTGAACGGCATCTCACCGCCATTCCAGTCCGGCATCGATGTCATATCGAAGTTGTTCCGCTCCGGCGACAGCCCCGTTTTCGGCCCCGTCACCCTCTTGAACAGCTCCCGGCTCACGTCCGCCGCCTTCGCCCAATACTCGCGGTCCTCTTTTGGCCCCCAACGCGCAAACAGCTCATAAAACGCGGGCAGATGATAGGACGCGTCCGTGAACCCGTGCCCCACATCCGGCACAAACCGCACCATCGAGTGCTCCTCTTCAAGCATCGGCCCCGCGGTCACCGTATATGCCGCGTTGCTCGGACGCGCGGGCGGCGGGGGCGGGGGCGTCTTCCCCTGCGCTCTCAACTCATCCGCCAGCTTTGCCTCGGCGCGTAGCTTATCCGTCTTATTCGGGCTATGGAACTTGGACTCGTCATACACGAACGGCGGGTCTTCTGGATGAATCCGGAACGGTCCCGTTCCAGTCAGCACCGGATGATGCCGCATCCCGCGCAGAATCTTCTCAGCCTGCGCCTGGTAGTCGTAGAGTCCCTTTCCATTGCCCCACCGCCGTGCCGCGAACAGCAGCGCCATGGCGTAGTACTCCTCGCCATCCGGAGCAGGCCCGGTCGCCCTCGGAGTTCCGTCGGTATACATCGACCACGCAAAGTAGCCCACGTTCGGATTCTTCGGATCGGTGATCAGCATGTAGGTGTTCGACCAGTTCCACAGCGCGTCGAACTCGCGCTTCTTATCCATCTGTACGGCGATCATCATGCCGTAGCTCATGCCCTCGGTACGCGCGTCGTTGTTGGCCCAATCCGTCACATAAGCCAGCGGCCCATTCGCGTTCGCTCCCGTCTCGAAGTAGACCCGCTCCCACTGGCCATCGCCATGAAAGAGCTGTTGAAATGCCCCATCGATCTTCGCCCTGATCTCCTCCGGCGACTTGCCCTCTTCGGCAAAGAGGTTCCTGTACCGGCCCGTAGCGAAGGCCCCCGCCCCGTCGCCCGGCATTCGTGGAATCACGCCTTCCGGAGCATTCACATGGGGTGCCCGCGAAGCATCCTGACCCGCTGCACCGGCACCCGCGCAGCAACTGCTGAGCGCCAGGACCGCCGGCGCGATTTCTCTGAAAAATCGATTCATGACTGATCTTTTCGTGATTTTCAAACACGAACACTATACCCCGCCTCGTGGGTTTCGGATGCACGGCCACCTGAAGATGCCTCGGGAAGTCCTCGCGCTCGCCAGCTTCGCCCTTAGACCCTCACCCCTGCATCGGTCACTGCGAACTCCACCCGGTTCCGCCCGTTTGCTTTGGCCTGATAAAGCGCTTGGTCCGCCGCGTGAATCAACGCCTCAAGGTCATCGCCCGCTCCCAGCCACGCCACCCCGAAGCTGCAAGTCACGTGCAGACTCGCCTCGCCGCACAGGAACGTCTTTTCTTCGATGATCTTCCGGATGCGCTCGATCAGGTGTACCGACTCGGCATCTCCCAGACCCGGGATGAGGATCAGAAACTCCTCCCCGCCATATCGGCCCAGCGAGTCGTAAGTCCGAATCGCCGAACGCAGCCTCTGTGTCACCTCGCGCAGCACCGAGTCTCCACACTGGTGCCCGTAGATATCGTTGATCCGCTTGAAGTGGTCGACATCGGCCATCACCGCCACCAGAGGCTGCTCCTCGCGCCGCGCCCGCTCTATCTCCTGCTGCAAGAGCGCGTGGATTGCTCCGCGATTCAGAATGCCGGTCAGCGAGTCTCGAGTCGCTTGCTCCATCAGCGCCGCGCGAGCATCCAGCAGCGACGCATTCTTCTCCTCAAGCTCACGCGTCCGCTCCTTCACTTGCCGCTCCAGGGCATGCCTGCGCGCGATCGCGATGCGGTTGCTCCAGCGCCACGCGGCGACGATCAGCAGCGCGCTCCCTATTCCGGCGAGGGCAAAGAACCATGCAGTGCGCCACCACGGCGGACTGATTACGAACTCCAGCACCTGCGGCTCTGAGACCCGGTGATTCGCCGCGTCTATCGCGGTCACCACCAGCCGATGCCGCCCATCCGGAACAAACGAGTAGCGGATATCGTGCTCCTCGGTCTCCTGCGGAGCGTCGTCAACCCCGCTCAACTGATACCTGTATCGGAGTTCCTGTCCCCGCGCAAAGTCAGGGGAGGCGACATGAAACACAAGCGGATAGTGGCCCCACTTCGCCGTACTGCGAACGCCCCGTTTCAATTCGAGCGCGCCCAGCTTCGCCTGGTTCAGCTCGAGTTCAAGAGGTTCTTTCGCAAAGAGCCTCTCCGGATGCAGCAGATGTGACAAGCCTCCACTCGTACCGATCCATACCGAACCGTCCGCATCGGCGAAGAAGGCCCCGGTATCGGTGTCGTTCCAGACCATGCCATCCTCTTCCCCGGCATGCCGCCACTCCGCGCCATTGAAGACATCCACACCCGAGTCCGTTCCAACCCACACCCAGCCGCGCCGGTCGGACGCCATAAGATACACATTGGCGGAAGCCAACATCGGCACCGATGCCTCGCTGACCTCCGTGGCCGTGTCCCCGTCGATGCGAATCTGCAACACCGACGGCGATGTTCCGGAGATCCAGAACGTGCCGCCCTTGCCCATCGCAATCTGGGTGTTGTATGCGGGCTTGTACGACGCTGGCATCTGGATATGGCTCCAGCGCTCCTTGGAAAGCCGGAAGATCCCTTCATCCGAGGTAAAGATCAGGTCGCCCGACGCGTCCTCTACCGCGCGGAAGAACCGCGTCGGGGGCACCGGTGGCAACCGCATCTCCCTTCTGCCGCCGCTTCTGTCCACCCAGAAGAGACCGCTTGCCGTCAGCACCCAGACCCGGTCATCTCGATCTACTAACACTTGATAGACATTTCGCTCGCCTGCGAGCAGCCTCGAACTCTTACGCTCTGAATCGAACTCGACGATGCTTCCGTCGTCGCTGCCAATCCATAGGTGATCGTCCGCAGTCTCCGCGATGCTCTGGACCCGACGCACATGAAGGTGTTTGCCCACGCGCTGCAGCTCCCGTCCCTGGGGAGTCGCCTCCATCCGTTCCAGATCCAGCTCCGTACCCAGCCACAGCCTTCCTCCCGCGCAGCGCATAATCGCCCAGATCAGGTTGCTCGCCAGCCCCTGCTCGGTCGTCCAGTTCTCCCACTGCTCGTATCCGACCCAGCGCTGCAGTCCCGCCTTGCCGCCGTCGAACCACAGCGACCCCTGCCGGTCGAAGATCATCGTCTGCACCAGCCCGCCGGGAAGCCCGTTCTGCTTGTTGAACACGGTCCAGCTTCCCTGGGTCCATCGCGCCAGCCCATCCGCCGTGTTGGTCAGAATCCGTCCCTGCGGGTCTTCAATGAGGCATGGCTTGCGTAGCTCCAGCACCGTCGCCGGGACGTCCTTGTCCTCGGACACGAACTGCGACTCCTGCTTGCCCAGCCGCACGATGTGATGATCTCCGCGCGCCCATACGTTCCCGCGACGGTCCTCCAGCACCGCCGACCATTCATCTGCCGGAACTCCCTCCGCCCGTCCCCACCGCTTCACCTCGCCGTGGCCCGTCTCACACAGCTCATCGTCGCAGCCCACCCACAGGTGACCTTCCCGGTCTGCGTAGGCGCCCTTGACCTTCGTCAGCATCGGATACCGGGCCAGCGTCGTCTCGTCATAAGCCTCCAAGATCTGCCACGAGACGCCGTTGTCCTGGGTGCGTGCCTGCATCAACCGGTGCTGGCTGATGAAGTAGACCTGGCTCGGATCTCCGGGCGTCGCCACAATCGGAGTCTGTAGATCGATCTTCAGGTTCTGGCCAGCCGGTCCCACACCGTGGACCCCTAACCGATCGCGATACAACAGCCGCTGCGGAGTGCTTACCCAAATCCGCCCAGCCAGATCCTGCGCGATTCCCTGAATCAGCGGCGAGGACGATCCCTCGACTGTCGGAACGAGTTCAAACCTTGACCCGTCGTAGCGGTAGAGTCCAAACTCCGTACACACCAGCAGGCTGCCATTACCCTCCTGAAGCATGCAGTTGAAGTTGAGGTTGCGCAGGCCGTCCCGCTGGGCAAAGTTCTGAAACGTAAAACGCTGGGCGACAGCAAGGGAAGAGTGCAGCAGCCACGGCAGTGTAAAGGCTGTGCAGAGCTGCACGTACAAGGAGATCTTAAAGAGCAGGCGGGCGACGCCCCCGAAGTTCCGCCGGGCCCCATCCGATCTACGCTCTCCGCCTCGTTGCACCCTGTAGCCGCCCTTCAATGAAACCCTCTCGAGACGATGTAGGCCATCTGGAGATCGGCAACCGATTTCGGCAGAACTCCCGGTCTGGACGGAGACTCGAGCAGCAAGGGAGGTGCCATCACACCTTCGAGCGGCCGGCGAAAGACCTGTCAACCCTCTATATCGGCGGCACAGCAAAATATTCCAACAGATTCCCTTTTTACATCCTCCGGAGAGATGGTGAGAAAGGGCCGAAATAGAGCGAAAGTCTTACTCCAGCGACGAAAGCCGCCTTGCAGATTGAGCACTTGCGGCAAGACTGAAGCCGTGCCCGTAAGCAACCCCGGGTCTTTCAACAAGATCGTAAAGAACGAGGGTCGCCTGCTTCGCTGTGCATCGCTGCGACGTTACTATGCTTTAGATTCGGAGGCCTTGGGAATGAGTCGTTTGGGGGATTGTCAGGGTCTGAGCTGCGGCCGATGCTTGAAAGGTTAGACACCTCGGACTGGAACGGACTTCTCTGCGATGACTTCGATGACACCCTGTAAGAACGGCGTTGCGAAACCGCAGACATTGAGAATGTGGTCTCGATTCCTGGCGGACGAGAGCGGTCAGGACCTGATCGAATATGCGTTGGTCGTGGCCTTTATTGCGCTGGGGTCTGTGGCGACGATGAAGGGGCTGGCGAGCAGCCTGGGAAGCTTCTTCGGAAGTCTGGGAACAACGCTGACTAGCTCTGTCTAGTCTTCTGCGTGACCCAACCCGCGAACTTCAGCATACTTTCGTGGGATATTCGTTACTCCGGTACCGGCTCGATGATGGGAAAGCATTCATTCCAGTCAGGTTCAGGTGACGGTGTCTACCATGGTCTTCCACTTCGCGATCGATTTCAGAAGGAATCTCGAGGCTCTCCGTGAGCCTCTGTCGCATTTGCTACGCGATGAGGCGGGACAGGATCTGATTGAGTATGCTCTGGTGGCAGCGCTGGTCGGTCTGGGCGCGGTGGCTTCGATGAAGACGTTGAGCACGAAGATCGGAACGGCGTTCACGACGATTGGGACGTCGTTGACGAGCAACGTTTAGGGGCTTGTTGAACGAGTCAGGAAGAATGCGAAAGTCGTATCCAGCGGCTGAAGTCGCATGGTAATTCAAGCGTTTACGGCACGGCTGAGATGGTCCCATAAGCAAGACCGAGTCTTTGAACAAGCCTCGTAAGGCTCGCAGTCTCTTGTAGCCGGGTTGGCTCGTGGTCTCTTAGGCCGTGCCGCCTCGTGGTTCCGAGAATATCTAACGGATGATCAGAAGGTAGATCGCCATGGCGATGCCCACGAGAGCCAGCAGCGAGGCGAGGACGATCGCGTTGCGGGAGCTGCGGCCAGGTATCCATGTGCCGGTGCTGAGTTCGCGGATGAGAACCAGGTGCTGGACCACAGACGCGATCAGGACGACGACTCCGAGAGCGACGATGGCTGTCCCGGACAGGACTGAGATTCCTGGCTGTTGGATTGGGCCGTGTGCCTGGGAGGCCTGCATCTGACGGAGGAATAGGCCGAAGCGAGCGACGGCGAAGCCTACGCCCATCAGGCCAAGTCCGGTCCGAATCCAAGCGAGGAAGGTGCGTTCGGCAGCGAAGTAGACGCGGGGGTCTTGTTCCGGAGTATTCGGCATGGTGGTTAGAGGCGGATGCGGGCCGGAGGGTTGTGGTTTCGGCCATCTCCCGAAGTCGAGATAGAGGGCATCCAGTTTCTTGTGGCGGGGGTACCCCCATCTGGTGATGAAGGTGCCAGATATGGGGCACCTGCTGATGCTACTGCAGGATGTACATCACCGAGGTGCTTGAGAGCGAGATGTTGTTGGTGGGCACGAAGTGCATGGTGATGCGAAAGGTATAGGTCACTTTCGTTTGGACAGGGTTGCCGACGGCGTCGGTGCCGTTCGGGTAGGTTGTGTCGACGACCATGGCTCCGCCAGCCAGATTGGGCCAGCCCAGATTCGAGACGTAGGTGTTGACCTTGGCGGCTGTCGTCTCGCAGGAGACGCCGGCCGAGGTCTGGCAGGAAGCTCCACGAACGATGGCGTAGCGGGTGCCTTCGCGAGCGGACTCCGAGATCATGTCGTAGGAGTAGAAGAGCAGGCAGAGCTCGAGGAAGCAGAAGAGCAGGCCGCAGAGGGTTGGCAGGGTGAGCGCGAACTCGATGAGAGCGCTGCCGTCTTCCGAGTGTTGGCCGGGGGAAAGGACTCTTTGCAGATACCCGAGGACGTTCATTGCTCCACCTCCGCGACCGAGGAGCTGGTGATGGGAAACGAAGTCGGGAGACCTGGGCAGTGAATGGGTGGCGTGATCGTGATGCTGGTCGTGACCTGGACGAACTGGATGGGGTGATTGGTACCACCGGCGCAGGCTGACGTGGCGTTCGCCTGCGCGTTTGTGCCGGTGTATTGGGTTCCGGTGATGTTGTTGGAACAGGCGTAATACACAAGAGGGGTCACGGCAAGGCGGGTGCCGAAGTCGGAGGCATCCGCTTGCGCGGCCGTGACAATGCCCGATGTGTTGGAAGCGAAGGTGGAGCTTTGCATGGCGTAGGCCGTGCCGACACGGGCCGCGTTTGAGATCTCGATGGAGTCGTAGACCATGAGTCCGATCTCGGCAGTGCCGAGCAAGAGTGGGACCCCAAGGATGGCAACGAGGACCACCAGTTCAACGAGGGCATTGCCGCTTTCGTTCCGGAGGAGCCGGGCCGGGTGGGAGTTCCTTTGGGTGATCTGAGGTGGATCGGTCCGAGAGCTCATTGCACAAGCTTCGGAGAGGCACCGTAGCTCAAACTACCTTCGTTCGTGGTCGCACTGGCGGTCAGCGATCCGCCACCGTTCATCGTGAGCGAACTTGCGACGAGGCCGCCCTTAAAGGTGGAACTGCTGCCGTTCCCGAGGGAGACCGCTGCGGAAGGCGCGTAGATCGCTCCATTCATGTAGGCTGAGGCACCTCCTTGAATGGACATGGCGGCGGTGTCGGTGGCGTCCTGATCGATGACGATTCCGTTGTAGTTGCCGACGGTGGGAGCGGTGCCGCCGCCGTTTTCGGCGTTGCCTCCGGCTACGAGGTTGATGTTCGCGCCGTTATCGATGACCAGATTGGCGGTACCGGTGAGATAGAAGAAGACGCCGTTGCCGCCGAGGTTGGACTGGCTTCCGGAGCCGCTGAGGAAGTGCAGGCTGCCGGTGGTGATGACGTAGGTTCCAGGGTTGAGGGTCGGGAGAGACCCGTTGGCGCCGATCGTGAGGGACTTATAGCAGATGACTCCACTGGCGCTGGAGGGACCGGCTGTGAAGGAGGAGCTGCTGCCGCCGGGATCGGAGAGACAGCTTGCAGGGGAATAGGTGGGTGCCGTGGGCATGGTGGGATTGCACTGGCTGGAGATGGGCTGAACGATGGTCATCGAGGAGGAGATGCTTCCGCCGTTATTGACATTGGAGCCGCTCGTCCAGCTTGACGAGACGAGACCGAGGGTGAGACCGCTGAGGACGGAACCGCCGACCACGCCGACGGCGTCTGAGGAGTTGGAGTCATCGACGACGCCGCATCCGGAGGCATTGAGGCTTGCGCCGTTGCTCATGTTGAGAGTCTCGCCGTTGGTGCCTTCGAGGCAGACGCAGGTCTGGCTGGTCTTATTGCCGCCGGCGATCGCGGTCGCGGAGACGGTCATGTTGGCGAATTTGCTGGAGAAGGCTCCGAGGAAGACGGTTGAGACGGGCTTTGAGACGGTGGCCTGAACGTAGGCGGAGCCGGTGAAGTCTCCGCTCTGGGGAGCGTTTGTGAGCGTGACCGTGGCGGGATTCTTCGCAAGTGTGGTGTCGAAGCCATTGAGCTTCGCCATCGCATTGGCTGCGGCTTGTTCATTGGAGGAGACGTTGTAGGCCATCTCTTCGGCAGCGGCGTAGGCGGCTGCGTCGGCGGCAGATTGTGCCATGCGCTTTTGACGGAAGAGATTTCCCACGTCGAGGGCGAATGCAAAGAAGCCAATGGCGACTAGGCCCATAAAAGCGGCGACCAGCACCAGCGCCTGACCATCCTCTTCCTTGAGGAGCCTCAACTTTGTCCCCTTTCCATTCCTTGAAGATGGCGTCCTTCGAAGGGGCGCTCGATCTAACAAGACCGCTCTTGAAACTCCTGGGAAAAGAGAGTCCGATCTGATTGTAGGTTCAGCGCTTTATCCAGGCACTACAACTATGGTGCGAGACACTGGCGGCGGGTATGTATCTCCAAGACAGTTTGCCGAAGGTCGACTACGGATTAGGCGGCATCCACAGACAAAAGTTCCCTTCGCGAACGATCGCGAGTGGAACGTGCAACAAGGCGCGAAGCAGATCCTCCGCTTCGCGAAGGATGACAAGCCTAGTGGGCTGGCTTGGGGTTAGGCTTCGATGAGGGTTTCGGCTTGGAGAATGTGGGGTGCGTGACCGTAGCGCTTTTGTACGTACTCGTCAAGGATGACCTGGAACTCTTCTACGATGCGGTCGCCCTTCAGAGTTGTGAACAACTTTCCATCAACGTAGACCGGGGCCTTGGGTTCTTCGAAGGTACCGGGGAGCGAGATGCCGATATTGGCGTGCTTGGATTCGCCGGGGCCGTTGACGATGCAGCCCATGACGGCGAGCTTGAGCTCTTCGACGCCAGGGTACTGCTGTTTCCACTCGGGCATAGAGGCGACGAGGTAAGACTGAATACGCTCCGCCAACTCTTGAAAATATGTGGAGGTGGTGCGGCCACAGCCGGGGCAGCTTGTGACCTGGGGCATGAAGCTGCGGATGCCGAGGGACTGTAGGATCTGCTGGCCGCAACGGACTTCTTCGGAGCGGTCGCCGCCGGGGGTGGGAGTGAGGCTGACGCGGATGGTGTCGCCGATGCCGGCGAGCAGGAGCGGGGAGAGACCGGCGGTGCTGGCGACGATTCCCTTCATGCCCATACCGGCTTCGGTCAGGCCAAGGTGCAGGGCGTGGTCGGTGCGGCGGGCAAGCTCGGTGTAGACGTCGACCAGGTCGCGAACGCCCGAAACCTTGGCGGAGAGGATGATCTGGTCGCGGCGAAGGCCGTAGCGCTCGGCGGCGGCCGCGTTGTCGAGGGCGGAGACGACCATGGCTTCCATCATGACGTCGCGGGCGGGCAGCGGGTCAGAGAGCTTGGAGTTGTCGTCCATCATCTTGGTAAGGAGGGCCTGATCGAGCGAGCCCCAGTTGACGCCGATGCGGACAGGCTTCTGGTGCTTGACCGCGACTTCGACCATGGTGCGGAAGTTGTCGTCGTCCTTGCGGCCGATGGAGCAATTGCCCGGGTTGATGCGGTACTTGGCGAGTGCTTCGGCGGTGGCTGGGTATTTGGTGAGAAGCTGGTGGCCGTTGTAGTGGAAGTCGCCGATGATGGGAGTGTTCCAACCCTTTTTCTGGATGCCTTCGACGATGTACGGGACAGCCTTCGCCGCGTCATCGTTGTTCACCGTGACTCGGACAAGCTCGGAGCCAGCGCGCGCGAGCGCGGCGATCTGCTGGATAGAGGACTCGATGTCGGCGGTGTCGGTGTTGGTCATCGACTGGACGACGACGGGAGCGGAGGAGCCGGTGAGGATGCCGCCTATGTTGACTGTTGGTGTTTGTCTGCGGTGAATAGGCGGCATAATTTGGCTCTTGCTCCACTCGTAAGTTTACCACCGGGCAGGCAAGAATCAGAGCTTCGAGGCACACTCGCAGGATTTGCAGAAGGTGTGATTGAGGCGATGGGCGGCGATCATGAGGCCGCTGCCGCAGAAGGTGATAGCTACTTCGACGGCGTGGGAGGGGAGACTGTTACCAAACCAGGCGGCTCCGCCGATGCAGGAGAGTCCGAGCGACATCATGAGGAGCACGGACCGCCGGCGGTGCTTGCGGAAGCCGATGAACAAGGCGGTAACTCCGAAGAGAGCGACCAGAAGGGCGAGGCTGCGGTGCGCTCTCTCTTCAGCTGAAAGGAAGTGCGCGAAGACTGCCGAGAAGGAGATCAGAACAGGCGTGAGAAGGCAATGGACGACGCAGAGCGCAGATGTCCATACGCCGAATCTGTCTGCCCATTGGCGGGAGCCTGCGAGTGAAGGGGTGAAGTCTGAACGCATCTCTTCGGGTTATGGGTTGTCGATCTGGGGTGGCAAACGCAGATTCCCTGCAGGAACGACAAACAATCTCAGAACGAAGTTAGCCGACTTGTTTGGATTGGTGCTTGAGGACGGCTGAGACGTTTTCTTCGACCCAGTTGGTGAGTGTGCGGACATGGAGGGCGGCTTGTGTGCCGAAGGGGGTGAGCGAGTACTCGACCTTCGGGGGAATGGTGGGGTAGACGGTGCGAGAGAGGAGGCCGTCGGCTTCGAGGGTCTGGAGGGTCTGGGCTAGCATCTTTTCGCTGACGCCGCCGATGGTGCGGGCGAGTTCCGAAAAGCGGTGGGTGCCGTCTAGCAGAACGAGGAGGATGAGGGTTCCCCAGCGGGAGGTGACGTGGTCGAGGACGATGCGGGAGGGGCAGCTTGCATCGTATACATTGCCCCTGCGGCGACGCTGGCGGGCGGCGAGGACTCTCGATCCGGTTTCCATGTAAGTAGCTTACATCAAGGTACGTACTTACGAAAAGTTAGCTCGTGGAGTAGAGTTCTTCCTGTGGCCGCGCATGCGGCTGGATGTTGAGAAGGAATCGAGGAGATTGACGATGATCGTAGTGACGGGAGCAACGGGGAAACTGGGAAGTCTCGTGGTAAAGGCGCTGCTGGAGAGGGTTCCGGCAAGTGAGATTGTGGCGGGTGCGCGGAGCGTGGAGAAGGCTGCCGATTTGAAGGCTCTGGGCGTGGAGGTTCGCGAAGCGGACTATGCCCGGCCTGAGACACTGGCCGCGGCGTTTGCCGGAGCGGAGAAGGTGTTGTTGATCAGCAGCAATGTGTTGGGCGAGGAGCGGGTGGCGCAGCATAAGGCGGCTATCAACGCGGCGGTGAAGGCTGGCGTGAAGTTGATCGCGTACACGAGCGTGCTGGGTGCGGACACGTCCAAGCTGATTGTGGCGAAGGACCACCTCGCGACGGAGAAAGCGATCGCTGCGTCGGGGCTGAAGTATGTGTTTCTGCGGAACGGATGGTATCTGGAGAACTACACGGAGAACCTGGGGCCGGCGCTGGCGCATGGGGCGATTCTCGGCTCGGCGAAGGATGGACGGTTCTCGGCGGCGGCCCGGGCGGACTATGCGGCCGCTGCGGCAGTGGTGTTGACCGAGGTCGCGCATGCGAACAAGGTCTATGAGTTGGCCGGGGATTCTTCGTTCAGCCTGAGCGAACTGGCGGCGGAGGTGTCGGAGGCGTCAAGCAAAACGGTGGTGTACAAGGACCTGCCGGAAGAGGCGTATGCCGGAGCGTTGATCGGGTTCGGGCTGCCTGCGCCGATCGCTGAGATGCTGGCACAGGCGGATATTTGTGCGGCAGAAGGAGAGTTGGAGAGTGAGTCGCGGGAGTTAAGTGGGCTGCTGGGAAGACCGACGACTTCGTTGGCCGATGCGGTGGCTGCGGCGGTGAAGTAACGGCGGGCGCTGAAAGACCAGAGCGCGATACACTGGAGACACACCGAAGTTGCGTCATGGAATCTGTGCGGCGCTTGCGGTGTGTCCCACTTTTTTTCAAGTGGCCCGGTAGCTCAGTTGCATAGAGCAGCGCACTCCTAACGCGAAGGTCGCAGGTTGGACTCCTGCCCGGGCCACCAGACCCCCCTAAACGAAATCCAGAAAATCCGCTGGTGCCACGCGCGCGCCGGGAAACACGCGCTCCATATCTTTCGATCCGAGGGTTTTATAGGCTGCCTCGCCCAGTACGCGGCGGAAGTCGGTTGTGACGGCTAGATCGCGGCCCTCATTCAACTGGCCGTCAGATAGTCCCGGCCACTTGCCGTAGACCTTACCGCCCTTTACCTGGCCGCCGAGCACGAACATCACGTTGGCGTGCCCGTGGTCGGTGCCGCCGGTGCCATTCTGGCGGGCGGTGCGGCCAAACTCTGACATGGTGACTAGCGTGATGTTCTGCGCGTCTGCTCCCATGTCCATCCAGAAGGCTGAGATGGCTTCGGAGAACTCTTTCAACCGGCCTGCGAGCTGCCCGGTTGCGGCTCCCTGGTTCTGGTGGGTGTCCCAGCCGCCAATATCGGAAAAGGCCGCTTCGACGCCGAGGTTCGCCTTCATCAACTGGGCAATCTGCTTCATGCTGTTGCCGAAGCCGCCATTGGGATAGACGACTCCTGCCGCTGGCTGATACTTTGCCGGGTCGGCGGACTTGAGCATCTTTACCGCCTCGAAGGTCTCCTGGCCGGTGCCGTGGAGGACGGCGTCGGTGCTTTCGTCGTACATGGCTTGGAATGCGTTCGATAGGGCGCTGGTCTGCTGGCCTTTGCCGGCGACAGAAAAGTTGGCGACGTTCGCCACGGCGACCGCTGGAACTTTGCCGGCGAGCGCCCGGGGAACCTGGGTGCCCAGGGCTACCGCGCGGAACGGGGAAGGCTTGCCCGACAATTTCTCGTCGCCCAGGGCGCGGTTGAGCCAGCCGTCTTCGGTCGACTTGATGCCGGGGGTGCCGCTCTCCATGAAGTCCTGGGCATCGAAGTGCGAGCGCGACGGATCCGTCGATCCTGCGGCATGAATTACCGCCAGATGCCCCTGGTCATAGAGCGGCTTGAAGGACGCCAGCGCGGGATGCAGGCCAAAGAAGCCGTCCAGGTCCAGAACTTCGTTCTGTTTGATCGCGATCGACGGCCGCATCGAGTAGTAGTTCTTCTCGCGGTATGGCACGACGACATTTAGTCCATCCGCCGCTCCGCGCTGAAAGAGAACCACCAGCTTCTTCTTGTTTGCAGCAGCTGTGGTCACCTCCGCCATCACGCTGCGGTGCAGGAAGGCGGGAATCACGGAGGTGCCGATAAGGGCGAGCGCCCCGTCCTTCATAAACCCGCGCCGCGAAACCGTGCGCCTGGCCAGATCTCGCCCGCGCAGGTCACAGCCCCAATCGCTCGAATCGCTCAAAATCGCCATGGCAGACTCCACATCGCAGCAGGCTTGGACCGAACGCCCGCAGCATCTCTACTCAGTCAAACGCCGATCTGCGGGTTAAGTTGCACTAAAACGCTGCCAGCTCCGCAATCGCTTTATAGACATCATCCGCCTGTGGCAGAATCACATCCTCCAAGGCGGGCTGATAGGCCACAAAGGTGTCCATTGCGGCTACACGGCGGACGGGAGCGTCGAGGTCGTGGAAGAGCTCTTCGCCGATCCGGGCCGCGATCTCTGCGCCGTAACCCCAGCTCTGCATGTCCTCGTGGGCGACGATTACGCGGTTTGTTTTCTTCACGGACTCGGCGATCGTCTCCCAATCGTAGGGGCTGAGTGTTCGCAGGTCGATCAGCTCGACGCTGATGCCCTTTTCGCGCTCGATCTTTACCGCAGCCTGCAGCGCCCTTGGAACAACCGCTCCGTAGGTGACGACCGTGAGGTCTTTTCCGGGCTTCACGATCTTTGCTTTGCCGAACGGGATCGCGTACTCCGGGCCGGGATACATCGCGCGGCCGAAGGTCTCGCGGTAGAGGCGCTTGTGTTCGAGGAAGAGGACGGGGTCGTCGCAGCGGATGGCGGTCCGCAGCAGGCCGACGGCGTCGAGGGCGTTCGAGGGCATGACGACTCGCACGCCGGGAGTGTGGGTGAAGATGCTCTCGCCGGACTGGGAGTGGTAGATGGAGCCGCCGGTAAGATAGCCGCCGATGGGTACGCGGATCAGGACCGGGCAGCTGTACTCGCCGTTTGAGCGCCAACGGATCACGGAGAGTTCGTTCCGCATCTGGTGGACGGCAGGCCAGATGTAGTCGAAGAACTGGATCTCAACGACGGGCTTCATGCCGCGGACGGCCATGCCGATCGCGCGGCCAACGATGTTGGCCTCGGCCAGGGGGGAGTTCCAGCAGCGGTCGTTGCCGAACTCGTTCTGGAGGCCGGAGGTGAGCTTGAAGACGCCGCCCTTACCCTTGATCTTCCCTGCCCGGAGCGCCGCGTCGCGGGTCGCGTCGGCGACGTCTTCGCCGAAGACAACGATGCGCTCGTCGCGTCGCATCTCGTCCTTGAGGCAGGCGTTGATGAGGTCGGCCATGGTGCGTTCGGCGTCGTCGGGGGTGCGCTGGGGCTCGGTTGCGAAGCGCCCGTCGGTGACGCTCAGGTCTTCGGAGTAGACATGCTTTTCAATCGCTTCGCGGGTTGCGACCGGCAGCGGGGCGCGGACGGCGCGGTCTGCCGCGCGCTGGACTTCTTCGTCCACCTGGCGCTCGAGGCGGTCGATCTCGGCTTCATTGAGGATGCCCTCGCGTAGAAGGTACATCTGCATCCGGGCGATCGGGTCCTTCAGCGAGTCGGCTTCGACCTCTTCGGCGGAGCGGTACTGGCGCTCATCGTCCGAGAGCGAGTGGGAGTACGGACGCACCACGTGGCCATGCACCAGCGCGGGGCCGTGGCCTGCGCGGCAGTAGGCGACTGCCTCCACCATCGCTTTGTAGCTGGCGATGGCGTCGGTGCCGTCGATCTCCGCGAAGTGGAAGTTGGGGAAGTTCGCGACCAGCTTCGAGATGTTTCCGCCGGGGGTGTTGGCCTCTACGGGCGTGGAGATGGCGTAGCCGTTGTCTTCGACGACGAAGACGATGGGCAGTCTGGCGTTTGAGGCAGTGTTCAGCGACTCCCAGAACTCGCCCTGGCTGGTGGAGCCTTCGCCGATGGAGACGTAGACGACCTCGTCGGCTTCGAACTTAACCTCTTTGAACTGCCGGTAGTCGATGCCTGAGGAGATGGCTGGCTTCGCTAGGGCTTCGGGATGATTGCGGAAGTAGCGGCCTGCTTCGGCGCAGCCTACCGCGTGAAGGCACTGGGTCGCCGTGGCGGAGGATTGCGTCACGATATTCAGCTTCTTGATGCCCCAGTGCGAGGGCATCTGGCGGCCGCCGCTGGCGGGGTCGTCGGCGGCTCCGACAGCCTGGAGGAGTTGCTCTTCGACGGTATTGCCGAGGGTGAGGCAGATGGCGCGGTCGCGATAGTAGGGGAAAAACCAGTCGTAGCCTGGCTTCATCGCCATTCCGGCGGCGACCAGCAGGGCTTCGTGCCCCGCGCAGGAGATCTGGAAGAAGATCTTCTGCTGCCGCTTGAGGACGATCTCGCGGTCGTCGGTCCGGCGTGAGAGGTACATGAGCCGGTAGAACTCAATCAATTGTTCGCGATCTAACAGGGTATCGTCCGCTTCCTGCACAGACGTGGACGAGCCGTTAAGGCTCGGTAAAGTTTTGCGACCCATGCCATTTTCCTCAGAGCGATTGACGATCCGAACCACACCCGATTGTACCGATTTCTTCGTGGATTCACACTTTGCCACAGGGTCCATTCGGGGGCTCGCCGAAAAAGACGGAGACAGGACGAAAAGCGTACCTCAGCGGCTAAAGCCGCATTGCAAGTAAATTGATTTCGGCATGGCTGACGCCGTGCCCTTAAGCAAAACCTCGTATTTCAACGAGCTTCCAGGGCGGGCAAATCGGCCGGGTATTTCAACAAGCTCCTGGAGGGCAAATCGGCCCCTGTTGAGCGGCAACAACGTTGTGGCAAAGCAAAAGGATGGCTGCAGGAGCTGCGCAACCATCCCTTGGATGATACCGACAGCGGAGAGGCTTATCCGTGGCGGAGTTTGTGCGCGACTTTCAGTCCGAAGCGCACCGGGACGATCGCCTTCGCCTTGAGGCCATCGAGCTGCAGATTCTTGGTCGGAGGGGTCGGATGCAATCCGGCCTTGCGCTCGAAGTAATTGAAGGCGCGGGTGAGGCCGATCTGCTTGTCAAGGGCTGTCTCATAGACCAGGCTGTAGGAGATCGAGCGAACCGCGCGCGTCTGAACCCAGTGCGGAGAGTTCTGCGGCTGGTGGAATCCGACTCCGGCCTTCAGCGGGAAGAAATGATCCTGATCTGGGTTCAGCTTGGACATGTCCAACTGGCCGATGCTGACCCGGCCACGGGAGTAGAACTCTTCGAGCTCCGGTTCTGTGACCTGATCGGGCGGGTAGGCGTGGTAGTCCTTGTCTCCTTCAATCTGCGCGAAGAACGCAACTTCAGGGTCGAAGTGAAGCGCCGTCGTCGCGGCAGCAGAGGTGATGAAGACGCTCGACTGGATCCTGCGAATCGGCTGGTTGCCGAGTCCGCCCGGCAGTGCGCGAAGCTGCTGAATGAGGCTGTTCATCAGGGTCCGGAAACGTACGTCGTAGTTCTCCGGCCGCTTCAGCAGGATGCGGGTAGGCTTCTCATCGAGCCTGCGGATCGCCTCAACCGGCCTCAGCACGATCTGCTCGGTATCAAAGAACGCGGCATCTGCCTTGGGGCTGGTGCCGGTCACGAAGTAGTCGTTCGCGGAGGCGGTGGTGTAGCGATCCGCCAGGTCGCAGATGGCCTCGAACTGGAAGAGATCGAGCTTGTGCAGGTTGTGCTGGAAACCGAAGGGCGTGTTGTTGTACAGGGCCGAGTAAGAAGCTGGGTCAATCTCCAGGCGAGCATCGTTCGATGTGAGCGTCTCTACCGAAGGTAGAGCGGATGTCGACTGGGAGGGCTTAGAGAGTTCGGACAGGACGTGAGCGGCCAAGACAACCTCCGGCAAGCGCGTATGCGGATTTCTACAATATGGTTGCAAGTTAGCAGACCCTGCGTGCCAGATCACTCAATAAGGCCATCGACACAGGACGAGAGTAACCAGGTTTGGAGGTTACGGTAATCGGCAAGTTTTCGCTTTCGCAGACGGGAGAATTGCCCGTCCGAGCGGCGAAAACTATGGTTTCGCGACTCTATAACCGAACGCGACTTCGGGAAATAACGCGTACCCGAAGAGTGAGTGGCTGCTTATCGCTTCCCCTGGTCCTTCATCTTGTGCGCAAGCTGCTCAATCTGCTCCGCTTTGCGCACAACATCGAGCGACAGGATGTTTTTGTTCGTCTTGTCGACCGCCGCTTTGAGTTCGTTGGCCATGGTTACCAGGCGCTGCGCCTCGTCATCCAGAAGTTTCTGCTTCAGAGTCCGGCTGTCTTCTTTCGCGGGGTCACTTTCAGCGGCAGCCTGTGGCTGAGCCTGGGTTTGGGTTTGGGGCTGGGCCGGAGGTGCGTTCCGCTGCTGGCCCCACCCGAGAGAGGTCGCCATCAGTACCACCGCTGCTATAGCTCCCCCAGTTCCCCGCATTGCAATTTCCCTCTTGTCGAACCGTACCGGCGTTATGGGTCTAATTCCTCATCTTGTTCTTCACGCTGCGTGCCAGCTTCTCAATCTCGTCCATCTGGCGCAGCATCTCGGGTGTCAGATTTTCGCTCCCGGAGCTCGCGATCAATGCCTTGAGTTGGTTGGTCAGCGTAAGCAGGCGCTCCGTATCGCCAACCAGACGCCGCTGGCGCTCGGTATTCTGCATCCGGGCGTAGCTTTCCGGCAGGTGCGCCTCCATGTCGTCGTCCAGAGGGTTTCGCGCTGACCGGTTGGACCCGGATCCCAAGGTCGAAGAGCTACCCGCCCCCGTCTGCATCTGTCCCCACCCCACGGGTCGCGCAGGAGACAGAATCGCCAGCAGCGCCGCAGTTGTCAGGATCGCGCTATATTGACGACTCTGTCGTCTTTTGGTCACGACTTGCTCCAATCCCGCATCCGGGCGTCTTCGGCGAAACTCGCATCCAAATAGACTTGGGCGATGGGTGCCGATGCGCATCCGCGTGGGTGTTGCCTGGTCCGCATCTGTACTGCTTCAACCCTGCCGTACCGACGGCCAATACTTATAGAAAGAGTTAGGGAAATCATGCTCCCAGCCATCCTCCTTATGCAAGCAGCTTCGCCAGCCAGCGCGGCGATTCACGAAGAGCGGACCCTTGAGGGACTCGAGCGCGGCTGGCACAACGAGATCCTGGACTTCGTCCAGTTCGATCTCCCGCGGCTGTTCGTCGTACTGCTGATCGCCTTTGTCCTGATGCGGCTGGTGAAATTCTTCGTCAACCGGATGCTTCGGCTTGCCGACCGGCAGGTGGGCAACACGCAGCGCGCGTCGCAGCTTCGCACCATGGCTGCCGTCCTGCGGGCGACATCCTACAGCATCATCGGATTCATTGTCCTGCTGCATGTGCTGTCGGTGTTTAACATCAACCTGACGCCTCTGCTGGCCTCCGCGGGCGTGCTGGGTGTGGGTATTGGTCTCGGGGCGCAGTCCATTTTTAAGGACATGATCAACGGGATTCTGATTCTGGTGGAAGACCAGTTCAACGTGGGCGATGTGGTGAAGATTGCCGCGCTGAGCGGAACGGTGGAAGATATGAGCCTGCGCCGGACGTCTCTTCGGGATGGCGACGGTACGCTGCATATTATTCCCAACAGCCAGATCGCGACCGTCTCGAACCTGTCGCGAGACTTCTCCGTGGGGGCGATCAATTTGAACGTCGACGCCAGCGCTGATCCGGATAAGGTGCTGCGGGTGTTGCGGCGTGTCGCGATGGAGGTGCGGAACGATGTGGCCTTCAAACAGGTGGTGATTGCAGACCCGGATGTTCCGGGACTCGACCAGATCAAGGGCCGCGAGGTGGTCTATCCGATTACGATCAAGTGCCGCGCGAACCAGCAGTGGGGCGTGCTACGGGAGATTCGGAGGAAGATTATCAAGTCTTTTGAGAGCGAGGGGATTCCGCTGGGGACCGATCCGGCGAACATGCTGATTATGCAGCACGCGGATCCGACGGCTCCGCCGGCGCAGCAGCCGCTGGTTGGTTCGTAGGCACGCGACGCAGGCTAGATCGCGGTAGAGAGGGCCGCGATCAGCCCGTCTGCGTCGCTCACTGGTGGAAGACAGCTTGTTCCCGTGCAGACCAGGGCGAAGCTACTCGCTGTGAAAGGAAGATTCGGGATGGTCTCAGCGAGTGCGGGCGGAAGTGACGCTAGCTGATCGGGGCGAAGCCTGATCACAGCCTTGTTGACGACGAAGCGTGCCTGCGCTACGCCTTCAAGCTCATCGGCCAACGCATCTTCGCCGATGATGCAAATCTGAATGGGCGGCTGGATCATGCGTTGGAGAGCAAGAGCATAGCCAGCCGCGTAGAGGCCGAGATGCTCGACCATGCCGGCGAAGCTTTCGAGCGTGAGCTTGGCTTTCTTTTCGTAATCTTTGCTGCCGTTGAGTGCGGCCATCCGCAGAAGTAGAGATGCGGCGACGGGATTACCTGCGGGCGTGGGGGAGTCCTGTAGCGGCTTGCGGCGGGTGCCGAGGACGCCGAGGCGATGCTCTCCTTGGGGCAGAGATTCGGTATCGAAGAAGCCGTTGCCTTGCGTGTCGTAGAAACGAGCGACAGTACTGGCGGCGATCTGTTCGGCGGCGGCGTAGTACTTCAGCTCGCCGTTGGTCTCCCAGGCGTCGAGCGCGGCGTGGCCGATGAAGACGTAGTCTTCAAGGCCGCCAGCTAGGCGGGATGCGCGAGCGAGACCGTCGGCGTAGGCGACGACGTGTGCCATCGATCCGTCGCTGCTCCAGGCTGAATCGAGTACGCGGTCGAGCGACTTCAGCGCGAAGGCTCGTGCCTCCGGGATGCGGAGAACGCGCGATGCCTCGAGGTACGACGAGATGCACATGCCGTTCCAGGCGGTGTAGATCGTCTTGTCGATGAAGGGCGTTGGGCGCGACAGTCGCGCTGCATAGAGCCTGCGCTTGGCGCTTGCAAGCAGTTGTGCCGCTTCAGGCTCGGTGACGCGTGCAGACTTCGCTACCGTAGCGAGAGGCTGGAGGATCTGCAGGACGTTCTTCTGCGGGTTGTGGTGCATGTCACCGAGCTCACCGATATCGAACCACGGCGCGGCGATGGCGAGCTCTTCCCTGCTCAGGACTGCAGCGGCTTCTGCGCGTGTCCAGGTGAAGTAGTCGCCGTCATCGTCGAGCGAGAAGTCGGCGTCCTGCGAGGCGTAGAAGCCGCCACGGTCCTGATCGCTGAGCCACTCGTCGATCCACTGCATCGTCTCGAAGGCGACGCGGGCGCACTCGGTGGCTCCGAAGCTCTGGTAAGCATGGACATAGTTTTTCAGCAGCTCGCTGTTGTCGTAGGCCATCTTCTCGAAGTGCGGAACGACCCAGCGTTCATCGACGCTGTAGCGATGGAAGCCTCCGGCGAGGTGATCATAGATGCCGCCTTTGGCCATCTTCTCGAGCGTGATCAGCGCGGCGTCTCTTGTTCCGGCGATGGCGTTCGTGCGCGATGCGGCATCGAGGAGCATGTCGATCGCGCCGGGGTGGGGAAACTTGGGCTGGCCGCCGAAGCCGCCGTTGCGGGCATCGAACTGCTTCAACGTCGCTGCGATCAGCTTGGCGTGCAGCTCTGCGCCGGGGTTTGGAGCAGCCTCATTGAAGGTTTCGTTTTCTTCGATGGCGACCATGACGCTTTCGGCGGACTCGTCCACTTCGTTGCGGCGCTTCTGGAAGGCCTCGGCCATGGTCAGGAGCACGCGCTGCATCGAGGGGCGGCCGTGCTGGTCTTTCGGAGGGAAGTAGGTGCCACCGAAGTAGGGCAAGCCTTGCGGCGTGAGAAAGGCCGTGAGCGGCCAGCCGCCCTGTCCGCTGATGGAGGCGACGGCAGCCTGATAACGAGTGTCCACATCGGGGCGCTCGTCGCGGTCCACCTTGACGGCAATGTAGTGGTCGTTGATGATGCGGGCGGTCAGGGGATCTTCGTAGCTCTCGCGATCCATGACGTGGCACCAGTGACACCATACTGCGCCGATGTCGAGGAGGATGGGCTTGTCTTCGGCCTGGGCTCTCGCGAATGCTTCGGGGCCCCACTCCTGCCAGTCGACGGGTTGGTGCATCGCGGACCTTAGATACGCTGAGGCCGCTTTGGCCAGGCCGTTCACCTGCTCACTGCTCATTCCATCTCCACTTCGATTGCTCTCTTTATGCTACGACGCGACGAAGGGCGGCAGTCGTGGCGGGAAAAGGGAAAGCGTACCTCAAGGGCTAAAGCCCGGTTGTGAATAAGGCACTTACGGCAGGGCTGAAGCCGTGCCCTTAAGCAAGGCCGGATATTCAACGATTTCCGAAAATCAAAGACGGCAGCATACGGATAACCCATCGACCGGGAAGCTCAAATGGCAGCGAGAAGGCCCGGACCGAGGTCCGGGCCTTCCTGGGGTCTTCCGATGATTGAGTCTTACTGCGGAGGCGGCGGCGGAGTTGCTGAGATCGGCTTCGGAGCTTCAGGAGCCTTCGGGGCCGTCAGGCCTGGGATCACCGGTGCCTGGGTGACGGTGCCGCTTGCCGCGGACTCGATGCTGATGCCATAGTGGTCGAGGGTGGTCGAGAGCAGCTGCTGCAGGGCTGCGCGGTCCTTCGCATAGGCGGCGGTCGCTGAGAGTAGGTTGTTTTCGGCGGTCGCCAGGTTACGCCCCTGCTGCAGAACGTTCGCAGTGGTCGAAGCGCCTAGCTTGTACTTCTTGGTCTCGGCGTCCAAGCTCTGGTTCGCGTAGTCGTGAGCGGCTTGCGCGGCGCTCACCTGGGCACGGTCGTTGGTCAACGCATACTGCGCGTTGATGACCTGGATGCGAATCTGCGTGTAAATCTGCTGCAGGCGCATCTGCGACTGGCGGTACTCCATCTGCGAGCGGGCCTGGTCGGCCTGGGCAGTGCGGTTGCGCAGCGGGATGGTGATGTTTACACCAACGCCCTTATCCGGAGCGCTGCTGTTGAAGAGGTCCTTAAGCACGGTCCCGTAACCTACCGATGGGAAGCTGCCGGCGTCATACGCCTTACCTGTGTTGAAGTTGATCGCGCTGGGATTTTGAGCGCCGCCAAGTCCGCTGGCTCCGTAGAAGGCATACGCATCGACCGTGGGCAGGAGGCCGTTCTTCTCCGCCTTGATGGTGATCTCGTTGTTCTTCATGTTGAGGATCGCCTGCTCGATCTGCGGATTGTTCACGTAAGCCTGCTTGACCAGGTCTTCAACCGGGGTGTCTTCTTCCGGCAGGCGGTCGAGGCCGACGCGGTCGGTTGGGATGACAGGCGCGGCCGAGAGCGCAGGATCGTTCAGGGTGCGAGCGATGGCCTGCTTCATGATGAGCTGCTGATACTCAAGGTTCGTCTGCGAGACGATGAGGGCCTGCTTGTCGCTGGCGACGGTGCTGTCGGAGTTCACGACGTCGAGCGGAGCCAGGGTGCCGATCTCAAGCTGCTTGCGGTTGTCCGAGGTGAGTTGGGTGGACTGGGCTAGCGCGCGCTCTTTGGCCTGCTCGTCCTCATAGGCGCTGACCAAGCCCCAATAGATGTTCTCCACCTGGTTGACGGTGTAGAGGACCTGCTGACGGAAAGCGGAGTCAGTAATGCGGCGGTCGTTCTTCGCCTGCAGGATGAAGCGTCCGTTGACGCCCCAGCCGAAGCCCTGCAGCAGGTGCTGGGTCGCAGTCGCGCGAAAGCTGGTGGTGATGTCAGGGCTGTAGTCGGAGAAAGGGTTATCGGTGGTGACGCGCGAGTTGTTAAAGGTCACGCCCAGCTGGGTGCCGGTCAGGAAGCCCTGTGTGTAGCCGAAGTTGTAGGTCGAGGTGTTGGTCTTCAGCGAGGTGAGACCGCCGCTGAACAGTGTGTTCGACTGCGGCTGGTTGACCGTCTCGTACTCGAGCTGGCTGGTCACGACGGGGTCAAGATTCTCGGGTAGAGGGCCGCCGCCGTTGGTGCTGAGGACGAGGCCCGAAGCTCCTGTGCCGCCGCCGCCGGCGGAGCTCGACGTGCCGCCTGGGCCGCCGCCGCCGGTGATGGTGGAGGTCGTGCCTCCAAGGGTGTTCGCGACGATGCCGGTGGAGACGCCGCGCAGCGTGGAGCCGGCGCGGGCGCGGAGGAGGTCGGTGTCCGCGATGTCGAGGTTGATGCGGGCGATGGCGATGTCGTAGTTGTTCTCGAGCGCGAGCGCGATGGCGTCCGACAGGCTGAGATAGATCTTGCCATCCTTCAGCAGCGAATCAAGCTGCGAGGAGTTCGCAAGCCGCGGCATGGGAACTGTGATCGCCGTATACGGAGCGATCGGGTTCGTGAAGTGGCTCTTCGGCTTGGTGTAGTCGCGGGCCGTGCTGCGAAGGAACAAGGGCTCGGTGAGCTTGGGCTCGGGAGCCTGAGGCAGACCCTCAGCTGTAATCCCGGCGGAGGAGGAACTCGCTGGCGGGGTGGCAGGCGGAGTCGCCTGCTGGGTGAAGCCCTGCTGCGGTGTCGAACCCATCAACACCAGACCGATCGTCGCTGCCGCTTTCAAATCAATACGTTTCAATTGCGCTCTCCAACTTTCTTTCGCCGAACGAATTCGCCCGGAACCCGCGGCGGTAACGACTCAAACTAGAAGCCTGCGGCCCTGGGAGCCAGTTCCGTAACTCAAGACAAAGATTCATCCTGCGACGCCTCTGGTGGTGATCCGCCTTCGCGGCTGGGCGTGTTTCGATACAAACTTAGGCAGTGCTTTGTAGATGCTTGGCCGCGTATCCGCGACTCCAAAATTGAGATGTTTGACCAGCTTGGTGACAGTACGCAAGGGAATCCGGCTTCGTTCCGTGAGAGGAGATTCTTTCCAATTAACTGGGATTTGCCTCGCGAGGAAGTATACCAAGCGCGATCCGTAAACGCTTCTGAAAGAACGGTATCCCGGCGGGGATCGATCTGCGCCGAGGGGCCGGAGGGTACACTGCTGGAATGGTGAAGCGTCCTCCCCTCGCCGTCCTTGCTGTCGTCGCTGGAGTTTATTTCGCAGTCGGATCTGGCGGAGCGTCGATGGCGCAGACATCAGCTGAGCAGCAAAGGACGATTCCTCCGGCAGAGAATCTTCCGTCGCTGGGATTGAATGCGCCAGCGTTGCGGGGCGGCAACCGGTACTCCAACTGCGCCAATACTCCGGTAAATGAGGCGGCCTGCCATCTGGACACGGTGGTCTTCGACCAGCCGGCGGGGGCGGATGGAAAGATCTCTCAGGCGGGGCACCGGATCGACGTCAGCGCCTTCGGGCCAGGGTTGAGCCTGGGAAATATGGGCGGATGGAGGGTGGACAAGGTCGATGTGGAGTTCCTGAACGTGGCGAACCGGGGGATATCGCAGGCCCACAGCCTCTTCCTGTACAAGCATGCTGCGGGCGACACGATGGGGAGCTACAACTATGTCTATTCGGATGGTGGATCGACCGCGCTTTCGGACGAGAGCATCAAGGGTGACGCGCTCGATATGGGCGAGACGACGGGGTACTTTCATGGCATGATCGCTGCGACGAGCGGGACGAGCGATACGGTACCTGGGCTGAAGTTCATCTCCGGGAACAACTGGACGACGGATGGAGCGCCGCTGCTGGACATAACGCAGGGTAAGGTCTCAGGGCATATCGCCGGTGCGGGGCCGGCGGTGGCCGGAAGTACGCTGGGCATCCTTAAGGTGGATAACGAGATTCCGCTGAGCACTGCGTGGGGTGTCTGCGAGAGCGAGATTCCTAACAATCATCTTGTGCAGAAGACTGCGCCGTTTACCTGCAATGTCAGGCTGCGGGCGGGGAGCTTCACTGCGAGTGGGACGGTCTGCGTGAGCGGGCCAAACTATCCTGAGCAGGCGCGGATCACTGCTGCCTCGGCCGCAAGCGGCGACCATCAGAGCATCACGATTGAGGCGCGCAATCCGAACAGCGCAGGGGCGAACATCTTCCAGGGCGGAGTCTGCGGGCAGTACATCAGCTTCGACGCCAACTTTGCTCTTACGGGCTATCGAACCTCCTACTATGCCTTCGGAGCGGTCGATCCGCACCAACTGATCTACGGATACAACTTCAAGGGGCAGGTGATCGCCGACCTGCCGATGGCGAGTGAGGCGGAGCGGTTCGGCGTGGAGGGGCGCGACGGCTATCACCTTTATCCTGGCTGCGAAGTGATCATCAATCGGTCGTTGAAGGCCGATCCGGTGTGCGAGGTGAACGAGGTTCCGTGGGCGGTGGGCGATCTGGTTGAAGCGCCGCATAATGCCGTCGTGAATACGGTGGGGCGGTTTACGGATCTGACCCAGAACACTCCTGCGAATGGATCGCTCAGCTCTGGCGACCTACTGGAGATTCACGGGATGGGAGCGGTGGGCAACAACTTTATCGCTCACCGGACGGTGAACCTGAACGACTACAAGATCTTCGACCGGTTTGGCGGGATGCTGGGAGCTCCGGAGATGCACCGGGTCGAGGGCTACTTCAGCACCGGGTTTTCGTTCGGGGATGCTCCGGGCGCCTTGATTCGGATCTATGGCAACCCCGATCACTCGAATGACCCGATGACGCTGTTCGCTCTGCCGGGAGGGGAGATTACCTGGAATCCGGCTACTTCTACCCTCCGAGTTCCGCGGATCGAGGCGCGGAATCTCGGGGATAGTTCAGCCGGTGCGGCGGCTGCGCTGCGTGGAAGGAGCGACATGATTGGCGGATCGCCTTTGGCGCTTGGCTCGTGCGCCACCGGCATCGTCAGCATTCCTGGTGCGTCGCGGAGTATGGTTCCGGTGTCCGTGGCCGAGACAACTGGGGCTCCGGGGTTCAACGCGCAGGGTGGATTCCAGGTGAGCGCGCAGGTGACCGCGCCGGGGCAGGTGACGGTGAGCGTCTGCGCGGTGATCGCGGGCACCCCAAAAGCATCTCAGTACATCGTTGCCCTGGAATAGGCCATCTAATCAATGACACATTGGAAACTTACTCTTAGCTACGACGGCACGCCTTACAGCGGCTGGCAGGTGCAGCCTACCCTCCCAACAGTGCAAGGGCGTCTGGCGTCGGCAATCCAGCACGTAACCGGTGAGGTGGTTCTGCCTCAGGGTTCTGGACGGACCGATGCCGGGGTGCATGCGCTGGGGCAGGTGGCAAGTTTCTCGCTGACTGTACCGATTCCTGCGGAGAATCTGCGGCGCGCTCTGAATCGGGCGCTGCCGCCGAGCATTCGGGTGCTCTCGGTCGAGGAGGTGCAGCCGGAGTTTCACGCGCGGCACAGCGCCGCGGGCAAGACCTATGAGTACCGGATCTTTCCGCGAGTCCCTGATGGGGTGGACGACCGAATCTGCTCGCCCATGATCGCTCCCTTTGTATGGGACTGCCCTTGGAAGCTCGACCTTGGACTACTGCAGGCGGCGGCAGGCAGCGTAGTTGGCGAGCATGACTTCACGAGCTTCGCTGCGAGCGACCCGGACCTTGCGACGCGCAGCCAGGCGGACGCTGAGTCTCTGGAGCCGCACTCAGAGCAGCGATCGAATGTCCGGCGGATCGAGCGTTCCGGCTGGGAGGAGCGCGACGGCCTGTACGTGTATACCGTCAGGGGTTCCGGCTTCCTGCACCACATGGTGCGGAATCTCGTCGGGACGTTTGTCGACATCGGGGCGGAGAGGCTACCGGTTGACGCCATTTCGGGCATCTTGGCGGCGCTTGACCGTTCGGCGGCTGGGCCTACCGCCCCCGCGCGCGGACTTTTTCTGGTAGAGGTTGAGTATTGATGCACCTCTCCACGTCCCATCTCGCGCCGGCTTCGGCGAACCAGCGAATCGCACGGCTGGCGACGCTCACGGCCGTGCATCGGGCGTTTCATTGGCTGCACCTGCATCAGCCGCAGCTTCGAATGTGGCAGTTGGAGATGCTTGCGATTCCGGCGCCGACCTTTGAAGAGGCGGCGCGGGCGGCATGGTTTGAGGAACGCTTTCGGGCGCTTGGATTGAGCAATGTGCATCTCGACGACGCAGGGAATGTTTTAGGAGAGATTAGGGCGCCTGAAGCGAGCTCGGGCCCCTGCGTTCTCTTGTCCGCGCATCTCGACACGGTGTTTCCTGCTGAACTTGTGGGGAAGGATTATGCGGCGCTGCTGATTGAAGACGGGTCGCGGATATTCTGTCCGGGCGTGTGTGACAACGCCGCTGGGTTGACCGGGCTGCTGGCCATCGCCGCGGCACTGCGGTATGCAAGTATCGCGCCGCCAGTGCCTCTGCTGTTCGCGGCGAATGTTGGCGAAGAGGGTCAGGGCGATCTGTTGGGGATGCGCCATATCTTTCATCATGGGGCGTACCGTGGACGGATCGCCGCGGCGATTGCGCTCGAGGGCGCTGGCTCTACTTCAGTGGTGACGAAGGCGTTGGCGAGCCGGAGGTTCCGATTGACGATCCACGGACCGGGTGGGCACTCGTGGACGGATGCAGGACGGCCGAACCCGATCTTCGTCATGGGGCGTGCGCTTTCGCGTGTGGATGATCTGGTTCTTCCTCCGACTCCACGAACGACGGTGAACGTGGGTCACATTATGGGCGGGACGTCGGTGAACTCGATCCCAGAGAGTGCGACCGCGCTGATCGATCTGCGTTCGACGAGTGCCGACCGTCTGCGCGACACGGAGGCGGCGATCCGCGTCGCCTTTGAAGAGACTGTGGTGATCGCTTGTGCTAAAGAGCTGCGGCTGGAGATTGAAGTGATTGGCGATCGGCCCGGCGGCGCGCTAAACGAGAACGATCCGCTGCTGGGCACGATCCGCGCGGTGGATCGACACCTGACGCTGCGGACCGAACAACGGCTGGGGTCGACCGACGCCAATATTCCTTTATCGATGGGGATTCCGGCGGTAGCGATCGGGGCTGGCGGCAAGGGCGGGGGCATTCACACGCTGCAGGAGTGGTACGACCCTACGGGACGTGAGACGGCGCTGCGGCGCGTGCTGTTAACGGTGCTAGACACTCTGGATCTGGCAACTGGGTCAGAGACGGAGCCGGCCGCTTGATGCCGCCGCCTTTGTAAAGTGTCGCGGGTCCTTCGCTTCGCTCAGAAGGACGACAGGAGCTAAAAACAGCAAAAAGGCGCTCCCTGACAGGAGCGCCTTTTCGGTAGCGGAGTACGCGTTGACTACGGGATGTAGTAACGGAAGCCGGTGAAGACCATGTTGTTGGTGGCCTTCGGGTTGACGGCGGTTCCGGTGGAGCTCAGACCGGTCCAGGCTTCGCGGGTCAGGTAGCTGTAGACCATCGAGTACTGGATGCGTCCCTTGGTGGGTGAGCTAAAGATGCGGTAGGTAAATCCGGCCGAGCCTTCGAGTACAGCGCGGGTGTGGCCCGTGCAGCTGCTGGTGCTGGGCGAATAACCGTTCGTCGCCGAGGGTGAAGTTTCGGTAGAGCAGGCGGTGTCCTTTTCACCCTGGATCGGAGCGTAGCCCACGTAGACCGGAGTGGTAGGAGCCGCTGCCGTGAAGCCGGTATAGACGGTGCGCTGGAGGTACTCACCACCGGCGTAGCCGAAGACGTCGAGTTTCTTGGAGGGGTGCGTCTCGATGGAGAACAGGCCCTGCGAGTTGCGTAGCGGCTCAAGCGTTCCGTTGGGCTTGACGGTCACGTCGCCGAGGTTCGAGGTGCCGTAACGGCCGGTACCCGTACCCTGGAGGATGTGAACTCCGAGATCGGCATACTTGGTCGCCGAGACACGGGCGTTGGCGAAGAAGCCGCCGCCGATGACGGTGTCGTTGGTGGCGCTGCCGGAGGGAACAGCGGTCGCGGTCGCGGTGGTAGCGAAAGCCAGCGTCGGGTAGTAACGATCACGGAAGAAGCGGGCGAGGCCGCCGACTTCGAAGTGACCGAACTTGGGATCAACGCTGTACTTCACGATGACGTCCGGAGCGACGTTGTTGGAGTAGTTCTGGGCGGTGCTGCCGTTGCCGGTGGAGTTGTAGAGACCACCGGTGTTACCGGCGCTGCCGAAGAAGAAGTTCGACGGAGCGTTGGTGGTACCGGCGAGTACGATCTGCGACTCTTCAACGCCGAGGGCGACGTTGTGGATCTTCGCGAAGTTGTAAGCGAAGCGGGCAGCGTACTGACGAGTGAAGGTGAAGCCTACGTGGTACTGAGGGTCGATGGTCTGGGGCAGATTCTCTGCTCCGGGAGCTTCGACGATGCCCTTCTTGACTTCAGTAGCAAGCGACCACATCTGACCGGCCTGGAAGGTGAAGCCGGTGTTGGTGGCTGCCATGGCCCAGGCTTCGCGCTGACGGGCGGTGTAGCTGTTGGTCTGGTTATCGTTCGAGGTGGTACCGGCGGAGAGGAAGTCGAACTCGTAGTAGCCACCCATCTTACCCCAGGAGGTAGGAGCGGTTACGGCCACAGCGAGACGGGACTGGCGGCCGGTCGCGTTGAACTCGCTGGTGAACGCCTGTGCGCTGTTCATGTAAGGCGTCGAGTTGAAGGGGGTGTTAATGTCGGAGTTGATGGCGCGGGTGCGGTACACGGTTTCGGCCGCGAGGAAGCCACCTGGCTGGATCAGGATGCCCTTGTAGTGAACTGCGGTGGGCGACTCGATCTTCTCGGTCAGGTCCTTCTTAGTGTCGCTGATGGTGAGCGCGAGACCGGTGTTGGAGTTCTTGAGGTCGGTGACGGTGCCCTGGAGGCTGGCGACGGCGTCGGCGTTGGCCTGGACGGAAGCGCCTACGCTCTGGGCCTGGGTGGTGGCAGCGGCAGCCGTAGCCTGGGCATCACTTGCAGACTGCTGAGCGGCTGCGAGGGCGGCATCCTTGGCCGCGCTCTGCGACTTCAGGTTGTCGATCTCTGCCTGCTGGTTCTGCATCTGCTCACGGAGTTCGCGAATCTGACGTTCGGTCGCGGTCTCTTTAGGAGCCTTCGCCACGGCCTTCTTCTTCTTTGCCGTGGTGGAGGTGTGAGTCGGGGTTGTGGTCTGCGCCGGAACGCGTATGGCGGAAAGCACCATAATCGCTGCCAGTGTCACCTGTAGTTGCTTGGTCATGGAACCTCTCATAATCATGTTCAGAAGATGGCCCACAGGCACGATCGAGCCACCTTGGGGGTCTGTTCATCGCTGTTTTCGCAATGTTCTGTGTGACCATCATCCCAAGGTTGCGTTACAGGACTGCGAATTTCGGTCACAAATGGGATGAATTGGGGCATTCGCGTGCGATCTTCGGTAACCTTTGGACCGCGTTATCGCTTACGCGGACGAGGAGACAGAGCGATCGCTCTCCGGACTGCTGTCCAAGAGCGACGCGATTGATTTACCGTTCTTGTCATGCCAAGGATGAATGCCGGGAGCCCAAAGGGGCCCTTCTCTTCAATACTTATCGCACTTACGAAACGCCGGATGGCGCTGCTGTGGATCGGTGCGCTGGCAGGCGCCTCGCCGATGTGGTCGCAGAGTATGGGGCTGCACCTGATCCCTATGCCGGTATCCGTGTCGAATATCTCTTCGCAGTCGCTGAGTGCGGGGATTCAGATTACGTGCTCGGCGCCGTGTGCGGCTGAGGACGAGTTCGCGATTGCGGACTTGAAGGCGAGTCTGGCGGAGCACGGCGTCACGGTGAATGAGACGGCGGCAGTGCATGTGCTGGTGACGCGGTTTGGACCACCGATATCGAAGGCGATCTATCAGGATTCACTGCCGACTGAGGAACGGATGGCGCATGGCGATTCGCCGATCGAGTTTCCGGAGCCGATGAAGGCCGAGGGATACGTCATCATTCCTGACGGCAAGGGACTGGCGGTGACGGCGGAGAGCGCCGAGGGCATCTTTTACGCGCTGCAGACGGTGAAGCAGATGGTCGATGCCGCTCCGGGGCGAGCGGCGGTACTACATACGGCGACGATCCGCGACTGGCCGGCGATGAAGTATCGCGGGCTGGACGACGATCTTTCGCGCGGGCCGGTGACCACCCTGGAGTTTCAGAAGAAACTGATCCGGACCCTGGCGGCTTACAAGGTGAATCTGTACTCGCCTTACTTCGAGCATACGGCGGGATATGCGGCGAATCCGCTGTGGGGGCCTCCGGGAGGGACGGTGACGGCGGCGGACGCGGCGGCTCTGGTGGCGTATGCGAAGCCATACCACGTGATGATCGTGCCGGAGCAGGAGGCGTTTGGGCATCTGCACCACAACCTGACGTGGGAGCAGTATCAGACGCTGGCGGAGACGCCGCACGGGGCAGTGCTCGCACCAGGGCAGGCGGGATCGCTCGCGCTGACGACGCAGATGCTGACGGAGTTGGCGGGGCAGTATCCAGGGCCTTTCCTGCATATCGGGGCGGATGAGACGGTCGACCTGGGACTGGGGCAGACGAAGGAAGAGGTGGATTCGCGCGGCCTGGCACCGGTGTATCTCGACTTTATGCAGCGGATTGCGACGGCGGTAGAGCCGCTGCACCGGCGGCTGCTGTTCTGGGGAGATATCGCGCAGGATGCACCGGACCTGCTGAAGCAGCTTCCCGATAAGTTCAAGCAGCAGACGATTGCGATCGCGTGGGTGTACAGCCCGGAGCCGAAGGGGTACGACCGGTTTCTGAATCCTTTCAAGAACGCGGGGTTTGAGACATGGGTTGCGCCGAGCGTGAACAACTATCGCAAGGTGTATCCAAACAACAATCTGGCGCTGTTGAACATTCAGGAGTTCGCGCGGGATGGGCAGCGGCTGGGATCGACGGGGCTGCTGAACACGATCTGGAACGACGATGGCGAGGGACTGTTCAACCAGGACTGGTATGGGATTCTGTTTGGCGCGGCGGCGGCGTGGCAAAAGGGGGAGTCTTCGATCTCCCAGTTCCAGAACAGCTACGCGCAGGTCTTCCATAACGACGCGACTGGCAAGCTGAATCAGGCGCAGAAGGAACTAATGGCCGGCCACGCCGTATTGAAAGATCAGGCGAAGGTGGGGGATGCGAGCAACAGCATCTTCTGGCTCGATCCGCTGTCGAAGGATGGGTTGAAGATCGGGGCGCAGGTTAGGCCGTACACGCATGAACTTCGGCTTCATGCCGAGGCGGCTTTGACGCTAATTGCGGAGGCGCGGGCGGCCGCGGGAGCGAAGGCTGTGGCTGAGCACGCTGCGCCGACCACTGCGGTTTATGAGTCGGAGATTTACGGGGCGGCCAGTTCGAATCTTGAGGAGCCGGATGCCGTAGATGCGATGGAGCTGGGAGCGAGGCGGATGGATTTGATCGGGCTGAACTTCCAGTTGGCCGATGAGCTGGTGGAGGGATATCAGCGGGCTTATGCGGCGCAGGGTTCGACCGACAAGAAAGTGCGGGCAGCGGTGGGGCGAGAGCTCTCGGACATCAATGGCGTGAATGGGCGGATCGAGGATATGCGCGACCGGTACTCCCTGCTGCGGGACATGTTCGCGGCGGAGTGGCTGCGGTCGAACCGGCCTTATGCTCTCCGCCCCGTGCTCGAGCACTACGACTACACAGTCGGCCTCTTGCTAACCCGGAGCGACCGGTTTCGGAGTGCGCTGCGACAGTGGAACGATAGCCATACACTGCCGTCGGCGGCGGAGTTGGGCATCCCTTCCGCGCTGGTTACGGTTCCTGTCGGGACAAAGTAACTTCAGTACAACTTCTGTCGCAACGAACACATTACACTTGTCGAAATTTGATCTAGAATGTTCGTTTATGGCTAAAACGATCACGGCAAGGACGCTTCACACGCCGGATGGCGTCATTGACTATCCCCAGATACGTATTGGGGAGGATGGAATGGTCCTATCCATCGAGGCAGGTGAGGCGAACGCCGATGAGACGGTGCTGACCGCGAGCTTTTTGGACGTTCATATCCACGGAGCGGTTAGCCATGATGTGATGGAGACCTCGGCGAGCGGATTTGCCGAGATGGAACGATTTCTGGCTACGCGGGGCGTGGGACATTACCTGCCGACGACAGTGACGGCTCCGATCGACGAGACGTTGCGGGCGATGGAGCGGATCGCAGATCATATCGAGTCCGCGGACGAACGCGGAGGCGAAGGCCGGGCGACTCCGATTGGGATTCACCTGGAAGGGCCGTTTCTCTCTCACAGTAAACGCGGGGTGCATCATGCTCCAGATCTGCAGAAGCCGGACATTGGACTCTTCGACCGGTTTCATGAGGCGGCGCGAGGGCATATCCGTCTGATGACGGTTGCGCCAGAGGTTCCTGGTGCGCTGGAGTTGATCGCCCATGCGACGTCGCGAGGCGTGCGGGTGAGCATGGGACACACGAATGCACTGGCAGCCGAGGCACATGCCGGGATTGCGGCGGGAGCTTCGAGCGCGACGCATACATTCAATGCTATGCGGGCGATGGACCATCGCGAGCCGGGCGTGGTGAGCGTCGTGCTGACCGATGAGGAAACGTTTGCGGAGCTGATCTGCGACGGGATCCATGTGGCTCCGGAGATGGTGAAGTTGTTCGCCCGATGCAAGAGCGCAGACAAGGTAATCCTGGTGACCGACGGGATGTCGGCCGCGGGGATGCCGGATGGAACGTTCCGGCTGGGCAACTTCGATGTGCAGGTGAAGGATGGTCATGCGACGGCGCGCGGGGTGCTTGCGGGGTCGGTGATTACGCTGGACCGGGCGGTGGCGAACTTCGCAAAGTTCACGGGACGGACCGTGGCGAGTGTCGCGCGCGCCGCTTCTCATAACCCGGCGAAGATGCTGGGGCTGGAAGAGAGATTCGCGTTGGGCGTGGGGCAGCCGGCTAATTTCAACCGGTTCGGGTTGGATGGAGGACTGGCAGAGACGATTCTTTGCGGGAAGAGGGTGGCGCTTCGAGAGGCAGTCGGAAGGGCTTAGATTCTAGGCTCTCCTCACCGTCGCCGGTGCGTGTTCAACCGGCTGAATCTATGGCGTGAATTGCACTCCTACGAGGCGCTCTGTCTCTGTCCAGAGACGCTTTGCGAGGGCGAGGTCTTTGGCTAAGGGAGCGATCTTTGCGGGAACGGGATCGCCTCTAAGCTCTTGGAAACCATCTGGGCCATAGTAGCCGCCGGCCATGACATCGGTTGCGGTCGCGGCGAGGAGGGTGGGCAGCGCGCCGTGGGCGGCATCCTGCGATGCAAACGGTTTGAGGACTGTCATCGCGATGCGCATGGCTAGAGGAAGAACGCCGGCTGGGCCGCTGGTCTGAAGATTCGTGATCGCGTAGCCGGGGTGGGCGCCGGTGCTGAGGATCGGCGAGCCGGAGGCAGTGAGGCGGCGCTGGAGCTCCTGCTGAAAGATGAGGTCGGCGAGTTTGGACTGCGAGTAAGCACCGAACATGGGGCTGTAGGCGCGCTCGGACTGGAGATTGTCGAACTCGATCTTCGCCTGGTTTGCGACGCCGCTGGAGATGGTGACGATGCGCGTGCCGGACCGGCGCTTCAGGTGCCGATAAAGGAGCGCGGTGAGCAGGAAGGGGCCGAGATAGTTGGTGGCGAACTGGCGTTCGTAGCCGTCTATGGTTAGCTCGCGCTGCGGAACGGCCATGACTCCAGCGTTGTTGATGAGCAGATCGAGGGATTCGCCGGGGAACTCAGAGGAGATGCGTGCGGCGAAGGCGCGGATGCTGGCGAGTGAGGCGAGGTCGAGAACTGCGGGGGTTAGCTTTGCTGCGG
Organism: Granulicella aggregans; assembly: GCF_025685565.1. NCBI lineage: Bacteria > Pseudomonadati > Acidobacteriota > Terriglobia > Terriglobales > Acidobacteriaceae > Granulicella > Granulicella aggregans. The sequence continues at coordinate 1,297,482 of NZ_JAGSYE010000002.1, forward strand.
GGATTTGCTGGAGGATGCGGGTGATGGCTTCGTTGGCTTTGTCGAGGGAGCGGGCGGGGAGGATAACTTCTGCCCCTTTGCGAGCGAGTTCGAGGGCGGCTTCGTAGCCGATGCCGGAGTTTGCGCCGGTGATGAGGACGCGACGGCCTCGTTGGGAAGGGACGTCATTCGCGGTGAATTTCGTTGTCGATTTCGTAGCCATGAAGGCAGTATGCTTCTATTAGTATCCAATGGCAATAAGGCACCTTTTTAGCTTGTACTTACCTGGGGGTAACTCATGGCGAAAAGCAAGAAGAATCGGATCGACTGGGCTGAGGCGAATGCGGCGTGCGAGGCGCTGACGGAGCAGCAGGACTCGTTGACACGGGACATTGTGACGCGGCTGGCGGAGAAGTGGACGCTGTGGGCGCTGGCTGAGCTCGCAGAGGCGGAGGGGCCGCTGCGGTTTTCGCGGCTCATGGAGCGGGTGGAGGGAGTGAGCCAAAAGTCGCTGACGAAGGTGCTGCGGCAGTTGGAGCGGGACGGGCTGGTGACGCGCACGGTGTTTGCGGAGGTGCCTCCGCGGGTGGAGTACGCGATCACGGATCTGGCGCTGGAGATGCTGGAGTTGGTGCATCCGCTGTGGCGATGGACGACGATAAATATCGCGAAGTTCGAAGCGGCTCATGCGGGGTATGACCGGGGGCATGGGAGATAGCCGGGGGCTTCAATGCCCTTGATGGGTTCTGTTAAAGAGAGACGCATCAGGCTCGGGTGAGGGTGGAGAAATGCGGGGGTCTCCACTTCGCTACGCTCCGGTCGAGATGACGTGTTCTCGCACACGAGTAGAGCTAGCGGTCACCAGCTAAGGTATGGCGACGGTGAAGGACGAGACCCTCACCGCGCCGTCTAGAGATTGGGTGGCGTAGTTGAAGATGGCGTAGCGGTAGCCCATGAAGTAGTGCCAGTCGCGGGTGAAGGCGAAGGGCTTGCCGAGTGGAGTGAAGGTCTTGCCGTCAAGGCTATAGGCGAAGGTTCCGGTGCGGTCCGGGCCAGATCGGAAGTTCGATGTCGTGTCGGCTGAGGCTCGGAGCCAGATCTTGTGGGCAGTTATGGGGGCGCTGGCGACTTCGGTTCCCGTGGCGGTCGTCTTCCAATGTTCGTCCATGGTGAGGTTGTCTTCCATGGCGACGCGGAGGGAGCCGTTGTCGCGGACGATGCCGATCCAGGCGGTGGAGTCGCGGAAGAGGGCGAGACCGGCGCGATCGCCATCTTTCATGTGGGAGAGATCGAGCTCGATGGTAGCGTTGGAGACCGGGCCGAGGATGCGGTGGGTAAGGGTGTTGCGGGCAGCGTAAATGTCGTTGGTGACGGTTGCGGTCTGGAGCTTGAGGCCGTTGTGGAGGGACCACTTTGCGTTGTCGGGGTTGTGGTTCCACTCCCACTCCGGGCTGAGGGTGGTGCCGCGGAAGTGGTCGGTGCCGGTGTGGGAGGTCTTGTCCTGCGGGGACAGTGGATAGGGCAGCGCTGTGGGCCAGGTGTTGTCGGTGAGATTGAGGGAGGGCCAGCCGTCGGCGTCCCATGTGAGGGGGGCGAGGACGGGGATGCGGCCGTTGGGGTAGGCATCGACGAAGGCCATGTAGTACCAGTCGCCCTTCTGAGTTTCAACGATGCCGCCCTGGTGGGGGCCGCCTCCGTATGGGATGGGGGCTTTCGCGTTGATGACGAGCTTCTGCATCGTGTAGGGGCCGAAGGGGCCGGTGGTGGATTTGAGGACATACTCGTCATTGGGCGGACGGGTGGTGAAGATGTAATAGCTGCCGTTGATCTTGTAGAAGCGCGAGCCTTCGATGTAGTCGACACCGATGGGAGCGGTGAAGACCTCCTGCGATTTCACCTCGCGGGTTCCGTCGGGCGAGAGCTGGGCGACGTGGAGGGTCTTTGCTCCGTAGGCGACGTACATCGTGTCGTCGTCATCGACGAGTAGACCGGCGTCGTAGTAGCACTGGGGAAGGACGGCGTGGCGCTTCCATGGGCCTTCGGCGGCGGTGGCGGTGTAGATGTAGGTCTGCTTGAATTCAATGCAGCCGCCCCAGTAGAAGGTCTTGTTGCTGTTGCGGTAGCCGAGGAAGGATGCCCAGGAGCCTTTGACGTAGGCGTTGCCGCCGTTGAGGTCGTAGGCGGGGGAGAAGTCGAGTACCGGGATGGAGTGGCCGACGTACTTCCAGTTGACGAGGTCTTTCGAGCTGAGGATGGGCGCTCCGGGGGAGTACTGCATGTTGGAGGCGGAGTAGTAGAAGGTGTCTCCGACGCGGAGGATGTCGAGGTCGGCGAGGTCTTCGTAGAGGACGGGGTTCTGGAAGACGGGGTTCTGGAAGGCGGGCTTCTGAGCGGTGACTGGGCGAAGACCGAAGGACGCGATCAGTGTGAAAGCGAGAAGGCAGAGGTTGGATTTGGTCATCGGTGGCCCCTTCATTCGCGGAGATTTGTCGAGCTTCTTATCTTGCCATGTGAGATGGGCGGGAGCGGTCGAGCTTCGCTCGATGTTCCACTCATAGCGGTGAAGCTGCGACGAATGGGGCACCCGGATTTGTGGCTTCGTCGAAATGACGTTTTCTTTTTTCGGTATTTAGGGCTATGGGTGCACTCAGCAGCGGATGGTTTTGCGCTTTTGGCCTTGCTTGCCTAAGGCTTCCATTTTTGCGATGTACGCGGTAGCCAGGGGGACTTCGCAGGCGGTGTCGCCCATGTCCACCGAGACCTGGCCGATGCGGGCGGCGGTGGCTTTGGCGAGTGGCAGCAGGGGCGTGACGTAGCTGCCTACAGAGATGACGAAGCCGTTCATGGTTTAGCGGTGGCGTCCTTCGACGGTGAGTATCTTCCTTTCGACGAGGGCGAGGAGGCGTTCTATCTCGGCGAGGTCGAGGGCGTCGTCAGGCGTGACGACGAGCATGCCGGCCCAGGTACGCCAACCGGAGGAGGCGATGAAGTCACGCTTGGAGGTGATCCACTCGGTGGCCATGTGGTGGGCGTGCGGACTTTCGACGGCGACCCAGGGGACGGTGTGCTCGGCGATTATGGACATGCCGTGGGAGTTTTCGGCCCAGCGCTGGAGCTCGCGGCGCGACATGAGGCGACCGTCGGCGAGGATGCCTGCGAGGTACATGGCGTCCATATTGCCGGTGTCGTATAGGTCGAGCGCCAGGGCCTGGAGTTCGGCAGGGTTCTTCTTCAGTGGCTTGCTGATCGATTTGGCCAGTGTCTTGAGGTCGGCGTTGCTGACACCGTAGGTGCGTTCGAGGGGTATGCCGTGGCGGGCGTAAGTCTTGCGGTAGGTTTCGCTGCCTAGGGATTTTAGGTCGTCGAGGACGGATTGGGCCGTGGGCATGGGATGCCTCTCAACAGGGGAGTTTGGAGCTTACTGAAGACTCTGGAATAGAACGAAAGCCGTACCCCAGCGGCTAAAGCCGCATTGCGAGGAGAGCGGTTACGGCACGACTGAAGCCGTGCCCTTAAGCAAAACCGGGTATTCCAGTGAGTTTTTCGAAGCCCGGTCTAGCAGCAGGTTCTTCGGGGCCTGGTTGAACAGCAGATCCTCCGCTGCGCAAAAGATGACAAGGTTTAGGAGGAAGGATGACAGGACATAAGGCCTAATTGCGGATGGCGGTGATCTGTAGGTACTCGTTTCTTACGAGGGTGTGGGACTCGGGGTTCGGGGATACGTTAGCGCTGGACCAGAGGGCGGTGAGATCGGCGGCGAGGGCTTCCTGGCCGGTGGAATCGAGGCGAGCGAAGGCCATCTGGGTCGGGCCGAAGTATTTGCGAAAGAAGTCGACTGCACCGGCGGGGCTGACGGCCATGTCGAAGTCAATGGGGATGAGTTGGGTTTCGATGTTGGTGAAGAAGGGCGCGAGACGTTCGCGGACGGTGGCGTCGTCGCCCCAAAGCGAGGCCGGGGCGATGCCGGGTGGCGAGGGGACGTGCATGCTGCCGACCTTGAACATTCTGCCGGAGAAGCTGGCGGGGTTCCAATTGGCCATGGCGAGGAGGCCGCCTGGTTTGAGGACGCGGGCGCACTCGGAAGCAACAAGTGCGGGGCGCGGGGCGAACATGGCTCCGAACATGGTGGTGACAGCGTCGAAGGAGGCGTCGGCGTAGGGGAGAGCTTCCGCGTCTCCCTCGTCGAAGGTGATCGCGAGGCCCTCGGCGGCGGCGCGTTCACGGGCCTGGATGAGAAGGTTGGTAGCGATATCGACGCCGGTGACGATGGCTCCGGAACGAGCAAGCGGGATCGCGGAGTTTCCGGTGCCGCAGGCGATATCGAGAACGCGGGCACCGGGAGCGATGCCAAGCCGTGCGATGAAATCATCGGCTGAGCCAGAGATGGTCTTGGCGACGACACCGAAGTCACCGGCCATCCAGGTAGCGCGCATGGATCGTTTGAGGGCGGAGATATCTGGAACGGCGGTTGCGCTCATGGCGGTTCTTCTCCGGGATTCGAGGAATGGGAGAAGGGTGCTTGATCAGGGGCGGAACGTCAAGCCGTGTCATACAGCCGGCATAAGAATCTTTTTGGAAACTTTGCTGAATCCTTAGACCGACCGGTCTACTCATATGAGCATGGCTGCCATAAGGAGCCACTTCACAAAGGAGATCACGATGTCTAACAAAGGTACTGCCCTCATTACCGGAGCTTCCACGGGAATTGGCACCGTCTATGCCGATCGCCTCGCAAAGCGTGGTTACGACCTCATCCTTGTCGCGCGCAGCAAAGACAAGCTCGACGAAGTCGCACAACAGATCCAGTCCAGCACCGGCCGCAAGGCAGAGGTACTGCAGGCCGATCTCGCTGTTCCAGCGGACGTGAAGCGAGTCGCTGAGCGTCTTGCCACGGACGACTCCATCACCGCGTTTGTGAACAACGCCGGCATCGCCTCGGCCAGCAAGCTGCTGGATTCGGACCTGGACTATCTCGACCAGATTGTTCAGATCAACGTCACGGCTTTCACCCGCCTTGCCATTGCGGCTGCGTCAAGCTTCGTGAAGAAGTCGAGCGGCCTCATCATCAACATCGGTTCGGTAGTGGCGCTCGCGCCCGAGCTGTTGAACGGCGTCTACAGCGGCAGCAAAGCGTTTGTGCAGAACTTCAGCATCTCGCTCAAGAACGAGCTTGCGGACAAAGGCGTGAAGGTCCAGGTGGTACTGCCCGGCGCGACCGCCACTCCGCTTTGGGGCAAGGCTGGCGTCAACGTGCACACCGACCTTCCTGCCGAGTGGGTCATGACCACAGAAGACATGGTCGATGCGTCGCTTGCCGGCCTGGACCAGGGCGAGTTTGCGACGATTCCCGCTCTGCCTGAAGCGTCCCTCTTTGAGACCTACGAGAAGTCGCGGCTGGCCCTTGCGCCCTTCCTTTCACAGAAGAACCCTGCTCCGCGTTACGGCGTTGGAGAAAAGAAGTAAACGCAACCGATACGATAAGGGACGTTGACCTATCTGGGCCAACGTCCTTCCACGGAAAGAGAGACGCTATGCCGTCCCAAACCGATATTGAAACAAAGGGCGTGTCGCACGCGAAGTCGAGCCCTACATCGACGCACGATCACCTCGTTGATGTAGGGCTCGCTCTCATGCGCAAGCAGGGGTACGGGGCCACCGGACTCCAGGAGATCCTGCAGGCTGCGGGTGTCCCGAAGGGCTCCTTCTATCACCACTTTGCGAGCAAGGAGGAGTTCACTGCAGCAGTCATTGAACGCTACTTCACGCGCGCTAGCGAGTTTGCTCAAAAGCATCTTCTTGAAGAAAAGGATCATCCGCCGCTTGGAAGGCTCCGGCGCTACTTTGAAGCGTTGGTCAAGACGGCGGGCCAGTCGGCGCCGCTGCCCGGCTGTCTCCTCGGGGATCTGAGCCTTGAGGTCGCCGACGCGAGCCCGCTCCTTCAACGGCATCTCAGCGACAGTTTCACGGGATGGCAGGCTGGCGTCGGGATGGTCCTACGTGAAGCGGTCGAGAGGGGCGAGTTGCCGAAGTCCACAAAGGTCGAATCCCTGGCAGGTTTCATTCTCAATAGCTGGGAGGGCGCTTTGCTTCGTTCTCAGGCGGACAAGAGCGATGCTCCTCTGAAGGACTTTCTGCACTTCGTGTTCGATGACTTGCTGGTGGCGTGACCCGTTTTGAGCTGTGGCCGTAAATCGGAAAGCTTCGTCCTTCGAAGTATTGGGCGTATGGGGTGAAGGCTTGTAATCTATACGACTGATGTCTGAAGAACACAAGCAAAGCGGGGCCTATGCCGGGGCGAAGATCGGGATCGACTTTGGGACGACGAATAGCTCCGTCGCAATCTATACGGGTGATGGCCGAACGGAGTTGGTCTCCTTCCCTTCGCTGAAAGGGCTTACGGAGAGCTACCGGTCGGTGCTTTACCTGGAGCAGATGAAGGCGGCGGGGCGGACGCAGTTGAAGAGCTTTACTGGGCCGCAGGCGATCGAGCACTATCTGCAGGCGGAGTCGCCGGGGCGCTTGATTCAGTCATTGAAGTCTTATCTTCCGAGTAAGTCGCTCACAGGTACCGAGGTCTTTGGACGGCGATACACGCTGGAAGAGTTGATCGCCCGCATTCTGACCGACCTGCGGCTGGCTACAGAGCGGCATATCGGTGGGCCGGTGCGGAGTGCGACGGTGGGGCGGCCCGTGCGATTCGTAGCGGCGGAGACGGCGGAGGATGATGCGTTTGCGACGTCGCGGCTGGAGACGGCGTTCAAAGCGGCAGGGTTCGAGTCGGTGAAGTTTGAGTATGAGCCGGTGGCGGCGGCTTATGCGTATGAGTCTTCGCTGACGGACGATGAGTTGATTCTGATTGGCGACTTTGGCGGCGGCACAAGCGATTTTTCTCTGCTGCATGTGGGGCCGGGGGTACGGGCTAAGGGACGGAGCAAGGACGATCTTCTCGGGAACGCCGGACTTGGACTGGCCGGCGATGCGTTCGACGCGCGGATTGTGCGAAAGCTGGTGTCGCCGGCGCTGGGGTCGGACTCGTTTGAGAAAACCTTCGCCCACGCTTCAGATCGGCCGGCACCGATCATTCCGGCGGTACCGGCGTGGATCTACGCGAACCTGGAGCGGTGGCACTATCTTTCGTTCCTGAAGACGCGGAACGTGACCGAGATGCTGAAGGCAGCGCGGGCGCGGGCGCAGGAGCCGGAGAAGGTGGCGGCACTGATCACGTTGATCGATGAAGATCTGGGGTATCAGTTGCACCAGGCGGTGCAGCGGTTGAAGGTGGATTTATCCTCAGCGGAGACGGCGGAGTTTCGGTTTCGCGATGGGAGTCTGGAGATCGTCGATCGGGTTTCGCGAACGGATTTTGAGGGTTGGATCGGGGATGACCTGGCGGCGATCGAGGCGACTGTGGATGGGTTGTTGCGGGATACGGGGATCGCTCCGGAGAAGGTGAATCGCGTGTTTTTGACCGGTGGAACCAGCTTTGTGCCGGCGGTTCGCGAGATCTTCGATCGGCGGTTCGGCCGGGAGCGGGTGCGGACGGGGAATGAGTTCACTTCGGTGGCAATGGGGCTGGCGCTGAGTGGGACGTCGTAGAAGCGGGTTCGTGCTTCGCACGAATGTCCCACCCATGCGGTAAACCCGCATGGATGGGGCACCCGACTCTGCGGTGATGCAGGAGTTGTAGATGGCACAGGTTCCTCACAGCTTATGCAGAGGGGTTTCGCTTTTTCGCCGCATAGCCCGATGCGACAATAAAGGGGCCCGCATGAAGCGATCTCTTGCCAAATCTTTGTCCGTTGTCGCGCAAGGGCTGGTGCTCGTCTCCGCGTTTGCGATTCCGGGGTGCGGGTATCACACGGCGGGGTCGGCGACGCATCTGCCGGCGGGGACGCGGACCATCGATGTACCGATCTTCACGACCCGAGTGCAGAACTATTCGACTGAGGTGGAGTTCACCAGGGCAGTGATTCGGGAGCTGAATACTCGGACGAAGTATAGGGTACTGACCGGAGCGAACGACGATGCCGACGCGCATCTGAGCGGGACGATCCTGACGCAGTCGATTGCGCCGCTGACCTATGACTCGTCGAGCGGGCAGACGGCGAGTTACCTTGTGACAATTACGGCAAAGGTGGTTTTGACGGCTCGGGATGGGCGGATTCTTTACCAGAACGACGCGCTTCCCTTCCGCGAACAGTACCAGTCGACGCAGGATTTGAACGGGTTCATCCAGGAGGATGGGCCGGCGGTTCGGCGGCTCTCTCAGGACTTTGCGCGGACGATTGTGAGCAACATGCTGGAGAGCTTCTGATGGCGGGGATGAAGAGCTTCGCGTCGGTCGAGCGCTTCCTCGGGGAGATTGCGACGCCGTCTCTGCGACCCGGGTATGTGCTGGCGGGTGACGAAATCTTTCTCTACGACCGCTGCCGCAAAGGCGTTCTGGAAGCGCTGGTGCCGGGCGATATGCGGGACTTCTGCCTGCATGATTTGGATCTGGCGGAGATTTCGATCTTCGAGATTCTCGACAGGGCGCAGACGCCATCGCTGATGGCCCCGTTCCAGGTGATCTTCGTGCGCGGGTTGAAGAACCTATATACGCGGGGGGCGAAAAAAGAAGAGTTTGCGGCGATTGATGGGTACTTCCGCAGCCCGAACCCGCAGGCTGTGGTCATCTTTGTGGCGGACCATCTGAGGATTCCGACCGACCTGCGCAAGATGGACATGCAGGACAAGGACCGGTTCGAGCGCATCCGCGAGACGCTGGGCGACTGGTGCGGCATGGTCGAACTTGCCCGCGTCGAGGAGTCGGATGCGATCCGCTGGGTAACGGAGTCGGCGGCAACGCGCGGGGTAAAGTTCGATGCGGACGCGGCGCGGCAACTGGTGGATGCGCTGGGCGCGGACATGATGCTGATCGCAAGCGAGTTCGAAAAGCTGCTGCTTTATGTGTCGGCCCCAATGGGGCAGGCAGATGGGATTGCGCGGAACCATGTGACTCTGGGCGATGTAGAGACGATGGTTCTGGCAGCGAAGCAGCGGTCGCTCTATGAGCTAACGGATGCGATCTCGCAGCGCGACCGGACGCGGGCTCTGGCGCTGCTGCATGGCCTGCTGAACGCTTCCGACGGTGGCGAGGATGCGGCCATCGGGCACCTGTACATGCTGGCGCGGACGTTTCGGCAGATGCTGATTATCTCGGAGAAAAACGTGCGCGACTCGCGGGCGATCTGGCAGGTGCTGTGGCAGGGCTTCCGGATGCCCCCGTTCGCGGCGGAGGATCTGATCCGGCAGGCGCGGCGGTACAAGTCGCGGCGGGAGCTGACGCGGGCGATTCGGCTGGTGGCGAAGGCCGACCTGGAATTGAGAAGCTCTCCGGCGAACAAGCTGCTGGTGCTGGAGCGTCTGGTGCTGGATCTGGCGACGGAGCCGGTGGCGCTGCACGAGGCGTTGAGCCAGCAGTTTGCTATGGAGCTGTGATCCTCAGCTGAGTTCGCTGGACTGGATGGTACAGTTAAGAAGTATGCGTAGTGTCTGGTCTGTTCCTGACCAGCGCTCGATTCAGAAGTCGAAAAGGTAACGATTCATTCCATGGTCTACTTCCTCGTTTTCATTCATATTGTCGTTTGTCTCTTTCTGATTGGCGTAGTTCTGCTGCAGCAGGGTAAGTCCGCCGACCTGGCCGGCGCGTTTGGCGGGCAGGGTTCGCAGACGGCGTTTGGGCCTCGCGGCGCGGCGAACCTGCTGACGAAGCTGACGACCTATGCGGCGATCCTCTTCATGCTGCTCTCGATCGCGCTGACCATCCTGCTTTCGCGCGCCAGCGGCGATCACTCCGTTCTCTCTGGAACGCCGACGACGCAGAGCGCTCCGAAGAAGTAGACTTCTTCCGGCTGCGAATGGGCTTGATTGCAGGTCAGGTTAAGATTGGGTCATGATTCACGAGATTCTTGCTGTCGGCCCGTTGCAGTGCAACTGCTCCATCCTTGGGGATGAGGTGTCGAAAGAGGCGATCGTCGTCGATCCCGGCTCAGACATCCCACGCATCCTGAAGGTCCTCGAACGGCATGAACTGACGGTCAAGCGGATCGTAGTGACGCATGCGCATATCGATCACATCGCCGGGGCGCTGGAGCTGAAGCGGCTGACCGGCGCTCCGATTCTCTACAACCAATTAGATCTGCCACTGGTCGCGATGATGAGCGTCCAGGCTGGCTGGCTCGGAATCGCTACACCCCAGGTTGCCGAACCGGATGACAGCCCGAAAGACGGGGATGTCGTGGCTGCAGGAAGTCTTGCGGGGACGGTGATCCTGACTCCCGGACACACCGAAGGCAGTCTGTGCCTATACCTTCCTCACGAAGAACTCCTGATTGCTGGGGACACTTTGTTTGCAGGTTCCGTGGGACGGACGGATCTTCCGGGCGGCAACACGCGGCGACTGTTGGACTCGATTCGCGACCGTCTGCTGCCCCTGCCGGATGCAACGAAGGTAATTCCGGGGCATGGAGAGTCGACCACGATCGGGCGCGAAAGAAACTCGAATCCATTCCTGCAACATCTTTAGTTTGAGTTGCTTCCAGCGGCTTCTCAAGTAGAACTTTAGCTATTTCCCCGAATGTTTACTGCCATGGTTCCGCTGCACCGTGAATGGTGCAAGGGACTCGCTGAGACGACCGATCCCCTCGGAAAAGTCGCGTTCCGTCGTGAGCAGGCTCACGACGATCAGTCGGTGATCGACCATGCCGTAGAAAGAACCGGGATGGACGATGACACCGTGCTCTTCGAGCAGACGGAGTGCGGGATCGGCCTCCCGGAGCTTGAGTACAGCGGCCCAACCGGCTTCGAGATGTAAGAGTTCCACCGGGCTGGCGGCCAGAGTCGCGAGATTGGCGGCGACGCGGGAGCGGATCTGGCTCTGGAGATGGTGGCGGCTGGCAAGCCAGGTGGGCAGGGAGAACTGCGCCGGGGCGTTCATCGAGAGGAAGGTGTCGGAGATGACCTCCAGACGAGCCAGCGCTTCGGAGACGACGGGACCAGGGCCGAAGGTGGCCAGCCACGCGACCTTCATCTGCGGGAGGGCGGCGATCTTGCTGATCCCGCTGAGGACGAAGGTCAGTGCGGGATGAGGGCCGGTCGCGAAGGTCTTTGCTGGTTCTGCTGGGGCTATCGGGTAGTCGAGGAAGACTTCGTCGACGATGAGGGCGAGATTATGGCGAGCGCAGAGGTCTTCAAGGCGTTCGCGCTCAGGCTGGTGCGTCCAGTGGCCGGTGGGGTTGTTGGGATGGACGACGAGGATGGCGCGGATGCGCGGGGTGATGCGGCGTTCGAGTTCGGCGAAGTCGATCCACCACCCGAAGTCGTAGAAGAGCGGGTAGGGCCGTAGGTTGATGTCGTCGAGGGTGGCGAGGAAGTCGAAGAGCGGATAGCTGGGTTGGGCGACAAGGACTTCGTCGCCGGGGTCGCAGAGGAGGCGGAAGAGGAACGAATAGGCCTCGCTGGTGCTGGTGGTGAGCAGGATCGCGTTCGGGTCCACGGGAGCGCTGTGGCGGGCGTAGTAGTCGGCGACGGACGCCCGGGCCGAGCGGAGACCTCGGGGATCAGGGTCGTAGGTGAGCGCGAGCGGGTTGGCCAGGGGTTCGAGGAGGGATTCAGCGTCGTAGTCGAAGCCGCAAGCGGTGGGGTTTGAGACCGTGAGGTCGAGAAGTTCCCTGCCCTGTTTTCTAGCTGCAAGACCGGCAAGAGAAAGATCGCCGGGGCTCAGGTCCCAGGCGGTTCGGCGCGAGAATCTCTGGTGAGGGTCGGACACCTGTTCATGCTATACGGCAGACGGTTCATGGTGCTCGGTTAGAATCGGGAGCAAATATGGGACAGATTGAAGCGGTGCTTTTCGACTATGGAATGGTGATCTCTGCGCCTCCGCAGGCTGCGGCGTGGGAGCGTTTGAAGGCGATCTCGGGGCTGGATGAGGCAGCATTTCATGCCGGGTACTGGGCTTATCGCCATGCGTATGACCGCGGGACGCATACCGGCGAGGAGTACTGGCGGCTGGCAGCGGAGCACGCTGGCGGGAGCGTCGATGAGGGCCAGGTGGCGGCGTTACTCGCTGCCGATGTCGATCTGTGGGGTGATCTGAACCAGCCGATGGTGGATTGGATCTGGCGACTGCAAGAGGCGGGCGTGAAGACCGGCGTTCTATCGAATATGGGCGATGCGATGGAGGCGGGGCTTTCGGCGAAGTACCCGTGGCTGGCTAAGTTCGACCATCGAGTGTGGTCGTACACGCTGAAGCTGGCCAAGCCGGAGGCGGAGATCTATCGGCACGCGGTGGAGGGGCTTGGCGTGGCGGCTGACCGCGTGCTTTTCGTGGATGACAAGGCCGAGAACATTGCGGCTGCGGAAGCTGCCGGGCTGCAGGGGATCGTCTATGGCGATCATGCCGTGTTTGAGCGGGAGTTGCGCGAGCGCGGGTGGGGGAGTTTGCTGGACGTTTGATCGATACAACCGCTCAAAGCGTTGACAGCCAAAGCGGTGGCAGAAAGCTTCGAGCGGCGTGGGTAATGCAGGCAGCGGCGGGGCCCGTCGGCTGCGCGGCTCGCAAAGTGCGCGAGCCGCTTCGCTCAGGACGACGGCCTTTCTTACTAGGCGGTAACTGCGGCGGTGGTGCGGACAGGAATCTGTTCGACGATCTCAATGCCGAAGCCTTGGAGCGCGGGCACATGAGTCGGCGTGTTGGTCAGGAGTTGGATGCGGTGGATGCCGAGATCAGAGAGGATCTGGCCACCTAGGCCCACCTGACGCAGGGTGCGATGGCTTTTATCTTCGCCGCGTTCGCGGTTACGCGCGTCGCGGTGGAGTGCAATGCGAGGTGAGGCGGTGGAGCGGTCGATGCTGAAGCCCTTGGTGCCGTTGTGCAGGTAGACGAGGGCGCCCCGGCCAGCTTCGACGATCATGCGGAGTGAGGCGTCGATGACCGAGCGGCAGTCGCAGGTGGTGGCGCCGAAGACGTCGCCGGAGAGGCAGTGGGTGTGGACTCGGACGGGAATGAAGGCGTCTTTGGCTGCATCGCCGGTTACGTCTCCGTAGACCAAGGCGATATGGGACTCGCCGCCGTCGACTTCGTTCTCGTAGGCGATCATGCGGAAGTCGCCGTAGGCGGTGGGCATGACGCCTTCGGCGACGCGGTGGATGTAGCGTTCATGCTGTAGCCGGTAGCGGATGAGGTCGGCTACGGTCAGCATCTTGAGGTTGTGGAGCTCGCAGAACTTGATGAGGTCGGGGACGCGGGCCATGGTGCCGTCGTCGTTCATGATCTCGCAGATGACGCCGGCGGTGACGAGGCCAGCCATGCGGGCGAGGTCGACGGAGGCCTCGGTCTGGCCGGCGCGGACGAGGACGCCGCCCTTGCGGGCGCGGAGCGGGAAGACGTGGCCGGGGCGGGCTAGATCGGCAGCGGTGGAGCTTGGGCTTATAGCCACCGCGATCGTATGTGCCCGGTCGGCAGCCGAAATTCCTGTCGATACGCCTTCGCGGGCTTCGATGCTCTCGGTGAAGGCGGTGCCGAAGCGGGAGGTGTTCTCGCTGGTCATGGGGCCGAGGCGGAGGTAGTCCGCGCGCTCTTCGGTCAGAGTGAGGCAGATCAAGCCGCGGCCGAATTTGGCCATGAAGTTGACGGCTTCGGGGGTGCAGAACTCGGCGGCGATGGTGAGGTCGCCCTCGTTTTCACGGTCTTCGTCATCGACGACGACGACCATGCGACCGGCTCGGATGTCTGCTACGGCTTCTTCGACTGTGGCGAACATTCTCTCTCCCGCATCCATCTTATGCTTTGGCAGAGGTTTGATTCGAAGGAGCGTTTACTGGACGCAAAAACGCCGCCCTTGCTGGGCGGCGTCTCGATCAAACCTGAATGGCAGACTACAAAGTTGACTCGATCTCGAAACCCCATGCCTCGAGGAGCGCTTCGGGGATGTACTTGGAGTTCTTGTTTCTCCGGGCCCATTCACGAAGACGCGTCGACCGGATGTACTGGTCGGGGGTGAGTTTGAACTCTTTGACTACCTGTTCAAACGAAGTGACGGTGGGAACAACGGGCCCGATCGGCTCCGGCTTGCCCCAGTTCGGATTTCCACGGCGCTTTGCCATCTTTTCTCTTTTCCTCACAGGCGGGAGGAGAAACAAAAGCTGCTTCAGGACGTAATCCCGCTATCATCATTCTAGGGCACTTAGGTGGAAAAAGCAACTGTAAAAGTGACGATTGGAGCGCCTACGGGCGATGAAAAGCCGATGAATCGGCGGGCGTGCTCTAATGGGTGCAAATTTACGTTCACCACACAGGAGATAGAGATGCGCCGACTCGCGATTGCGGTTCTATTGGCAGGTTCCATGGGGGCACAGGCGCAGAGGCCATCGGCGGCGGCCTGTTCGGCGCTGAAGACGGCGCACCTTGCCGATACGACGATCAGTTTCGCCGATGTGATTCCTGCGGGGCAGTTTCCGGTGCCGGCGGAGGCTCCAGAGGCGATGAAACAGGGAGCGAAGCTGCTGCCCACGCTGTGCCGGGTGGTGGCGGAGATCAAGCCGACACCGGACTCCGACATCAAGATGGAGCTGTGGATGCCCGCAGAGAACTGGAACGGGCGGTTCCACGGCGAGGGGAATGGTGGGTTCGCGGGAGAGATCTCATACCAGAACATGGCCGTGTCCGTGCTGAACGGATATGCGAGCGCTGGAACGGATACGGGGCATGCCGCGAACTTTCTAGATGCGAGCTGGGCCAGCGGGCATCCGGAGAAGATTGCGGACTTCGGATATAGGGCGATCCACCTGATGACGGAGCGCTCGAAGGAGATGGTGGCGGCGTACTACGGGACGGCGGCGAAGAAGTCGTACTTTGCGGCGTGTTCTGATGGCGGACGCGAGGCGCTGATGGAGGCGCAGCGCTTCCCTGCCGACTATGACGGGATATTGGCGGGCGCTCCGGCGTACAACTGGACGGCGCTGGTGACGACGGGGCTGAAGAATTCGCAGGCGCTTCTGGCGAAGCCGGAGAGCTATATTCCGGAGTCGAAGCTTAAGGCGATCAGTAACGCGGTGCTGGCGGCTTGCGATACGAATGGTGGCGATGGGGTGTCGGATGGGATTCTGACCGAGCCGGGAAAGTGCGGGTTCAAGCCGGAGACGCTCCTCTGCAAAGCGGGGGACTCGGATAGCTGTCTGACCGCGCCGCAGGTGAAGACGCTAGAGACGATCTACGCGGCGACGGTGGTGAAAGACGGGACGCGGATCTACCAAGGGTATGTACCGGGTGGCGAGGCAGATGCTGGGGGATGGGGGCCGTGGATCGTGGGGAGCAAGCCGGGGCAGAGCCTGATGAATGGCTTTGCGCGTGGATTCTTCGGGGAGATGGTATATCCGGGAAAGCCTTTCGACATGAAGACGGCTTCGATTGATCAGGCTTATGCGGATGCTACGCAGAAGATGGCGAAGGACTTGAATGCTACCGATGCGAATCTGAAGCCGTTCTTCGCCCGGGGCGGAAAGCTGGTGGTGTATCACGGGTGGAGCGATGCGGCGATCACGCCGCTGGGGACAATCGATTACTACGACAAAGTTCTGGCGACGTCCGGCAAGGATGCATCGGTGAAGCTTTACATGGTGCCAGGGATGGGCCACTGCGCGGGCGGGCCGGGGGCCGACAGCTTCGGCCAGTTCGGATGGCTGCCGAACTATGGGCCGGACGATCCGAAGAAGGATGCGTATCTGGCGTTGCAGCAATGGGTGGAGGGTGGAAGCGCTCCGGGGGAGATTGTGGCGACCAAATATTCAGGGGGGATGGAAAGCAGCGAGGTGGCGATGACGCGGAAGATTTGTCCCTACCCGGAGGTGGCGAAGTATAAGGGGGCGGGAGATACAAAGGTGGCGGAGAGCTTTGTTTGTTCGGCGAAGTAGACCGGTTGTTACGATAGCGGGTGCGAGCGCCGGAAGAAGCGTACCTCAGCGGCTGAAGCCGCGAATCAGGGCAGTTCTTTTGGCACGGCTGAAGCCGTGCCCATAAGCAAGACATGGGACTTGGGGGCGTTAGAGGCTAGGCAGGGTTCGTCAGGTCGACGTTGGCGTTGACCCCTTCGACGCGGTTCTTGCCGTTTTCGCGGGCTTGGCGGAGGGCGGTTTCGGCGGCGGCGATCAGGGCATCAGGGCGGGAGTGTTCGGTGGGGACCATGGCGGCCCAGCCAACGGATACGGTGACGCGCTCGAAGGGGCTGAGTTCGTGTGGCCACTCTTGGGCAGCGATCTCGGCACGGAATTCTTCGGCGATGCGCTCGACCGCCTCGCCGGATGCGCCGGGGAGGAGAACGGTGAACCTGCCGCCATCGTAGCGGGAGATGAGGTCGTAGGCGCGGTGGGGCTGGTCGGTCATGCGGGCAGCGACGAGGCGAAGGCATTCGTCGCCGGCCTGGGGGCCGTAGTGCTGGTTGAAGAGATCGAAGTCGTCGACATCGACCATGAGAAGGGCGACGTGCTTCGGATCGCGGGTGGCGCGCTGCCACTCGCGGTCGAGGACAAGGTCGAAGCGCTTGCGATTGGGGACGCCGGTGAGGCGGTCGAGGCTCTTGAGCTTGTCGAGTTCACCGTGGGCGTCGGCGAGGCGGTCCTCAATGTAATGCTTGCCGGCAAGAGTGACGCTGAGGGGAAGGATCACGAGGACGGCCAGGGCGAAGTAGGTCTGGGGCGCGGCTGCGGGGCCATGGAACTGAAGCACCCAGATAGCGACGGCGACGGTGCTGAGGGCGGTGGCTATTACAGCGGCGCGAAGCCCGAGCCGGAAGGCGATGATGACAAGGATCGCGACCGGAACCAGAAGCAGGAGCGGTGAGGAGCCAGCCTGGAAGACGAGCCAGGTGCTGCTGCCGGATATGGCGAAGAGCGCGAGGGTCTGCGGCAGAGCACGCAGGCGGAAAAGTTTGTAGGTCTCGCTGTTGAGCAGGACAAGGACGAGGGAGGTCGCGAGGGCGACGCCGAGGGCTTCGGCAAGGGCGACGATGCGAACGCGGGCCCAAAAGTTCAGGGAGGTCGCGGTGACACTGCCAACGGTTCCTGGAGCCTGACAGGCCACGGTAAGGGCCATCAGCAGAGGGCCGAGGATCATCGCATAGAAGAGAAATGCGGGGAGAAGACGGCGCTCCTGCAGCCACTGCTTGAGGTTTCGGAAGGGCGGCAAAGTAAAGGCGGCTATGCCGACTTCAGCGAGGTTGCCAAATATCTCAAGGGCCGTGAGATGGGGGCTGCTGGGGATTGCCTTTTCACCTTGTGACAGAGCGGCGGCATAGCCGAGGACGATCCAGGGCCAGAGCTTGCGGCGAGTCATCAACAGGAGGGCGAGGACGACACCGTTCTGGGGGGTGCAGATGGCCCATCCGTTGACGGAGGGCATGGCAAAGGCGTTGAAGGCGGCGAGGCCGGTGATCAGGACAGCGGTGGCGATGGCGAGGCAGAAGCCGCCAGTGACCGGGTGCCAGTCGAAGTAGTTGCGGCAGCGAAGGGCGAAGGCGGCAAGGCGAAAGCCGCGCGATTTGTGACCGGCGCGACCTACCTGATTCGGGTGAACCGAGATGTTTTCAGACGAAGCGATGGTAGGATTCCCCCGACTCTCCAGCTCGACCAGAGTGCTCTGGGGGTCGAAGCTCTATGGGTGCCAGCTAACAGCAGGCTAAGTTTGCTCCCCCAAACGGACAATGCCCCGATAGAGGTATGCGTTCATGGTGCTGTAACTTTGCAACCCGACTGAACACCTTACACGATACGAGGACCATGCGAAACTGGATGCTGCCCCATGGACCTGGAAAGACTGCTACACGTTACCTTCGGTTTCCCTGCCTTCCGCTCCAACCAGGAAGCGGTGTGCCGCTCCGCGACCGAGGGCAGGGACGTTCTGCTTGTGATGCCGACTGGAGCGGGAAAGTCGCTTTGCTACCAGCTACCGGCGATTGCGCGGGGTGGCACGGCGTTGGTGATCTCGCCGCTGATCGCGCTGATGGACGATCAGGCCTCGAAGCTGACGGCGGCGGGGTTGAAGGTGGCGCGGATTCACTCAGGGTTGGACCGGGAACAGTCGAGGCAGGCTTGCCGGGATTATCTGGACGGGACGCTGCAGTTTCTCTTTATTGCGCCGGAGCGGATGCGGGTGCCGGGATTTCCCGAGATGCTGGCGAAACGGAAGCCGGCGCTGATCGCAATTGACGAGGCGCACTGCATCTCGGCGTGGGGGCATGACTTCAGGCCGGACTACCGGACGCTGGGGGACTATCTGCCTTCGCTGAGGCCTGCGCCAATTATTGCTCTGACGGCAACGGCAACACCGACGGTGCAAAAAGACATTGTGGCGCAGCTTCAGTTGAAGCAGCCGGAGTTGTTCATCCACGGATTCCGGCGCGACAACCTGCACGTCGAGGTAGTCGAGATGTCGAAGCCGCGGCGGAATGAGTTCACGGTGAAGCTACTCTCGAAGCCAGAGAACCGTCCGGCGATTGTGTATGCGCCCTCTCGCAAGGCGGCTGATGAGCTTTCCGGGATGCTGGGTGGCAAGGCGGCGGCGTACCACGCGGGGCTTGAGGCGAGCGTGCGAGAGCGAGTGCAGCGGCACTTTCAGTCGGGGAAGCTGGAGGTGGTGGTCGCGACGATTGCGTTTGGCATGGGCATCGACAAGGCGGACGTGAGGACGGTGGTGCACATCGCGCTGCCTGCGTCGGTGGAAGCGTACTACCAGGAGATTGGCCGCGCGGGGCGGGATGGGAAGCCGAGTAAGACGGTGCTGCTGCACTCGTTTGTGGACCGCAAGATTCATGACGGGTTTCTGGAGCGAGACTATCCACCGGTGACGGATCTGGCGCGAGTTGCGAAGGTGCTGACGAACGATTTTGAGATGCCGGATGTTCTGTGCGCAAAGCTGCGAATGAGCCGAGATATCTTCGCCAAGTGCGTCGAGAAGCTGGTTGGGCAGGGAGCGGCGCAGATCGATATGGCGGGGAATGTGCGGTACTCCCCGGCTTCGCCCGAACCGACGGCTTGGATGACCGGGTATGCGCGGCAGGTGGAGTTTCGCCAGTCGCAGATCGACCGGATGGCGCAGTTCGCGGATACACAGCAGTGCCGGATGTCGGCGCTGGTGCGCCACTTTGGCGATACGGCCGACGGGATGAAGCCGTGCGGACACTGCGACTTCTGCGCGCCGGAGATGGCTACGGCGCAGAGCTTTCGCGAGCCGGACACGGGGGAGGAACGGCATCTGCGGGCGATTCTGCAGGCGCTGGCGAGTGGGCAGCCCAAGGCTACGGGGAGGCTGTTTACGGACCTCGCGCTGGGACCGGATCGGCGGGAGTTTGATGGATATCTCGATGCGCTGTCGCGGGCGGGGCTGGTTTCGATCTCGCAGGACACGTTCACCAACGCCGAAGGCACGGTCATCCACTACAAGCGGGCTACGCTGACGGGCGAAGGGCGCGAGCATACGGGCGGGGCGCGGACTCCGCTGCATGTCATGCTGAAGGAGACTGAAGATCCTTCCGCGGGTTCAGGCAGGGCGAAGAAGGGTGGTGGGAGTTCGCGGTCTGGCGGCGTAAGGGCTGGCGGGAAGGCGGAGCGTGAGGAGGCCTCAGCCTCGTATTCGCCGGAGCAAAAGGCGGTGGAGGCACGGCTGCGGGAGTGGCGGAAGGCTGAGGCGGCGAAGACGGGTAAGCCGAGTTTCATTGTGTTTTCGGATAGCGTGCTTCATGCGCTGGTGGTGGCGCAGCCGAGGAGTATCAAGTCCCTGCTGACGGTGAGTGGGATTGGCCCGGAAAAAGCGGATAGGTATGGGGCGGCGATCGTCGCTCTAATGACCGGGGCGGAGGTTCCGGGGAATTTTGGGGAGCCGGTCGCGGCAGTCAAGGCTGCGAAGTCGGCAAAGGTGAAGGCTACGTCGAATATGTTTGCATCAGCGAGGGAGCCCCGGGCAGTCGAATCGCGGCCGGCTGAAGTCGTCGTACACCGGAAGCGGATGGCGGAGGCAGAACCTGCGGAGTCGCTGACGGCAGAGCAGCAGGCGCTCGATCATCGTCTGCGGGAGTGGCGGAAGGTGGAGTCGGAGAGGCTGGGGTTGCCGCAGTTCTTTGTGCTGGGGTCGTCGGCGCTGCGGAGTATCGTTCTGGAACGCCCGCGAAATCTGGGCGAGTTGGAGAAGATCGCAGGGCTTGGGCGGGAGAAGATTGACAAGTACGGTGCGGGTATTCTGGATGTCTGCTTGGGGTGAGGCTTCCCGGCAGAGTGAACGTGAGTACCTCAGCGGCTAAGCCGAGCTTTAGTTTGAGAGTTTGTGGCACGGCTGACGCCGTGCCCTTAAGCAAGACACTATCTGACAGCAGGTTTTCCAGGACGCCAAGATTTCCAGATGGCAGGATTTCCAGAGTGGGATCTTTGGGTGAGCTTTGAGGGTGATTGATGAGCGAATTGCGGGCGAATACGGAGTTGGATGAACTGGAGCATGCTCCGACAATTGATGAGCAAGCGGGGCATTGTTTTGGGTGCGGACCGGCAAATCCTCAAGGGCTGCAGCTTGTCTTCATCCTGGATAACGAAGCGCATACGGCGACCGCGCAGGTGAACCTGACTCGGCTGCACGAGGGCGCGCCGGGGTATATCCACGGCGGGATTATTGCGACGTTGATGGACGAGGCGATGAGCAAGCTGAACCGGCCGTTCGGGGTGCTGGCGATGACGCGGCATCTTGAGGTGGATTACCTGCGGCCTTCGCCGGTGGGCAAGGGTTTGATTTTGACCGGGAGGCATCTGCGGCGAGAAGGGCGGAAGTTCTTTCACGAGGCGGAGCTTGCGATGCCCGATGGGACTGTGTTGGCGACGGGGAAGGGATTATTTATTGCGCTCGATCCGAAGCTGGTGGAGAGGGCGAAGAGCAGGGAGTAGGGTTTAGGGTGTAGAAGATCTATTCCCCACACCCTAAACCCTACTCCCCGCCTTCAGCTCTTCTCCCAGTAGCCCTGGTCTTCGAGGAAGTACTCTTCGTCCCAGGTGTGGAGCATCGTCTTGAAGAACATCCAGCACATCTTTGCGTGGCCTAGCTTGCGAAAGCGGCGGTTGGTGGTCAGCACACGGCCGCGGACGATGCGGAAGCGGTTGCGCTTGACGCGCTTCGAGAGGAGATAGTCTTCGGCGAACAGAGCGTGCTCGTTGAAGCCGCCAAGACGCCAGAAGGCCTCGCGCTCAAAGAGCATGAACATGCCGGTAGCGAAGGGCTTCCAGCGCGCTCCGATGTACTGCATGACGTTATTGCCGGCGTAGAGCAGGTCGTCGCAGAAGCCGCCCTGGCGGCAGCCGATGCTGACCGTGGAGAGATGCAGGTCGCGGCGGCGCATGGTGCCCATGGCGCGGCGGAGGAGGGTGGCGTCGGCAAGTTCGACATCAGCGTCGAGGAAGAGCACGTATTTGGTGCAGGCTAGCTTCGCGCCTGCGTTGCGGCCGACGGAGGGCAGGCCACCGGGTATGACTTCGACGGGAAGGCGGTCGCGGAAGGAGAGCGCGGCGGAGATGGTTCCGTCGGTTGAACCCGCGTCGGCGACGAGGACACGGGTCTCGGAGATGGGTTCGTAGTCCTGCCGGGCAAGAGAGGACAGCAGTCGGGGGAGCATGGTGACTTCGTTCTTCGCCGGGATGACGATCGTCAGTTCAGGGTTCAAGCGCACCTCGAGACGCGGACGGAGATCCGCTAAAGTAAGTCTGCTCCGTGCCGCGCATTTGGTGCATAAACAGGTGTTGAATTTTTGCTCCGGTCGGAGAGCTGGAAACAGAAGGGTAACGAGCTTGCGTTTTCGGGATTTGCGGGGGATAAAACTGCTACTCTTAAGTCTCAGGATTCACCCGCGACTTTGGCCCAACACCGCCAGCGCACTGTAAGGAGAGACACCATGACAGAACCCACCAACAACGGCAACTTTTCTACTCCCTCCCTTCGCTTGAAGACCGGCCTGGCCGAGATGTTGAAGGGCGGCGTGATCATGGACGTGATGAACGTCGAACAGGCGCGGATCGCCGAAGAAGCAGGCGCGGTTGCGGTGATGGCGCTGGAGCGCGTTCCGGCGATGATTCGCGCGGAGGGCGGCGTGGCCCGCATGGCTTCACCCAAGCTGATCAAGCAGATCATGGCCGCGGTGACGGTCCCGGTAATGGCAAAGGCGCGTATCGGGCACTTTGCCGAGGCCCAGGTTTTGCAACACCTTGGAGTCGATTTTATCGACGAGTCCGAAGTATTGACCCCCGCCGATGAGGTCCACCACATCGACAAGCACGCCTTCACTACGCCGTTCGTTTGCGGCGCGAAGGACCTGGGCGAGGCGCTGCGCCGCATCGCTGAAGGCGCTGCCATGATTCGTACCAAGGGCGAGCCCGGAACTGGCGACGTCGTCCATGCGGTGCGCCACATGCGGCAGATCATCAAGGAGATCAAGGGCCTCACCGTTCTGGACGAGCAGGAGCTTTACGCCGCTGCCAAGGAGCTGCGCGCTCCTTATGAGCTGGTGCGGATGGTGGCAAAGAGTGGCAAGCTGCCGGTGCCGAACTTCTCGGCCGGCGGGATTGCAACGCCGTCGGACGCGGCGCTGATGATGCAGCTCGGCGCGGAGACAGTCTTTGTGGGCTCGGGCATCTTTATGAAGGGCCGCGCCACACCGCTTGAGGTGGACCTCTGGACCGCCGAGGACGCGCATGTCGGACTCTGCACTTCGAAGCAGGTTGGCGAGGCGCGGAATCCGGAAGATCGCGAAGAGGCTGTGTCTCGCGCGAAGGCGATTGTGCTGGCGGCAACCCACTTCAACGATCCGTCGATCGTCTCCGAAGCGTCGGAAGCGGTGCTGGGATCGATGAAGGGTCTCGCCGTTGCGGGCATCCCGGCGGAAGAGATGATGCAGGACCGCGGCTGGTAAGCAGCAAAGCGAACGAAGTGAAAAGAAGCCCGGCCCGGTCGCGAACATCGCGACCGGGCCGGGCTTCTTTGGAGACCAAGGGCTGTAGAAATGGGCTCTCGATCCGATCATTAGAGGTAAGGGGGCCGGTGGTTACCTCTGAAAACTTCCGTGTAGCCTCCCACCTTTCTCTCATTGATCCGCAAAAAACGGGGTGTTATACAAGGAATACTTAGCGAACATGTGCAAAATTGCTCACCGCGCAGGTCGCAGATCCACAGAAGTTGATCCAGGGCCCGGTTTTGAGGAATAAATCCAGGAGCTTTCTTTTCATGTCCACGCAGACGATCGATCACTCCCCAATCCAGGCGGCTCCGCCGTCCGTCGCGACCTCCGCAAGCCACATCGTCCCCTCCCCTACGTTCAAGCAAGAGTTCAACAAGCACCCGTTTCTGTTCCAGCACAACCTGGCGAACCATCCGCTGTTCACGCTGGACCGGCTGCTGACGCTGGCGTTGGAGACGCGGGAGAAGCGGCCGCAGGAGTTGTACTACGACGCCGGCCACAATGTGCCGATCGGCGCGCGCTGGAGCGAGATGGGCGACCGTCCGCCTCTTGAAGAGGCCTTTGAGCGCATCCAGGACACCGGTTCGTGGATCACGATTCACCAGGCGCAGCGCGATCCGGCTTACGCCCAGGTCTTCTATGACTGCATGCGCGAGTTTGAGGCGCAAACGGGGAAGGACTTCAAGAAGATGATGCGCGTGGAAGATGCGCTGATCTTCATCACTTCGCCCAACCGGACGACAACGTACCACATCGACCGTGAGTGCAATTTCCTGTTGCAGATCGCGGGAGCGAAGACGATCTACATGTTCGACCAGCGTGACAAGGATGTCGTACCGGAGACCGAGCTCGAGAAGTTCTGGGCTGTGGATAAGAACGCGGGCACCTACAAACCGCAGTTGCAGGAGCGGGCGACGCCTTACCGGCTGGTTCCGGGCAATGGAATCCACATTCCGATCAACGATCCGCACTGGCTGCAGAACGACAACAATGTTTCGATCTCACTGAGTGTGAACTTCACGCTGAAGGATTCGGAGCGGGCGAACATCTACCGCGCGAACTACTTCCTGCGAAAGGCCGGAATGAAGCCTGCGCCGCCGTTCACCTCACCGCTGAAAGATGGACTGAAGAACGCCATGATGATGAGCTCGTATGTTCCCGCGCGGTCGGCGATCCGGACGATTCGCAAACTGCGTGGGCAGGAGACGCGCACCAGCTAAGGCTAGTCGTATAAACGTGGCCTTCGATCTGGCAGAGAGTGCGTGAGCCTTAGCGGCTCGCGCACTTTGCTTTTAGGCACCGCCCCGCGATATTTACGGCATTTTTCCCGTTTGCTCGATCGCCTGACTTAACCTCGTTGTATGAAGACTTGGAATCGCAGGGATTTTCTCGCACTGTCCGCGGCAACCGGAGCGGCGAGCGCTCTTCCGCTAAATCTGCATGCCGCGGTCAAGCCGGTGGAAGATTTCACCTTCCTCTTTATCACCGACTGCCATCTGCAGCCGGAGTTGAACGCTGCCGGAGGGTGCCACCAGGCGTTTGCCAGGGCGCGAACGATCTCCTCCGACTTTGTCATCCAGGGTGGCGACCACGTCTTCGATGCGCTGGCCGTGAGCCGCGATCGCGCGACCAGCCTGATCGATCTGTACACGAAGACCGAGCAGGACCTTGGCATGAAGGTCCACCACACCATCGGCAATCACGACTGCTTCGGGGTGTATCCGGCGAGCGGCGCGTCGCCCACCGATCCGCTCTACGGCAAGAAATACTTCGAAGATCACTTTGGCAAACTCTATTACTCGTTCGACCACAAGGGTGTTCACTTCATCGTGCTCGATTCGATTGGCATCACCGCCGATCGCGGCTATGAGGGGCGCATTGATGCCGAGCAACTGGCGTGGCTCGCGGCGGATCTGAAGTCGATCCCGGCGGCGATGCCGGTCATCGTGTCCGTCCATATTCCGTTGGTTACAGCGTTCGACGCGTATGTCGCGCCTGCGGCTACCGCACCGGCACATCACGGGCTGAGCGTCGCCAACGCTTATGAGGTGCTTCCGCTGTTTGAGGGACACAATGTCCTTGGCGTATTGCAGGGCCACACCCATATCAACGAGACGGTGATGTGGAAGGGCGTTCCCTATATGACCAGCGGGGCGGTAAGCGGCAACTGGTGGCACGGCACCCGCCTTGGAACTCCTGAGGGGTTCACCGTCGTTGAGATCAAGGGTGGCAAGCTTGTAACCCGGTACGAGACCTACGGCTTCCAGACAGTCGCTCCCCAAAACACCTAACGGGGTAGTGCCGCGGGGCCTGGACAATCGATGGGTAGTGTCTCTCTATAATCGAGAGATGTCCTCCGCAACACCGCATCAACCTCTCACGATCGGCGTTCTCGCGCTGCAGGGAGCGTATGACGCCCACGCGAACGTTCTCACGGCGCTTGGCGCGACCCCTCGTCTGGTCCGCACACCGGAGCAGCTTTCCGGCCTCGATGGCCTGATCATGCCCGGTGGTGAGTCGACGACGATGCTGAAGTCGTTGGAGCGGGGCGGCTTCTTTGAGGCGCTGGCAGCCTTTGTCGCCGAGAAACCCACCTTCGGCACCTGCGCCGGAGCGATTCTGTTGGCGAAAGACGTGGCGAACTCCCCGCAAAAGTGCCTTGGGGCGTTGGACATTTCGGTGGAACGGAATGCGTACGGTCGGCAGAATGAATCGGCGATTCTCAGCTCGGAGACAGCTCTGCCGGGAGCACCGCTGGAGATGGTCTTCATCCGGGCGCCAAGAATCTCGCGGGTTGGTGCGGGAGTCGAGACACTGGCGAAACGCGGCGACGACCCGGTCCTGGTGAGGTCAGGAAAGCTGCTTGCCGCAACCTTCCACCCGGAGCTCTCGGGGGATGAGCGCGTGCACAGCCTGTTCCTCCAGATGGTTGAAGAGAGCCTGCAGACTTAAGCGTCATGCGCTCGATGCGCCTTTGAATCTGCAACTTACGTGTTAATCTGCCGGAAACCCTCTATGCAGCGATTAAGAAGGCCGATAGACTCTGAGAGTCGAGGCAGCGAACGGCGCAAGCCGTAAGGGATTCGACTCCTGGTATCAGCGACTCTCCCCCCAGGATTCCGCCTTGAAAAATACAAGCATTTCCAATCTGGTCCGGGATATAAGTGACCCGGCGACCGAACAGCTCTCAGAGTCTGATCGGAAAGACGATGAAACTCAGCCCACGGGCGAAGATGCCGGCACCCCGATCAGGCCTTTTGCCTACCGGACGCCGGTAGGCATACCCGATCCAGATAACCTGCATCCTATGAGAAGGCGCAGCGATCTACCGCCAGAAGAAAGGTGACTCCATTGGCTACTCACGCTTACGATTTCCAGCCCTCCGCGGCGTTCATGGAACCGATCCGCCGGAGCGAGCTGTCAGATCATTTGCTTGATCTTGAGACGATGCTGTTCGATCCTTCCGTTCGCCGGGATAGCGCTACAGTGGCCGAGTTGTTGACCGATGACTTTCGGGAGTTTGGAAGTTCGGGCAGAGTTTACACCAAACTGGACATCCTGGCAGAACTCAGCACCGAGCAGTCTGCAATGATTACCCTCAGCGAGTTCACTTGCACACTCGTCGCGCCTTCCGTGGCTCTGGTCACCTATAAGTCTCTGGCGACCTATGACAGCCGTTCCGGCTCGCAGGCGCTGCGCAGTTCCGTGTGGGTGCTCAAGCCGGTTGATACGCGCTATGGCAGCCCGCGCGAAGGTATCTGGCAGATGCAGTTTCATCAGGGAACACGTATTTAGATCGTCTTTTCGTAACGAAGTCTCGCTCAGCCCCGGTGACGGGGCTGACGCATTTAACCGAGGATGCAGACGGTATGCTGCTTGTGTGGCCTTCGCTTGCATCTACGGACTCGTTGGATCGCCCCAACTGTCGCCAGGATGGTTTCTGCCCATGGATGGATCCGCACATGGCCCGGCGCTCGACCGGCACCTGCTGCTGAATCTTTGGATAGCCGGCGGGCTGCTGGCGCTGGTTCACCTGGTGCTGCTGGTGGGATTGCTCGCTCGACGAAGAGGATCTGGTGCCCGTCAGGCGAGGACGGCGGAACTTCTGCCGCTCGGGTTCCTGGTTCTGCTGTTTGCGGGGCTGACGATCCAGGCAGAGATTCTATGGGCGGAGATTCGCTACACGGGGGCTGATCCAGCAGCTTTACAGGTCGAGGCGACCGGCATGCAGTTCGCCTGGTACTTCCGGTATCCCGGCGAAGATGCCCGGTTTGGACGAACGGAGCCGAAGCTGGTCGCGCCGGGGGAAGGAAATCCGGTGGGGATCGACCCCGCCGATGAGTCAGGGCGGGACGACTTTGTCGCAGCAGAGCTGGTGCTTCCGGCGGGCAGGCCAGTGGATCTGAGACTGCATGCGGTGGATGTGATCCACGGCTTCGCGGTTCCGGAGATGCGGCTGAAGCAGAACGCCGTGCCCGGGCAAACGGTTCATCTGCACTTTACGCCGACGACGCTGGGGACTTATGCGATTCTCTGCACGCAGTTATGCGGCAGCGGGCACTACCGGATGCAGGCGAACCTGCGAGTCGTCTCGCCGGAAGAGTACGAAAAGTGGCTGGCTGCCAGACGAAGCGAGGCGGGGCGATGAGCGAGAATCGAACGCCAGACCCGGCGCTATCGCGGATGGCAGAGCGGCGCAGTTCCATTCTGTCGCGGTATGTGTTTTCAACCGACCACCGGACGATTGGACGGCAGTATCTGTTGCTGGCGCTTGCGGCGGTAACGGTGGGAACGCTGCTGTCGCTGCTGATGCGGTTGCACCTGACGTGGCCTGAACGAGTGCTTCCGTTTCATCGGCCGATACTTCCTGAGGACTACCTTGCGCTGGTGACGTTTCATGGAACGCTGATGGTGTTCTTCGTTCTGACGACGGCACCGCAAGGCGGCTTTGGGAACCTGATCTTGCCCAGCCAGATCGGGGCGCGGGGGATGGCATTTCCGCGGCTGAACTGCGCCTCCTTTTGGCTGACGGCAGTGGCGTTGATGGTGCTGCTGTCGGCGACACTTGCGCCCGGCGGCGGCCCGATCTCAGGATGGACGGCGTATCCTCCGCTGAGTGCGGTGGCGAACGCCGGGCCAGGTCAGGGGATGGGGATGGATCTGTGGCTGACGAGTCTGACGCTGTTCGCCGTGGCGACGACGATGGCGTCGGTGAATACGCTGACCACGGTGATCCGGATGCGCTGCGATGGGATGACGTGGAACCGTCTGCCGCTGACGGTATGGGGGTGGTTCACGGCGGCACTGCTCTCTTTGCTGGCTTTCTCTGTGCTGCTGGCGGCGCTGGTGCTGTTGTTCTGCGACCGCCACGCGGGAACGAGCTTCTTTGTGCCGACGGGCGACCTAGTGAGTGGAGTCCTGCGGGACGCGACGCATGGGCCGGGGAATGGGTCGCCGCTGCTCTGGCTGCATCTGTTCTGGTTCTTCGGGCACCCGGAGGTGTACATCGCGATCCTGCCAGGGATGGGACTGACGTCGATGGTGCTGGCGAACTTCGCGCGGCGCAGGATATTCAACTACCGCCTGATGATCACGACGACGCTTCTGATTGGCTTCCTCGGCATTCTAGTCTGGGGACACCACATGTTTGTGGCGGGCTTGAATCCGTTTGCGGGAACGGCGTTCTCGATCTCGACGATGGCGATCGCGGTGCCCTCCTCGGCGAAAGTGCTTAGCTGGCTGGCGACGGTGTGGAGATCGCGACCGGAGTACCGGACAGCGCTGCTCTTCGCATTGGGTTTCGTGTCGCTCTTCGTGACGGGAGGGCTGACAGGCCCGATCCTCGCGCAGCCGATCCTCGATCAATATCTGCACAACACCTTCTTCGTGGTGGCGCACTTTCATCTCATCATGGCGATGGCCGGGGTGTTCGGGCTTTTCTCGGCGACCTACTACTGGTTTCCGCAGATCACAGCGACGGCGACGCGACCGGGGCGGCTGATGTCCGAGCGCTTGGGACAGGTACACTTCTGGGCGACGATCCTCGGGGCCTACGCTACGTTTCTTCCGATGCACATTACCGGGCTCGAAGGCGAGCCGAGGCACTACGCGCAGTTGACCGGGATTCCCGGACAGGCGGGACATCTGCTGGCGAAGACGCTGCCGATGCAGTCACTCATCACCTGGGCGGCAGTGTTTCTGGCGGTAGCGCAGCTTCCCTTCCTCATGAATCTGGTTTGGAGCTTTAGAAGTGGCAAGCTAGCAGGGGAGAATCCGTGGGCCGCGACGACGATGGAGTGGAAGCCAGGGCTCTTCCTGGCGGACGAAACTTCATCAGAGGAAATAATCTCGGCGTACCGGGAACCGTGCGACTACCGCGACGGGAATAATGCAGCGACTTTTCATCCCCAGTGGGTATCTGAGTCTGTAGCGGAGTAATCTCTTCTCAACGCGCTTCCATCGGAGCTTCTGACCATGCCTGGAACCCTTACCCCGATCGAGACAGAACGACGGCCCGAGCGGCGGCCGCAGCGTCGCACGGACGAACCGGACCACGGGGACCATGGCAACGGGCGGCGGCCACCTCCCGATAAGCGGACCGGCGGGGGCGGCGACAATGACGGCTGGAACGAACGTCCGCAGGGCAGCCGAGGGCCGAGGGAGAAGCTGAAGCGATATCGGCTCGGCGTCTTCTTTGCGCTGGCTGGCGATCTGATGTTCTTCGTCGCGATCGTCAGCGCCTTCTTCGTCTCGCAGGCGAGCGGACGATTCGATGCGTATAACAACTTCATCAACCCGTGGCTGCCGACGGCGATTCCGCCCGTACTTTGGCTGAACACCGGCGTGCTGATCATCAGCTCCGTTACGGCGGAGATCGCCCGGCGGAAGATGTTTCACCAGTTCGACGTGATGGAAGAGTGGTTCGGGCTGGGCAAGCCGACCTCCCGGCGAGCGATGCCGTGGCTGGCGGCGACAGCTTTCCTTGGGCTGGTCTTCCTGGCGGGACAGTGGCTGGCGTGGCAGCAGTTGAACCTTCAGGGCGTCTTTATGCGCTCGAATGTGAGCAGCCACTTCTTCTTCCTGATTACAGGGGTTCACGGCATCCACCTGGTGCTGGGAGTGGGAGCGTTGGTGGGAGCGCTTCTTAGCCTCCGGTACTCGCAGCAGGTAGAGAACCGCCAGATCATCGTCGATTGCTCGGTCTGGTACTGGCACTCAATGGGGTTCTTCTGGATCTTCCTGTTCGTGTTGCTGGCGTTCTTCCAGTAGCGATGAGGCGGATTTTTTTACTAGGATTGCTGCTGGCTGGTTCGCTTTGCGCGCATGGGCAGGGATGTAGTCAGTGCCGGGATAACGCTGCAGCAACGCCGCCTCAGACTCAGGCGGCGTATCGTCACGCAATTCTCTTGCTGGTGGTGGCAGCCGGGGGCATCTTCGCCGGGACTGTGGTAATGCTGAGGCGCTCGCGGTGAGCTAGTAACGTTTGTAGGGAAGGAACTTTCCCGACATCGCAATCTTCACTCGATCCCCTCTTGGGTCTGGCTCGCGTTCGATCGACATGTTGAAGTCAATGGCGCTCATGATGCCGTCGCCAAACTCTTCTTGGATGAGCTCTTTCCAGGTTGTGCCGTAGACCTGAATGAGCTCGTAAAAGCGGTAGATCAAGGGGTCTGTGGGCGGAACCGAGGGTAGCGAGCCGCGATAGGGCGGGAAAGTGAGGAGTTTCGCTTCCTCTGCGGAAAGACCGAGAAGCTCAGCGGCCTTGGCTGCTTCATCAGCAGTCAGCGTCATCTGGCCGAGGAGCGCCGCAGTGTAGATGATCTCGGAACTATCGCCCAGAGCCGAGGCTATGGACTTCCAGGTCAGCCCGAGGGCGACCTTCTGGGCGATAATCCGCTCGGTAACTTGCTCTCGTGTCATGGACGTCCTCCTGTAGATCTGCTGCTAGAAGGGTCTCATGCCGGGAACGAAGTTTCAGTAAGGGACGCCTTTTTCCCGCTCCGCTTTCATGGCGCGCATATACCAGTCGAACTCGTCGAAGAACTTGCCGGATTTTTCGGCGAGATCTTGGGTGAGAGCAACTCCTTCCGCGCTTAGCGATTCGCCTATGGACGGGATGGGCTGCAGGGATGGAATGGTGGGCAGCCCCACTTCCGGCAGAAGAGCGCGAAGTTGCATCGCAGCGCGGACGCCACCGTAGCGACCGGCCGAGTAGCAGACGATCGCCGAAGGGCGGAAGGCGTACTCCTCCAGGAAGTAGTCGATGAGATTGGTGAGGGCAGGCGGAATGCTGTGATTGTACTCGCCGCTGACGATCACGTAGCCGTCGGCGCGAGCGTAGAGCTCAGCGATCTGGGCCAGCTTTACGCGGAGCGAAGCTGAGTCCCCTGAGGTTTCGCTCTTGATCTCCTTCCACATCTTGTCCAGGAGTGGGAGGTCGAGCGCGGCGGCATCGATGAGGACGGCCTCATGCCCGCGCGCCTTGAGTTGAGAGAGGACCCACTTTGCGGCACGAGCGCCCATGCGCTCTGTGCGAACCGATCCCTGTAAAACCGCAACGACCATTGAGAAGATCCCCCTTTGGTTGCTAGGATGCGGTTTTCTCACCGACCGAAAGCGTGACCGAGGCGCTTCACAATGCTGCCCTTCAAAGGATGAAAGATCAGCGGCGTTTCTTTGCCGCGGCGGATTTCTTTGCGGGAACGACTGTCTTCTTCGCGACTGGTTTCGCCGTCGTCTTTGCACCCTTCACCGGAGACTTAGCAGCAGGCTTTGGGATCGCTTTAGCCGATGGCTTGGCGGAAGCTTTTACAGGCGCCTTGGCTGCCGCCTTATTGACGGCCGCTTTGCCGACGGGCTTGGGAGCGGGCTTCGCAGCCTGCTTCTTTGCCGACGGCTTCGAGGCTTTCACGGGCGTCTTCGCTGGAGCTGCCTTTTTGGCAACGGGGGCTTTCGCCACTGTCTTCTTCGCAGCTCTGGCCACGGTCTTTGCGGGAACCGTCTTCTTTGCCGGGGCCGCCTTGACAGGCGCAATCTTCTTCGCGGCTGGGGCCGCCGCAGCGGAGGCGGCGATGGCCTTCACAGCTTTGGCGGGAACGGCCTTTGCGGGGGCAGGGGGAACGACCGCAGCCTTGGAAGGAGCGACCTTCGCCGGAGCATTCTTCTTCGGAGTTGGGGCAGCAGGTGTAGCAGACACCTCGGGCGTAGCAGATACCGGCGAAACGACCTCGGTCACAGCCTCTTCTGAGTTCGAAGCAGCTTCGTCGTTGGCATCTTCGTTCCCTTCGACGGCCTGCTTCTTGGCCCTCCCCTTCGGGGATTTGGCGTCTTTTTTCGGCGCGCGCGGTCGGCGAAGATGGACTGGCGGCGGCGGGGCGGGAGGCGAGAACGGTTCCAGAAACGCCTTGAGGTCTTCGGGATCGGTCAACTTCCCGTCCATGAGCTCGAAGACGAGCGACTCGACGAAGGCATCGTAGCCCGGAAGTTCGGGAACGATGCGCATCTCCTGCATGAGCGCGTACGGAACCTTCTGGCGAGCCTGCGGCCACTCGGTAAAGAAGCTCTTGAACTTCGCCTGGATGGCGGCGCTCTTCGAGGAGAAGGCCACCTGGAGGACGGCTTCGGGCTTGGCGGAGTAGAGCAGCTTCCAGGCCTGCGAGGGCAGCGCTGCCGTCTTCGCGGTCAGCTGGGCAGAGAGATCTTTCGCCTCGGCATCGAGCGCCTCAATCTCGCGGACGAAGCCTACCCGAGGGAAGCTCGCCTTGAGGTCAGCAATCTCCGCAGCGGACATCTTGGCTGTGAGCAGAGGGAAGTTGGCAGCCGCGGGCGAGGGGTGGATACCCTGCATCTGGAGCTGGGTCTGGCTCTCGCGCAGACGTTCAAGCTCCGGCTCGTTCGCCTTGGCGGCGGTCCAGGCGGGCGCGATCTCCTTGAGCCAACCTTCGGATTCGAGCCGCTTCAGGACCCGGATCGGGTCTTCCTCGTGGACTACCTCTTCGGCCTCGTATCCTCGGCTGAAGGCGGAAGCGACGGAGATGTATCCCTCCTGCTTGCCGGTCTCATAGCGGGACTGGGTCTTCTCGTCCATGCCCCATCCGAGCCGGGCCATGAGGCGGGTGGCGCGAACCATGCGGATAGGGTCTTCGATGAAGCCGTAGTTGCTGACGAGGCGAAGTTCACGGTTTTCGATGTCGGCGACACCGTTCAACGGGTCCATGAGCAGCCCGAAAGAACCGGCATTGAGCGAGAGCGCCATGGCGTTGGCGGTAAAGTCGCGGCGACGGAGGTCGTCGAGGATGCCAGCGGGCTTCACCACCGGCTTTCCCGGCTTAGGGTAGGAGATGGTGAGAGTGCTGCCAAGCTCTACGCGGACACTTCCGGGGAAGCGGACAAAGAGCGCCTGACCGGCGTCCGACTCACCGGAGATGACGCCGCCGGCCTTCTCGATGTCTTTCCGGAGTTTGAGGGCGTTGCCCTGGACCACTACATCGAGGTCGCGGACGGGCGAACCGCTGGTCAGATCGCGAACCGCGCCTCCGACGAGAAAAATGGTGAGACTGCGTTCACGGGCGATCTCGCGCAGGACATTCAGAGCATGCTGCTGGTCTTTCGAGAGTCTGCTTTCAAGCAGGTAGATGTAGTCGGCCATATCTTCCGGGAACACTCCAGGGTGAGGAAACAGCATTGCGTTGCGAATCGCAGAGAAGCAACGGAGGTCTCCAGGCGATTCCCGGAACGGCTCTAACTCTCTACGAATCAATCTCTTAGCGAGGCTAAAGAGACGGACGCAAAACCCAACTTTACCATAATGACGGCTTATTGGCCACCATTATGCACCTTTTTTGTGGCGATCCACTCCCACGAAGGACTGAGTTGTGCGACAATCCGCCAGTTGCCTGCACGGCGAAGTGACAAGGCAAGGGCGGCGGGGAACTTATGTCGAGCGCGAAGAAGAAGACGATCCTGCGGCGAATGACGGGCGAGATCCTACCTGGATATCTTCCCTTGTCAGGATTTACGCACGGCACGGGCAGCGCCCGCGTGGTCGAGCTTCTCGACCTCTCCGGAAGGCTGATCGAGATCCCTCTAGGCGACGTAAGAATGATCAGCTACGTTCGCGACTTCAACCTTGCGGACACCACCAACCCGGAGCGGCTGACGAGGCGGGCATTCCTGGCGCGGCCTCGCAACGAGGGGGTGTGGGTCCGGATGACTTTCCGGGGGGCAGATAGGTTCCCGGAGCGCGCCGCGGAGACGCTTGAGGGACTGGCGGCAGCAGACCTTTCGCTGCTGGACTCGCTGATGGAGGACGGCGGTCTGCACGTCGCGCCGCCGGACATCCGGTCGAACACGCAGCGAATCTTCGTGCCGCGGGCGGCGATCGATAGCCTACAGATTCTGGCGGTGATCACGACACCGTCGCGGATGAAGCCGGTACCGGAGCGAACGCCGGAGGAGATCCAGAAGAGCCTGTTCGAGGCCCTAACGCCGCGCAATACCAGGCCGAACTGACCGGGCCGAAATGAGTACGGGAGGGCGTGCCGGGCGGCTACAATCGTCGTCATGCCTATCGATTCCCTGCTACCGGATGCGCCCGCAATCACGATCACCCTGTCGGCCCTAGCCGAACGGCTCGGTGCCCATTTGACGGGCGATCCAGAGGCGCTGGTCAAGGGTGTTGCAGGGATCGAAGAGGCGGGTCCGGGTGAGCTGACCTTCGTAGCGAATCCAAAATACGCCGCCCAAGCGCGCTACACGGCGGCGGCGGCGGTGCTGGTGGAGCCGGAGTTTCCCGAGATCCCCGCTCCGACGCTGCGGGTTGCGAATCCTTACCTGGCATTCGCGCGGGCGATCGAGATCTTTTACAGCGCGCCGGCGTATGTGCCGGGCATTCATCCCACGGCGGTGGTCGCTGAGACGGCTCGGATCGGAGCGAATGCGCATATTGGGGCGTACGCCGTGATCGGGGAACACGTCATTCTGGGGGATGACGCGGTCGTCCTCTCCCACGTGGTGCTGTATCCGCATGTGCGAACGGGTGATCGGTTCTTCGCGCATGCGCACGCGGTAGTGAGGGAACACTGCAGGCTGGGCGATGATGTGACGCTCCAGAATGGCGCGATCGTGGGCGCGGACGGCTTTGGATTTGCCCGGCAGCACGGGAAAGAGTTCGCAGGACGAGCGTGGTACAAGATCCGCCAATCGGGAGCGGCGGTACTGGAAGACTCTGTGGAAGTACAGGCGAACGCTTGTATCGACCGGGCTTCCATCGGCGAGACGCGGGTGGGCTCGGGCAGCAAGATCGACAACCTGGTGCAGGTGGGGCATGGGTCGACGGTGGGGAGAGATACGCTGTTGTGCGCACAGGTGGGGCTGGCGGGATCGACGGCTGTGGGGAACAATGTGATCCTGGCCGGGCAGGTTGGGGTTGCGGGGCACTGCACTGTGGGCGATGGAGCGATCGCCACGGCGCAGAGCGGAATACCGGGCGACGTGGCGCCGGGAATCACGGTGAGCGGATATCCGGCGATCGAGAACCGGCAGTGGCTGCGTTCGGTCGCGATCTTTAACCGGCTTCCAGAGATCGTCAGGCAACTGAAAGCGAAGAGTGAATAAACTGAAATCAACTGCAAATGTGCGCAAGGACACACTACGTGCTCTCAGTTCGCATCCAAGTTGATGATGAGTGACTCAATTTCGATCAGTTCCATTGAAGCAGGACGGAGTAACGGTCCATCAGTGAGGGTGCTGCTTCTGGACGACGAGCCCACCACGCTGTTCCTGCGAAGCCTTGCGCTGCGGCAACAGGGGTACGAGTGCGCGGCGGCGAGCACGGTGGAAGAGGCCATGGAGGCCATCGCCGAGATCGACATAGCCGTGCTGGACTACCACCTCGGCGAAGGAAAGTTCGGAACCGAAGTGGCGACGCGGCTCAAGGAGGCGCGTCCGGAGGTGCCAATCATCATCCTCTCGGCGACGCTGGAGTACCGGTTTGGCGGCGTTGAGGATATGCATCTGCTGAAGGGATACAGCTCCAATGAGGACCTGATCAATGCGCTGCGGTCGCTGGAGGCCAAGCGGCGGGGCACGCCGGTGGTGGTGGATGCTCGCGAATTCTTTTACTCGCGGATCGGCCTGGCAATTGGCTCGGATGTGCTGGTGCAGGTGCTGGGTGCGGACGGGCGATGGGTCTACGTGAATGAGGCCGCCGCGGATTACCTGGGACAGCCGCGAGAGTGGTTTCCGGGCCGCAGCCTCTTCGACGAAATGCCGACCATGATGCGCGACTGGCGGCAGATCATCAGTTCGGTTGCGATGCAGCGGGAGACGTATATCGATCGCAGCCGTCGCGGACTGCTTGCGATCGACCCGACGGGCCTTGAGTCGACGGGGGAGACTGGCACGCCCGCATGGAGTGTTCTGGCGTTTCCGATAAGCCTTCACGACGGGCGGAATGGAGTCGTCCTGACGGCCCGACTGCTAGGTGCCAGCTATGTTCTGCCGGAATAGCGCGGCTGGTAGGCTGAGTAGATGAGGAAGAAGATGTGCGACGTCGCAACTGCGGGCGCGGGGCAATGGAAGAGATCGGTGCGCGGACGGAGAGTTGCAGGCGTGGTTGCCGTGCTGGCAGCGGTTTTGATGATCTCGGGCTGCCACTCCGCTTATGTGAGTGCGACGATCAGCAATCACGGCCCAACACCAATCTCGGTGGTGCAGGTGGAGTATCCGAGCGCAAGCTTCGGAACGCAGACCATTGCGCCGGGGCAGGAGTTCAAGTACCGGTTCAAGGTGCTCGGCTCGGGGACGGTGAAGCTCGCTTACACGGACGCTGCGCAGGTAGAGCATAAGTTCACGGGGCCTCCGCTCAAAGAAGGCGATGAAGGAAGTCTCTCCGTCGTGGCGGGAGTGGGCGATCCGCGCTGGAGTCTTTCCTTGCGGTCGCGATGACCGTGCGTACACGGTATGCTTGATGCAATCGAAGTGGCTTCTTCCGCAGGTGTTCGCGCGCGGGTCGCTACGATAGACTTTGCTTATGCCGCATGGCTTTTTTATCACCTTCGAGGGTCTGGACGGCTCGGGCAAGACGACACAGCTTCGCCGACTGGCGGCCTCTTTGACGAGGCTGGGGCATAAGGTGGTCTCGCTGCGGCAGCCGGGTGGGACGGCGCTCGGTGACCGAATCCGCGGTGTGGTGCTTGATTCGCGAAGCGAGAGTTCGCTGGGAGCGATCGCGCCCGTAGCCGAGTTGACGCTGATGTTCGCTGACCGCGCGCAGGCTATCGCCGAGGTAGTTCTTCCCGCGCTTGAGGATGGAGCCATCGTGCTGTGCGACCGGTTTACGGACAGCTCCGAGGCCTACCAGGGCGGCGGACGCGAGCTTGGCAGTGCGCGGGTGCTGGCGCTTCATGCGGCGGTCTGCGACGGCCTGCAGCCAGACCTGACGATCCTGCTGCTGCCACCTCTGGAGCCGTCGCTGGAGCGGGCGCGGAACAGGAACCAGCGGCATGTGGCGAAGCTGGGCACCGATGAAAACCGCTTCGAGCGCGAGGGCGATCCGTTCTACCGCCGCATCTATGCGAAGTATCAGGAGATTGCGGCGAGGGATACGGGACGGGTGGTAACGATTGCGGATGAGGCTTCGATCAACGTGATCGAGGAGAAGATCTACGAGATCGTCAATGCGCGGATCTCGGTGGATTCGCAGGAGGCCAGATGACTCCGCCAGTGCTGCCTTTGAATGGGCCCACTGGATCGCTGAAGGTAGAGTCGGCGCCGCCGGAGTACCGGCTGCCGCCCGGTTTGAAGCGGTCGCTTCCCTTCTATGCATTCAAGCCGTGGGTGAAGCTTGGGCATCCGATTCTGCTGTTCGAGCACCTGCACAAGACTTACGGGAACATCGCCTGCTACAAGTTGTTTGGCACGCCCATCGTCTTCGTGAACGATCCCGACTATATTCGCGAGATCCTGGTGACGCAGGGCGCGGCGTTCGTAAAGGAGCGCACGGTTCGGCGGATGAAGGTGCTGCTGGGTGAGGGCCTGATCACGTCCGACGATCCCATTCATATTCGCCAGCGGCGCATCGCGGCACCGGCGTTTCATCGCCAGCGGATAGCGGCTTATGGCGACCAGATCGTCGCTTGTGCTGCGGCGCAGAACGAGCGCTGGGAGCAGCGTGCGCAGCCTGACGAGCCTATCGACATTGCAGCCGCGAGCATGGAACTTTCGCTCGAGATCGTGGCGCGGACGCTCTTCGATACCGAGGTGACCGAGGACATCCGCCGTATCAACGACGAGGTGAACACGATCATGGGGTTGTACAACTTCATCGTCGCGTTTCCGCGGATTGAGCTGTTTATGAAGCTGCCGATCCCAGGGATTATGAAGTTTCGGCAATCCAAAGCGCGGCTCGACGCGGTCGTCGACAGGCTGATTCGCGAGCACAAGGAAGCGACAGCGGCGGGCAAGCCTGACCCCGGCGACCTGCTCTCGATGCTGCTGCAATCGCGCGACGAGCAGGCCGATGCGCAGGGAAACTTTACCGGCATGTCTGACGAGCAGGTGCGCGACGAGGTGTTAACGATCTTCCTCGCTGGCTATGAGACGGTCGCGAACGGCCTTACCTGGACGTGGTATCTGCTGAGCCAGAACCCTGAAGTTGAGGCGAAGCTTCACGCGGAACTGGATGCGGTGTTGGGTGTAGGAGAAGAGAAGCGTCTCGCTACGCTGGCCGACTATCCGAACCTGAAGTACACCGAGCAGGTCTTTGCCGAGTCGATGCGGCTTTATCCGCCGGCATGGGCGATGGGGCGGATGTCGACGAAGCCGGTGCAGCTTGGCGAGTACCTGATACCGCCGGGAGCGCACTTTTTCTTCAGCCAGTACATGATGGGGCGGACGGAGGAGTATTTTCCTGATCCGCCGCGCTTCGATCCCGACCGCTTCAGTGCGGAGAACAAGGCACGACGTCCGAAGTACACATACTTCCCCTTTGGGGGAGGGTCGCGGCAGTGTATTGGGGAGTCGTTCGCGTGGATGGAGGGCGTGTTCTCGATTGCGACGCTGGCGCAAAGATGGCGTCTCAGCTATGGCGAGAGCGCACCCCCAGAGATTCAGGAAAAGATCACGCTTCGACCCAAAGACCCGCTGATGATGCGGTTGCACCCGCGTTAGATGGCCGGTAGAGCCGGGAGACACAGATCCATTGCGGGAATGGCAAACAAGAAAACGGCGCGGAGATTGTCTCCGCGCCGCTCTGTTTTTTATTGCGATGGGTTTACGGAAGCGTTCCGCCAACATATGAGTTGCCGCCGTTCTTCTGACCCGGGATCCGAATCACGAAGACCACGTCCTCGCCCGGCTTCAGCGCCGATACGATCGCCTTGTAGCTGGCTTCGTCCGTCACCGGCTTTTTGTTGATGGCGACGATCACCGCACCCTTTTCGAGATTGATGTCGTCGGCAAAGGAGTCAGGCCGGACGCCAGTTACGATCACGCCCTTCACTCCGCCGAGCTTGCTTGCAATCGCCGGGGGAATGGTCGAGACGGTGATACCGAGCTTGCCTTCGCCAGCATCGGACTCTGTCGGCGCCGAAGTATCGTCGCTATCCGGAGCTGTAGCTGCGAAGATCTTATTTCGATCCGCGATGCCCACCGATGCTGTCATCTTGTTACCGCCACGCAGGTAACCAAGCTGCACGTTCGAGCCAATCTTGCGGCTTGATATATCAGCCACCAGGTCGTCACCATCCTTAATGGGACGGCCATCGATGGAGACGATTACGTCGTCCGGCTTCAATCCTGCTTTTGCCGCCGGGGCATTCGGGTCGACTGCGGCGATCATCACACCGCCGTTGGTGAAGCCGTATACGCGGGTTACCGCCGAAGAAAGATTCGGCTGGAAGCTGATGCCGATCGATCCGCGCGTCACCTTGTGGTCGGGCCCGATCAGCATGTTGTAGACGCCGATGATGGTGTTCGAAGGCATCGCAAACCCTACGCCTTCGCTGCCCGCGGATTGGGTGTAGATGGCGGTGTTCATGCCGATTACCGAGCCGGTCATATCGACCAGAGGGCCGCCGGAGTTACCGGGATTGATCGCTGCATCGGTCTGGATGAAGCGCTGAAACTGGCTCTGCTGGCCGCCTTCGATGGTGCGGTTCTTTGCCGAGACGATGCCCGCCGTTACCGTCTTTGCCAGGGCAAAGGGGCTGCCTACAGCGAGGACCCAGTCGCCTACCTGCGCGCCGTCGGAGTTGCCGAGCTTGATTGTAGGCAGCGGCTCGGTGGTGTCGATCTTGATCACCGCGATATCGGTGTCCTTGTCGACGCCGATCAGCTTCGCGGGGCGGCCATTATCTCCGGGGCCGCCATCGGGATCGGTCGACAATTTCACGTAGATCTTGTCGGCCTTGTCGACTACGTGGTTGTTGGTGATGATGTATCCGCGCGAGTCCACGATGAAACCGGAGCCCAGTGCGCGACGCGATCCCTGATCGCTACCGTCGTCATCGCCGCCCTGTCCACCCTGGCCGCCGAAGAAATGGTTAAAAAAGTCCTGCATGTTGTCGTTCGGGTTTTGCGAATCGTCGCCACCACTACCGCCCGGAGGCACCACCAACGGACCGCGCTGCAGGCCACGCTTGCCCTTTTTAGGGGATACAGGCTTCGCCAGCTCTTCCGTGTTGATGTTCACGACTGCGGGGCCGACTGCCTTTGCGATCTTCGAAAAGCCGTTCGACAAGATCACCGGGTCGGGCACGGTCAGAGGTCGCGCGTCTGAGGAGTCCACTGCCTGTTCCTTGCCGCTGACGCCATGGGTAAGCACCGACCCCGCAAGGATGCCTACAGAGAGAGTTCCAAGCAAAACAAACGTAGTGGTAAGGCGATGGCCACGAAGGCGCTCGACCAGTCCGGGCTTTTGTGTCGGAGTTTCCATTGTTGAGTCTGACCTCATTTCGTACTGTTCAGGTGCGCGGAACACAGCGCGACGATACCAAAATCCAAGTATAGTCGCGAATTCGCGGGGAATAGGTCACTTCGCAATTAGACGCCTTCCGCGCCGTAGAAGTGACGGATACTTCGTCGCATATTCGTCGCGCGCAGAACTTCGAGCCGCAGTTCCGAGTGGCCAAATGTCTAGGTCTGAGCCAGCTGTGTCGCAAAGGCGTCGAGCGACAGGTTTCGCAGCAGGTTTCGGCGCATTCCGGACTGGACCTGGTCGAGGCCCCGGCTCGCCTGTTCGATCCAGCGAAAGGACAGCGTCGCCGCAAGCCGCTCCAACTCCGGCCGAAGGTCCGTGTTGCGCACCAGTTCCGGAGTTCCCGCGCTCAGCAACAGCAGATCTTCCAACAGCAAAGAGAGCGATCGCAACAGGGCAGTCGTCTTCTGCTGACCTTCAGCCCCGGCGCGATAGGTCTCGGTCATGCGGAAGAGGACGGTGTGGTCGGCATCTGCGCTGCCGGAGGCGCTCGCGGCGGCGTCGCGGATGAAGATCAAGGCGTCTGCACGGGCTGCGGTATACGCGGCGAGATCGAAGCCGAGCGCCTTGCCTGCTGCGCCCTGGGCGAGCCGCGCGACGAGGAGGCGCTGAGCCGGTTGAATCTCGGGGCGCCGGTCGGCCAGCAGCATCTCGATCTCTTCCACAGGCAGTGCTCCCAGCCGCACGGTCCCGCAGCGGGAGCGGATCGTCGGAAGCAGCTCTCCCGGATTTTCCGCGAGGATGATGATGTGGACCGTGTCCGGCGGCTCCTCAAGAACTTTCAGCAGTGAGTTTGCCGCCTCCTTCATGAAGTTTGCCGCCGTAAGGATGAAGATCTTTCGCGGAGCCTCGCTCGGCAGGTAGTGCGATCGCTGGATCAGCGTCCGCACCTGCCCCAGCTTGATGAGAAGCTGCGGAGGATCGGGGGGGATGATGAGCACGTCGGGATGCGGCTGAACTAGAACCCGTGTCTCTTTCTTGTCGGTCTCGCGCAGCTCTTCACGGGCAGCGACCGCTGCCTCCACCTGCTCTTCAAGACCTGCGGCCGATGCAATGCGGGTGCAGTTCGCGCAGACTCCGCAGAAGCTGGCCAGCGATTGGCCGTTCGACCAGAGATCGCGGGGCTGGCGATCGCACTCTACCGCCATGGCCAGCATCAGGGCCAGCGTGTACTTGCCCGCGCCGCTCGGTCCGGAGAGAATCAGCGAGTGAGGCAGCCGCCCCGCCGCGATGGCTGTACGCAGGTGTTCCACAGCAAGCGCGTTGCCGATAAAGTCGTTGAATGTAGAAGGCAAAGCCACTGCATCAAGGGTATCGCAATCGTCGACGGATCGTGCGGCAGGAGACGCTCGCTATTCGCCGGGGACGAACGCCTCGCGGCTGATCAGAATCTGCCAATCCATGTCCGAGCGTCGCCGCTTCGGCCCGTCCTCGAACGTAATCTCATTGGCGCGGCGTTCAGGAAATGCGAAGGCGCAGATGTGATCATGCTCCTCCACGCTGGCCGAACGGGCAGAGCCTTCAAACTCGTCACGGGAGATCGTCTTGAAGCAGGCAAGACACATGGTGTCGTCCGAGCCGTCCTGCTTCACTCTGTGGGGGAAACGCGCTTTATTTTTCATGGGACACCGCCGTTAGACACCGTAACCGGCCCCGAAAGTTGTCTCAATCCAACGTTGGTGTCATGGAGAAAGGCCCTCGACTGTAGAGAGGCTTATGGCGTTCAAATCTCGACCTCGCCCTCAATCTCTACCGGAATATTGAAGGGTAGTTCGGCCATACCTACAGCGCTGCGGCTATGGGCACCGATCTCCGGACCAAAGACCTCCAGGATGAGGTCAGAGAATCCGTTGATGACGCCCGGTTGCTGATTGAAGCCGGGG
This sequence comes from Granulicella aggregans, assembly GCF_025685565.1. Taxonomy (NCBI): domain Bacteria; kingdom Pseudomonadati; phylum Acidobacteriota; class Terriglobia; order Terriglobales; family Acidobacteriaceae; genus Granulicella; species Granulicella aggregans. The sequence continues at coordinate 1,340,336 of NZ_JAGSYE010000002.1, forward strand.
GCGGAGTTGACCATCCCGAAGACGCGCGTCCACCCCTTGATTCTGTCCAGGTCTCCGAGCGCACGGCTCAGACTGCCGAGAATTGCCAGGCCGGTTAGCCGAGCCGCAACGTATCCCTCTTCCGGCGTTAGCTCGCGGCCAACTTTGCCGACAGGCTGCGCGATTGCTCCATCGGCGGCTTGCGGTCCGTGGCCGGAGAAGAGAGCTCGAGTACCCACCACGTGGACGAAGTTGAAGGGAAGCTTAACGCCGCTGGGAATCCGGAGGGGTGGCGGCAGCGTAAGACCCAGTTCGCGAAGCCGGTCGTCGATTCGAGACATTTCGTTGTCCTTTAGGAGATGGTTGGAAGGGTTGGATAGAACGAAGCGTACCCCAGCGGCTAAAGCCGCATTGCATATAGGGCCATTACGGCACGGCTGAAGCCGTGCCCTTAAGCAAAACCGGCCCTTTCAATTGTTTTTTGTAATGAAATTGGAGCGTGGCAGGCCATTCTTACACGACATGCTTCACGCCGCCAGGTTGTATCGGTCTAGAGGCGATAGACACGCTGCGCGGTCTGACCGAGGATCGCTTCCTGATGCTGCACGTCGAAGTCTTTCATCCATCCTCGGAGTGTCTCCCACCAGCGCGTGTATCCGCTGGCGAGGAGGCATACGGGCCAGTCGGACCCGGCCATGAGTCGTTCGGGGCCAAAGGCCACTATTGCGGCGTCGAGGTAGGGCCGCAGGTCTGCTAAGGTCCATCTCTCCCAATCGGCTTCGGTGACCAGGCCGGAGAGTTTGCAGAAGACATTGGGGTGAGCGGCGAGGGCAAAGAGATTGCTGCGCCATGGCTCGATCTCCGCTGCGGCGATCTTCGGCTTGGCGAGGTGGTCGAGGACGAAGGCCTGCTTCGGATGCTGTGACACGAAGATAGCTGCCTGAGGCAGGTGGCGCTCGTGGATCAGGATGTCGTAGACGAGACCGGTGCCGAGCAGCGATGCGATGCCGACGTTGAAGTCGTCGCGCAGAATGAAGTTCTCATCGGGCTCGTCCTGAATGACGTGCCGTAGTCCCTTCAAGTTTGCGATATCGCCGAGATCGGAGAGCTGTAAAGGGAGGTCACCGTGAACGATGGGCAGCCAGCCGACGACGCCCCGGAGGGCGGGGTTCTGTGCGGCGAGATCAAGAAGCCAGCGGGTCTCTTCGATGGTCTGACGAGCCTGGACGGCGACCGAGCCGTGAACCTGCGCTGCGGCCATCTCGCGCGAGAGATCTTCGGGCAGGAAGTCGCGCTTCAGCACCTGCATTTGAGGGCCGATCCAGCCGTAGTCTTCAGTGGTGTAACGCCATAGATGGTGGTGAGAGTCGATGATCTCTACCATGTCGCGGATAGCCTCCTGCGTTCTTATAAAACGGTGGATGCAATTCTGCTTGCACAATCGCCCTACGGGTGTATTATTCGCTCAAGTTAGTTTCTGTCCCATTTTGGCACTCTGCTTGTCCTTGATCTCTCCTTATCCCAACACAATTGAAAAAGAGTTCTTCCTGTAATCCGGGCTTGCCGCAGATGAGCTTCATGCCAAGCGAAGGAGTTACACATGTCCTGCTTAAGACCGCCCCTGGCGGCCCTTTTCATTGCCTGCCTGTCAGTTGTCGAACCAGGTAAAAGTATTCGAGGTGCTGGAAGATGCGGCGCCTGACGGCAACGCCCCGGCGAAGGATTGCTACGATGGCGCTGCTACTCGCGTCGTTCCTGGAGATCTGCGGATGCAACCCGGTTCGAAGTTGCGAGCAACTCCGCGCGACACGACTCTCCGCGATCCCATGGGAGACGCTCCTCGAACAGTGTGCGCGATGTTTGTCCGCCCGGGAGTTGCTGATTCTGCGACAGGCTCAGGAGACGAGCGTTGTTTACGGCGTTGCGAACACGCTGCTCCATGACGCGACGGTCGAGGAGAGCCTTGGCGAAGTGCATGGGCCTTCGTTCGACGGCCCTCCTGCGGGGGATCTCGATGCCCGGGTGATCCATCGCGACGCGGGCGAGGACACCTCTGAGTCCATCACGGATGCGAAGCCCATCGCGTGGCCGATCTCCGAGTCCGTGCTCTTTCTCTATGCGTCAGCACCTGTTCCTGGCGAAACCGCACAGCGGATCGGAACTGGCTTTATTCTGAAGCTTCCCCAGGAGAGCACCGGCAATGCAAGGTTTCTGGTCACAGCGCGGCACGTGGTCGACCCCGAGTGGGCGAGGTGCGGGCGGCCGAACCCGCAGAGCATCACCGTCCGTTTGACTCGGAGGGCAGGCGGCATCAGCTATCGGACTCTGCTGCTGGAGCGAGACCAGGTCCGTCAGTTCCTGACCAGCCCCGACCCGGCGACCGATCTGGCTTTGATTCCACTGAGTCACAAAGAAGTGGCCGACCTGGATGACTTCAAGCTGGCCGACACAGCGATCGATACCCTTCCCACGGAGAGCGAGTTGAGCACGCTGCACGAAGCTCAGGAGATCGCCACCGTGGGCGTGGCGCCGCCAGAGTTCTTTAGGCTGATGGACTTTCCGATCTCGGAGTCCGGCATGATCACCTCCCTGGATGAGGGTGCGCACGTGCCGGTGAGATGCGCACTTGAGTCCCCTGCGAAGTCGATTCGGATCTGGCTCATCAATGCGAATGTAGAAGGCGGTTTGAGCGGGGCACCGGTCTATGCTGCATTCGCAAGAGGTCCGCATCACGTCTCGACTCCCTTGCTGGTAGGGATCCAGGCGGTCGTTTGGCACGACCGAGGCGAGGCGGGTATCACACCGGTGGCCGCGCTCATCGAGATCCTCAAAATGCGGCGTGCCGGGGTCCAATTGGCTGTGAGTGATCGAGAAGCACCGCCGGGATGAACCATGCCGGAGATCGCTATACTGGCTGCATATGGGGCAGTTCCAGCTGATTACCGTGGTGGCTTTGCTTTGTGGACAGATGGTTTGGGCCCAGGAGACTTCGGCAACCGACGCTGCGGCGCAGTCAGGCGCAGAGCCGCCACAAGCCGTGACGACAATCAATGTGCGGTCCACGCTGGTGGTGGTTCCGGCTTTGGTGAGGACGAAGTCAGGAGCGCTTGTCTATACGCTGAAGGCGAAGGACTTCACGCTGACCGACAACGGAGTAGAACAGAAGCTGACGCTCGAAGACGATGCCGGGGCGCAGCCGCTCGCACTGCTGGTGGTCGTCGAGACCGGTGGTGCCGGTGGGCGGCAGCTCGACAACTATCGAACGCTACCTACGATGCTCGACGGGCTGATTGGCGGGGTGCCGCACAAGGTCGGGGTGGTCGCGTTCGACAGCCATCCCGAGCTGGTGCAAAAGTTCACGCCGCACATGGACCGTGTCGAAGTTGCGTTGAATAATCTGGAAGCTGGAGATCCAAAGGCGGCCACCCTGGACGCGCTGGCGTTCGCAGTGAAGATCTTGAGTGTGCAGCCGCCGGAGTATCGGCGGGCGATTCTGCTGCTTAGCGAGACCGTGGATCATGGCAGCTCGACAACTCTTGCCGAGGCGCTGCGCGCGGTGAGCGATACGAATACCGTGATCTATAGCGCGGCGTTTTCGAGTACACGTTCGGACGCGAAGAATGAAGCGAAGAAGTTCAGCCAGCCGGATACTCCGGGACCGCCAGGCGGATGCATGGCGAAGGACCCCGAGGCTGACCCCGATATCCCGGAGAATGAAGTCGCGAAGGCGTTTGAGTGTCTGAACGTCCTGATCCCACCGATACGGGTTGCGAAGTTGGCCATCCTGGCGGGTATTCACGGCCTCAGCCGCAACACACCGGAGACGGTGGCCCATCTGACCGGCGGAGAGTACTACAAGTTCGACAACGTGAAGTCGCTGGAGAAGGACCTGGGGACGATCTCGAATCACCTTCCAAACCGGTATATGTTGAGCTTTCATCCGCAGTCGCCGGAGCCCGGGATTCACGCGCTGGAGCTGAGTCTGAAGGACTATCCGGATTTGAAGGTAACGGCGCGATCGAGTTACTGGCTTGAGCGGGAGAACGAGAGCAAGCCATAGAATCGGGCTTTGAGCGAGGGCCGCATGAGAGACGCATCCCGACGAAGGTTTTGCGCGGCCGGTCTTGCCACAGCCACGAGCTTCGCGCTGATGGACGGCCGGATGTATGGGCAGACGGGCTCATCGGGTGGCATCCGCCCCGACGTCGCGGCGATCGATCATGACCGCATTCTGGCCATGGCTGACGCTGCGATGGGGCAGCCGGTTCAGCCGATCACTTCGATCCCGGCAAAGCGTTCGCCTAGGACGGCAAATGATTACTACTCCGAACCGGAGGACTACTTCCCTGCCGACGGGGCCGATGCTGCATCTTCAGCGCTGTGGGCGCACCGAGCGAATACCGTCAACCCCGATGCGTTCGCCGCACATCGGGAACTAGTGTACAAACTGGGCCATGTTGTCGCGGCGCTGACTGCAGCCTTCGTGATCACTCGAGAGGGGCGGTATGCGTCGCGGGCGGCAGAGCATCTTCGAGCTTGGTTCGTTACCCCCGGCACGCGCATGACACCGAGCCTCCAGTTTGCACAACGGATCCCTGGCGCGGCATCGGGGAGGCCAGAGGGCGTCATCGAGACGGTGCCCCTGGCGGAGGTGGCACGGTCGGTGCGATTCCTCGCCGCCAGCGACGCTCTGACTACCGCGGACCTGACGGCGATCCGCAAATGGTTCGCGGAGTATGCGACATGGATGAACGAGTCCCGGACGGCGGGCCTGGCGCGCGACATGAAGGACCAGCATGGAAGTTCGTGGCTCTTCCAGAGTGCGGCTTACGCGGATGCGAATGTGCAGGGGCTGACCTCCGATGATGCCACCCTGGGCGCGCTGCGCCACCGCTTCCGCACGATGACTTTGAGGGCCGAGATCACCGGCATCGGGATCTTTCCTCATGTTGTCTCGTCGCCGAACCCGTTCCGCGACTGCCTCTTCAATCTTGACCTGCTATGCCTGGCTTGCGAGCTAATGACGACGCGCTTCGACAATCCATGGGAGTTTGAGCTGCAGGATGGTCCGGGACTTCGAGCGGCGGTCGCGTTCCACTATCCGGCGATCGCGAACCGAGCGGTGTGGCCTTACCCAGCGGATTTGGCACACTTCAAAGAACTGCCGGGGAAGCGGATCAGTCTTTTGCTGGCTGGGCGGGCGTATCGCCATCCGGAGTATGTCGACCTGTGGCGGACACTACAACCGCTGCCCGAGAGCGCCGCGCCAGAGCTGCTGAGCACCTTAGCCGTGACCCAGCCGTTGCTATGGTTCACTCAGCCGAAACCGCCAGCTGCTCCGGCCTAACTGAGGCATGGCCTTGGTTTGCGTACACTGGCACGGTGTAGTCAGCGAGGTTTCTCTGGGCCCCGATTCTGCATCCAACCCGAATGGAGAGAAAGGCCGCGAACGGTAGCGACAGGTGACTGAGATATGAATATGACTCTGACGGAAAAATCTGCACTCCTCGACAGGACCCTTAGCCAGCTTGGAAGTGTGCTGGTCGCGTACTCCGGCGGCACTGATTCGGCGTATCTGGCATGGAGCGCGCACCGCGTGCTCGGCGACAACATGCTGGCGGTGATTGCAGACTCGGCTTCTCTTCCCCGCGCAGAGCTCTCTGCAGCCGTGGATTTCACAAAGACGCACAAGATTCCGACCTACATCCTGCACACTGAAGAACTGGATAACGCGGATTATCAGCGCAACGATAGCCGCCGGTGCTTTCACTGCAAGGATGAGCTGTTTACGCGCATGGAGAAGGAACGTAAGCGGCTGGGGTATCGACATATCGCCTACGGGATGAACCTTGACGACAAGGGTGAGTTCCGCCCCGGCCAGATGGCCGCAGAGCAGCATCATGCGGTTGCTCCGTTGTTCACGGCGCAGCTTCGCAAATTTGAGATACGCACGCTGGCGCGGGCGGCTGAGTTGTCGATCGCGGAGAAGCCTGCATCGGCCTGCCTCGCTTCGCGCATCGAATACGGCAGGACGGTGACGAAGGAGAATCTTTCGCAGGTGGAGCTTGCGGAGGAGATCCTCCATGCGCTTGGATTTATGCAGGTTCGGGTCCGGCACCATGGCGACCTGGCGCGGATTGAGATCGACCGGGCGGACCTGCCACGTGCCCTGTCGATTCATGTGCTCGACCAGATCACTCCGGCGATCAAGGATCTCGGATTTCAATATGTCACCCTGGACGCGCAGGGATATCGATCTGGATCGATGAACGATATGCTATCGGCGTCGGATATCCTCTCCGCTATTCGATAATGGTGCGGGATGCACACTCCAAGATTTCGGGATGACGACGATGAAGATGGCTTATCTGGATTGCTTTGCTGGACTCTCCGGCGATATGTTTCTTGGCGCGCTGATCGGTGCCGGAGTGGAACGCAAAACGCTGGATGAGGCAGTCGCGTTGCTCCGGTTGGGAGCGTCGCTGAAGATCGGCACGGTCGACCGAAGCGGGATCTCAAGCGTGAAGGTGGATGTCTTCGAAGGAGATCATCTGGCTGAGGCTGTGCCCTCGTCCGCCGAGAGATTTCAGGATCAGGCTGCGAACCAGCCGGTGTACTCGAGGCATCCTGAGACACAGCATCAACACAAGACTGGCGTTCCTCATACTCACGAACATGAGCATTCCCATCCGCATGTGCACGGGCATGGGCGGTCGCTTACGGCGATCCGTGAGTTGATCCAGGCTTCGACGCTCTCTGCGCCTGTCATCCGCACAGCAGTACGGGCGTTTGAGCTGCTGGGCAACTCCGAAGCGCGAATACATAACGTTCCCGTTGAGGAGATTCACTTCCACGAGGTGGGAGCGGTGGACGCAATCGTGGACATTGTCGCCGCGTCTGCGGGGATCCATGCTCTCGGGGCGGATGGGTGGATGGCGTCGCCGGTGAATGTTGGCGGCGGAATGGTGGATTGCGCGCATGGGCGCTTCCCCGTTCCCGCACCGGCTACGGCAGACCTGCTGCGCGGCGTACCTACCTATTCTGCGAACGTGCAGATGGAGTTGGTGACGCCCACTGGTGCCGCTTTGCTACGGGTCTTGATGGAAGAGAAGGGTCTCACCTTCGGCTCGCAGCCGGCGATGACGGTGCACAAGATCGGCTACGGTGCGGGATCGCGCGATCCCAGGGGCTTCCCGAACGTGCTGCGTCTTTCTATCGGTGAGACCGCTGCGACGTCGCATCCTGATCATGGAAAGCATCATGAAGCGGAGACGGTGACGGTGCTCGAGACGGCGCTCGATGATCTGTCGCCGCAGGTGCTGGCGCATGTGGCGGAGATGGCGCTGCAACGAGGCGCTCTGGACGTGATGCTCACCCCGGTGATCATGAAGAAGGGACGCCCTGGAACCTTGCTGACAGTGCTCTGCAATCCTGGCGAAAGCGCCGTGCTCGAGCGTCTTCTGCTGACCGAGACAAGCACCCTGGGCATTCGTGTCCGCGAAGACAAGCGTTCCTGCCTCGACCGGACGTTTACGACGGTTGAGACGGCCTATGGTCCGGTGAAGGTGAAAGTGGGCAGTCTGCAAGGTGAAGCGTTGAACGCCAATCCGGAGTTTGAAGACTGTCGCGCCGCGGCGGCGGCACATGCAGTGCCGGTCAAGCAGGTTCAGCAGGCGGCGATCGCCGCGTATGTGCAGGGACGGAATGGATAAGTCAGCGCTGCTCGCGTTGCTCTCATCGGTCGAACGCGGGGAAATCACGCCGGCAGCCGGAGCGGAGCGGCTCGCCAATCTGCCGTTCGAAGACATTGGGCACGCGCGGATCGATCACCACAGGAGTCTGCGAACGGGACTGCCCGAAGTTATCTACGCCGCCGGAAAGACACCGGCGCAGGTAGCCGAGATTTTCTCGCGAATGGCGGAGGCGGGCAGCGACGTCCTGGCCACCCGGGTCTCGCCGGAGGCCGTCACCGCCATCCAACTAGCGGTTGCGGGTACGGTTCACTATGAGACCGCACGGATCGTCGCCCTTCGCCAGAAACCAGCAGCGAAGGTGGTTGAACGGCCCTGTATCGCGGTGCTCTGCGCTGGAACCAGCGATCTGCCAGTAGCCGAAGAGGCCGCAGTCACGGCAGAGCACTTCGGGGTGAATGCCCTGCGACTCTATGACGTGGGCGTGGCCGGAGTTCATCGGCTGCTCGCCGTGCGTGAGCAACTGGCACAGGCCGATGCTGTGATCGTCTGTGCGGGGATGGAGGGGGCCCTGCCCTCGGTGGTCGGAGGACTGGTCGGCGTACCGGTAATCGCGGTGCCAACGTCGGTCGGATACGGGGCGAGCTTCGGCGGCGTAACAGCGCTGCTCGGAATGTTGAACTCGTGCTCGCCAAATGTTTCGGTGGTGAATATAGACAATGGGTTTGGCGCGGCATACTCCGCGACTCTGATTGCGCGGACAGCCCGGAGATAGTTCCGCGCGTTTTCGTAGCGCGAAACTCCACCCCGGCGGCACACAACTGTAGATGCCGGTCTGCATCCAAGTTCCTGAACCATTCCGTCAAGCTCAGGAGATTCCGTCATGGAGCGTCGTGATTTTTTGAAGTCTGCGACCGTAGCAGGCCTTGGTGCTGCCGCCACAGGAAGCGTTCCCGCTAACGCACAGGCAAAGACTGGCGCAACACGGCCGCAATCGCCGGACATGATCTACCGCCAGCTTGGGACGACGGGCGAGATGGTCTCTGCGATTGGGCTGGGAGGATTTCATATCGGCAAGCAGGCTGATCCTGAGGAGAGCATCTCGCTGATCCGGAAGGCGATCGACAGCGGCATTACCTTCCTAGACAACTGCTGGGACTACAACAACGGCACCAGTGAGGTCCGCATGGGGAACGCCCTGCGCGATGGCTATCGCGAGAAGGTCTTCCTGATGACAAAGATGGATGGCAGGACGAAGTCCGAGTACAACAAGCAGCTCGAGGAGTCGCTGAGCCGCCTGCGGACGGACACAATTGACCTGGTTCAGTTCCACGAGATCATACGGTTTGAAGATCCAGACCGCATCTTCGCTCCCGGCGGGGCGATCGAAGCCGCGGTCGCCGCACGCGAGGCGGGAAAGATCCGTTACATCGGCTTCACCGGCCATAAGGACCCGCAGATTCATTTGAGAATGTTGGAGATCGCCGACCAGCACAACTTCCACTTCGATACGGTTCAGATGCCGATTAACGTGATGGACGCACACTTCCGGTCGTTCGAGAAGGAAGTCCTGCCCGTCGCTCAAAAGAAGGGCATCGGCGTCCTGGCGATGAAGACCTTCGGCGACAACTTCATCCTCGGAAGCAAGACGGTGGAGGCTATCCCGGCGCTGCACTACAGCCTGACACAACCGGTGTCCGTGGTAATCACGGGAATCGACAAGCCTGAGATCCTGGCGCAAGCGTTGCAGGCGGCGAAGACCTTCAAGCCGCTCTCGCAGACCGAGATGGCAGCGATGCTGGCCAAGACAAAAGATGCTGCAATGACGGGCAGGTACGAACTCTTCAAGACAACCCCGCACTTTGACGGGACGGCGAACAATCCTAAGTGGCTTGGAAACTCTTCCCTGGCTTAGAACTGGTAATTAACCCATGGGAATTGCCGCCACCCAAAATTGATAAGGAAAAACTTCACGAATCCATTCCACGCCAAGCGTCAGAGCTCCGAATGTTCGAATCGTATAAGAGTTTTTACCTCGGTGTGACTTATCCGTCGAAGCGGACTATTTCTATCTCTTCGCCCAGGCGAGTAAAGACTATTCAAAATTAACTGGAAATTTCTGCCACTAATGGGGTTTACTTATCGCGTTTCGCTACACGGTTCTTCGTAGACGACTCCAAGATCAGCCTCCCCTGCGAGACCTCTCGCGTACGTTCTCCTCCGCACAGGTTCCCATCCCCTGGAGTCCAGCCATGCGTCTGCGCCGTCTCGTAATTCTAGGCTTCTCCGTTGTCTCGGCTTTATTCTTCATATCCTTTGCGGTTCCAGCCGTGGCGAGCGGGCAGACCTCCACCTCTACGACGCTCCAGGTAACTTCCGCCTGCCCACAGTCGGGATGCGTGATCACCCTCACCGCGACCGTGACATCGGGAGGAACGCCAGTCCATCCCGGCCTGGTAGTGTTTTGCGATAAGGGCCTGACCGACTGCCAGAATGAAGCTCCCATTGGGAGAGCGCAACTCACTTCGAACGGCACAGCGACTATTCGGCTGGGATTATCCGACGGTCCGCACACGCTACGGGCGATCTTTCATGGGACGAAGACGTATAGAGCAAGCGCTTCACCGACGCAGAACCTGACCGAATCCACAAATGCCTTTGAACGCGCCAGCACGTTTCAACCATTGAACCCTAATCTTGTGAGTGGCGGGATCACCATCGGCACCTATCTAACGGGCTCTGGGCCGATAGAACCTACGGGGACGGTGTCGCTTGTCGATACGTCGCGAAATAATGCGGCAATCGACACATCTCCTCTTGTTGTCTACAACTCAACCTTTGGCTATGTCCTCACGAATCCAACTGGCTTTTCGCAGATCCCTTTAGCGACACTGACCTCCATCGTTGCGACGGCAACCGGCGATTTCAATAATGACGGCTTTCAGGATGTCGCCGAGCTTACATCGAATACCAACCTCCTTGTCTTTCTTGGGGACGGAAAAGGAAACTTCACGCAAAGTCCCGCCTACAGTTCAATGACCGGGGCGCATGGCCCGCTGCTGGCGGGAGACTTCAACAGCGATGGGAAGCTGGACATCGCCATCTCCGATTCCGCTACAGACAAGATCTACGTCAGCCTGGGTAACGGCGATGGCACCTTCACACCCGCTGCGCCTTCGGCGGTGCAGGACAGTTCGAAGACCCTCTATGCAGGCGATTTCAACCACGACGGTGTCCCCGATCTGGTCTCCATCAGCAACCGAACCGCGAGTGGAAGCTCCGCTCAGGTGCTGCTTGGCAACGGCGACGGCACGTTCACCGCCAAGACACCGCTGACGTTTTCGGGCGACACGATTACGTCGGGGGCGGTCGCAGACTTCAACGGGGACGGCTTCCCTGACCTTGCGGTGGCATACTTCACCGCTCCTGTCGGGCAGACGGTTCTGGCGAAGCAGTTGATGGTCTTCCGCGGCATCGGGGATGGCACCTTCAACTCGACGCCGGCGGCCTCTTTGCCCTCCTATACGGGAATTCTCTTAGCCGGAGATTTTGATGACGACGGCATCCCTGATCTTCTCTCTGGAGGAGATCAGATGTTGACCTTCTTCAAGGGTCACGGCAACCTGACATTCACACAGTCCCAGCCCGGTTATTCGAGGGACAGCCTCGATGACATGGTCGCAGGCGATTACACGGGAAGTGGAAAGCTTCAGTTTGCGATTGTAAGCACACTGAACATCATCATCTATGAAGTCGATGTAATTCCCGGGATCGGAGAGGAGGTCGATTATGTCACGGCAGCAAACCACCAGACAAGAAAGGGTGGCGATCCAGCTGTGGGCAACGCCATTGCAGATTTTAACGGGGACGGTTTGCCAGACTTCTTCATCTTCAACCCCTACACCGCGCCGCCTGAATTCCAGGACTTTATCTCCTGGTCTGCGCAATCCACAAGCGGCACAATCCCTCTCGACTCGGGTGTTCACAACATTGTCGCCACCTACTCGGGCGACGCATTGCACGACCCCAATAGCACTACGGGAACTGTACGCGCCTCCGGAATCGCGTACTTATATCCCGCTGGATTCACGGGAGACACTTCGGGGCTGGCGCTCAACGGATCGGCGACGCTTAAGGGCACCACGATCCAATTGACCGATGGCGGACAGCAGGAGGCGGGTTCCTTCTTCTCGAAGAAACGACTTGATCTGAGCGGCACCTTCTTCACCGAATTCGACTTTCAACTCACCAACGCAACCGGCGACGGGTTCGCTTTCGTCCTGCAGTCCAATGGCCCGAACGCCATCGGATCAGCGGGCGCGGGCATCGGATACGGCAATCCTCCGGGGGCCAGCGGGCCGAGCATCACCAATAGCCTCGCTGTCGTATTTGACCTTCACAATAACCAGGGAGAAGGGAGTAACTCCATACGTCTCGAACGGAATGGAGTGACGTCCCCTGATGGAGCTGTCGATCTAACGCCGAGCGGCATCGATCTCCACAGCGGCCATGAGTTTGACGGGAGAGTCAGTTCCGACGGCCTTGGACACATCACGGTCTCCCTACAGGACTTCGTGACCAACCAACATTTCTCGACGACTTTCGGCGTCGCTGACGATTCTATAAATGGAGAGCTGCTGCATGGCAGCATGGGCTATGCGGGCTTCACCGGCTCGACGGGTGCGAACACTGCTGTCCAGGTCATCGAAAACTGGACCGTTACTCTGGGTCAGTTTGTGAAGTCCGATCCGGTCTATCCCCCGTACCCCAAGCCTACATTTCCGGATGGATTCACCGGAAGCACGGGGATCTTTTATAGCGGAGGCGCAGCTGTCTCTGGCTCCGCGGTCCAGTTGACCAACGGCACGCCGTTCAAGGCCACCAGCGCCTTTGTCGTTGATAAGGTGCTGCCGCAGGGGTTCTTCACCACCGACTTCGACTTCCAGATTGCGAATGGGGTAGGCGACGGATTTGCGTTCGTTCTCCAGAATGAACGGCTGGCCTCTGTCGGGATGGAGGGTGGCGGACTGGGATATGGCCCGGACAAGCCCGGAGGAACCGGGCCCAGCATTCCCAACAGTCTGGCGATCAAGTTCGATATCCATAACAACGCGGGCGAGGTCCCGAACTCCACAGGTCTCTATCTCAATGGTGCATCGCCGACCACGCCCTTCATCGATCTCACGCCTTACCGGATCAATCTGCAAAGTGGGCACACGTTCCATGCGCGGATTGAGTCGAATGGCACGCAGCTAACGCTTTCGGTCACCGATCTGAACCAGTATGCGAACTTCACCACCGTCCTGGCTTCGGGCAGCACTGTCGAATCCATCATTCCGCAGCTGGCGTTTGCGGGCTTTACCGGTGGGACTGGCGCAACGGCGAGTTCCATCAAGATTCTGAATTGGACCTGGAGTACACACTAGGAGAACGAGAGGTAAGTCAACGGGCGAAGCAGGTTAGCCGACGCTGGCTTGCTTCGCCGTTTCCCGTTCGCGGCAGAGTCCCCCGAACCACCCGTGCGCTTTTTCTTGACAATTCAAACTGGCTGCGCCTACTGTCTAGCTCTGAGCGATGGAGCCAGACGCCCGTCGCCGTAACTCGACCGGCGAATCTACCGATCTGAAGAATCAATCGCTCAGAGAAGAGTGGCCCTATGCTTCCCTTTGATCGGCGCCCGTGGGCAAAGACCCTTGCAACCGTAGTGATCGCCTGCTCCCTGACGGCTGCCGTTACGGCAACCTACTTCCTTTACATCTTTCAGGAGCTGCATATTCCTGAGATCACGATCATTCTGCTACTACTTCTCACGATCGTTCCACCCAACGTGGAGATCGTACTGCGCAAGAAAAAGAAGGCCGAAGAGGATCCCGCGGGTCTTCCAGTCCACCACCTGGGAACCCGATAGACGCATCTACTGGTTGACGCCGCTGGCCAGAAAGCCGCCGTCGACAACCAGGATCTCGCCGGTGATGAAGGCTGCGGCTTCGCTCGCCAGGAATATCGCGGAGCCCACAAGCTCTTCTGTCTTTCCGAATCGCCCCATCGGCGTGCGCAACTTCAGTTCTTTGCCCCGCTCACTTTTGTCGAGTAACTCTGCGTTGAGCGCTGTGCGAAAGACTCCCGGCGCGATGGCGTTGACCGTCACTCCCTGCGAACTCCACTCGACGGCAAGCGATTTCGTCAGCGCTCCTACAGCGGCCTTCGAGGCGGCGTAAGCGGTGACCTCCTTCAGGCTGACGAAGGTATTCAGAGACGCAATGTTGATGATGCGACCGTAGCCGCGTTCCAGCATTTGACGGCCAAAGATCTGGCAGGCGCGCAGCGTACCGGTCACGTTCGTGTCCATGATGTCGTTCCATAGCTCTTCGGGGAAGTCGACAGTCGGAGCGCGCTTGATCTTGCCGGCACAGTTGATGAGGATGTCGACCTTGCCGAAGGCCTCGAGCGAGGCTGTGAGCAGATGCTCCAGGGAGCCGCGGTCGCTGACGTCGGAGGGTACTCGCAGCGACTTCACACCGTGGGCTTCGATTGCATCCGCCGCTTCATCCACCTGCTCCTGCCGCCGCGAGGTGGCGGCAACGTCAGCCCCGGCTTCCGCAAGACCAACAGCCATGGCGAGGCCGATGCCTGACGTTCCGCCGATGACGACCGCCGACTTACCCGTGAGATCGAACAAGGTACTTCCCATTTGCTGACTTGCCTTTCTACTTCGTTGACTGAATTCGTTGGATGATCTCTGCGACTACTGCTTCGGGGTCGCGATCGTTCTTCACGACAAGCGCGTCGTTCGGCGATTCAAGCGTGGCAAGTTGGCTATCGAGCAGCGCGGGTGTCATGAACTCATGATGGCGAGCGGCGAGGCGCTGCTGAAGCAGTTCGCGGGGAAGATCGAGCAGGCAGAAGGTCACCGTCCCTGGAGGCATGCCAGCGGCGAGCGTGTGACGATACGTATCCTTCAGCGCGGAACACGCGAGCACGCCGCTGGTGCCGCCGCCGTGCCATTCGCGCAACAGCGCGTTGAGCGTTTCGAGCCACGGTTGGCGGTCGGCATCGTTCAGCGGATGTCCAGCGGCCATCTTGGCCTTGTTCGCAGCAGGATGATAGTCGTCGGCATCGGCAAAGATCGCGCCGGTGCGCTCGGCGAGCAGATTGCCGATCGTTGACTTGCCCGAACCGCTTACTCCCATAACGACAACAATCATCTTCAGTCCTTAGAACCCAGAAAGACTGGCTTGATATGCCGGTCGAAGAGGTTGGTGGTGACGTTCTTCGCCACGATCTCCTCGTTTGCCTCAAGCGTCTTCAGATAGCGGTCGCCCATCTTCGCAGCGACCTTGAATCCGACGTGGAGAAGCTGCCGGAAGCTCTGATTGTAAGCCGGGTTGGACTGGTCGTGGCGGAGCGCGGAGGTGAACTGCTCGCTGGTCCAAGTCTCGACGTTAGAAGGAAGCGGTAAGGCAGCAGGATCGATGTCGATGACAGTGGCGTAAGGAGCGCAGAGTTCGGCGCTGTGTGCGTGGGCTTCGGCGTAGACCTCCTTTGCGAGGGCGAGACCGTCACCGCCGGACTCCGCGAGGCCGATGATCTCTTCGAGCCACGTGGTTCCTGCGGTCTTAAGGTGAACACCTGCGCCGGTCTTGGTCACGGCGGCGTGGATGGATTTGTAGATGGAGAATTTGTCCGACCCGGAGTGGACGCTGAGCTTCAGGTTCGAGGGCAGGCCGTAGGTCTTGATCGCGAAGGCGATAGCGGCAAGATCTTCCTCGAACTCCTTGGCGAACTGCGCTACATCGCCGACGTAGTCGACACCCTTGTTGAAACGTCCGGTGAACTTAGGCGCGATCGTCTGGATGGCGATTTTCTCGTCGGCGATCGCGGCCAGGATGATGAGCAGTTCGACAGGCGTCTGCGGTGAGTCGGTCTCGTCCATCGAGATCTCCGGCACGAAACGACCGATTCCCTTGTTCTCCAGCAGTGAGCGATAGATCAGGCCAGCGTGCTGGACCGCGGCGAGAAACTTGTTGGCTACGCCGGAGACGAAAGCGGCGTCGGTATGGAAGGGCGCGGCGATGCCGGGGATCGCGACTTCGCCGATGAGTTCCGGGTGGCGGGCAAGGAAGGCAGCGACATCGGCCTCCTTCGCAGGCTTGCCGATCAGGTCGGCGACATCGATGGTGAAAAAGTCACAGGGCGCAAGGAAGCGCGGCACCGTCGTGAGATTGATGTGATCGGCGTCGAGGAAGTAGGGCTTCGTCCAGCCCAGCGCTGCGACGGCGGCATCGGCGGCGGCCCGGGTCTGCCCTGGCTCGGAGCCAATGATGGTGTGCTCACGGTTGGACTTGTTCCAGACCGGAACGACCTCAACCCCGGCCCGAAGCGCGAGGATGCAGGCAGCCAGTTGTGCTTTTGCCTGATGGGCGAAACGGTCGCCAACGCCAATGGAGAAGCGGGGTAACTCGAGAGCTTCGGACATGCGTGATTCCTTCCGCGAAAGTGGGCTAATTGGTCGTACCACTTCCACGTCGATCAGCATACACGCTTCCCTGCCGGTTCGTCGCGAGCCGGGTAGACATGCCGTAGACTCATGGCATCTTGCCTAACATCTTTCATCCGGAGCTGCACCCGTTGTTCGAGACGCTGGGCTACGTGGGCGGATATGCGCTCTACCGCCGAGAGCGCCACCAGCAGGGCGATGCGCTCACCGAAGACAAGCGCTGGGTGGTGATCGCCGCAGCGGCGATTGGCGCGCTGGTCGGCAGCAGGGCGCTGGGGCTGCTGGAGCAGGCTCCACGGATGGGGCTGCACTGGGCGGACGTGCTGCGGCCGGGCGGCAAGACGATCGTCGGCGGTCTGCTGGGCGGGTGGATCGCGGTCGAGGTCGCAAAGCGTTTTTCGGGCATTCGGTCGCGCACGGGTGACCTGTTTGCGATCCCGTTATGCGTAGGCATCGCGATTGGGCGAATCGGCTGCTTTCTTGCCGGGCTGGCGGATGACACTTACGGGAAAGCCACAACGCTGCCATGGGGCGTGGACTTTGGCGATGGAGTGCGCAGGCATCCGACGCAGCTTTATGAGCTTCTGTTTCTGGTGGCGCTAGGGTGGTTGCTTTGGCGTTGGAACGCGAAGCCGCATGTAAATGGGAGGATCTTTCGCGCCTTCATGGCGGCGTATCTCACGTGGCGATTGGCGATTGATTTTCTGAAGCCGCAACCACTGGTGCACGGAATGAACTGGATTCAATGGGCTTGCGTGGCTGGCCTTGTCATACTCGTTGTCGGAGAGATGTATCCAACACGCGAGGTGGTCGATGCCTGAACCGAAGTTCTTCAAGAACATTGGCTTGAAGATAATAGCCTGCTGCGCGGCAGCAGCCGTGCTGTGCCTCGGTTTGTGCCAAGTAGGTTTCTATCTTGAGCGCAATATCCACGACGGCGCTCCCGGCACTCTCGACACCATAGGAGGAATTGGCTTCGTACTGTCGATAATTGGCTTGTTCGTTGGCATAGTTGCAGCCATCGCAGAAGCCGCCAACTCGGCGTCGAAGGGAGATAGACCATGAAGACGCCGTGGACGGACAAGACAGGACTCGCGAAACTCGTCGCGATCTTAGCAACAATTCTTCTGATCTCACTCGGCCTCTGCGGAGCAAACTTCTTTGCTGTTTTGAGTTTCATGGGAAGCCCCGAAGCACCTCGCGGAGTAACACCCTGGCCGATGAAGCTTCTCGAAGCTACTGGTAGGGCTGAACTGATTGCAATCTTCGGCAGCACCTTCGCTCTGCTGCTGGTTCTAGTCATCTCCTCAGGCAGAGCGGTGATACAGCGGCTGAACCTCAGCGAAAAGCAAAAGAGCCAGGGGGTGTCGAGCGATGAAGATGCCATGGGCTGATAGAACGGGACCCGCGAAAACGGCCGCGATCTTCGCTGTTTTATTTCTCGTCTCAGCGGGGCTATGCGGAGCGAACCTTGTTTTATTCTCTCGATTCGCAACGATCAGCGGTGGAACTCCGCCGCCGGATCGACCTGTATGGGCTTCCATGACCCTCATCAGCACCGCCTTCCTCGAGTTGCTCGGGATGGGTACTGGCGCACTCGGTCTGATCGTTCTTGGCATAACCGCAGGAGTATCTGCAATCTATAAGAAGTTGATCGCACATAAAAAGGAAGAACAGTAATGGCCCAAACCCGCGATTACCTCTTTTACGACACCGCCGTCTCCATCTGCACGACCTGCTATCGCCGCATCGACGCCAAGATCGTCTTCGAAGACAACAAGGTCTTCATGCTCAAACGATGCCCGGAGCACGGCTTCGAGCGCGTGCTGATGGCCGACGATATCGACTACTATCGACGCTGCCGCGAGGTCTTCATCAAGCCGCCCGAGATGCCCGCGCACTACAACACGCCGGTGAAGTACGGTTGCCCCTACGACTGCGGCCTATGCCCCGACCACGAGCAGCATTCGTGCCTGTCGCTGATCGAGATTTGCGACGCCTGCAACCTGAGTTGCCCCATCTGCTATGCGGAGAGCGGACCGCACCGCACGACCTATCGTTCCATGGAAGAGATTGATGCGATGCTCGACGCCGTCGTATCGAACGAGCTCCAGCCCGACATCGTGCAGATCTCAGGCGGCGAGCCGACGATTCATCCGGACTTCTTTGCTGTCCTCGACGCGGCCAAGCGACGCCCGATCAAGCACCTGATGGTCAACACGAACGGAATCCGCATCGCGCAGGAAGAGGGCTTCGCCGAGCGACTGGCAACCTACATGCCGGAGTTTGAGCTTTATCTGCAGTTCGACTCGCTGCGGCGCGATCCGCTGATGCAGTTGCGCGGAGCAGACCTGCGTTTAATCCGCGAGAAGGCGCTGGAGAAGCTGAACCGCCTAAATGTGTCGACCACGCTCGTCGTCACCGTCGAACGCGGCTTGAACGACGAAGAGATGGGCAGCATCATTGAGTTTGCTCTGCAGCAGCCATGTGTTCGCGGGGTCACCTTCCAACCCGTACAGCAGGCTGGACGACTACAGGGGTACGATCCGGCGGTGCATCGGTTGACGCTGAGCGAGGTCCGTCGACGCATCCTCGAACAGACGAGCGTCTTCAAGCCCGAGGACCTGATCCCTGTGCCCTGCCATCCGGACTCGCTGGCGATGGCGTATGCGATGAAGCTCGAAGGCAAGGTAGTGCCGCTTACCGGCATGATCGAGCCCGATGTACTGATCAATGGCGGCCGAAACACCATCATCTACGAGCGCGATGAGGCGGTTCGCGGCCAGATCTTCAAGCTCTTCTCCACGAACCATTCGCCACAGTCGCAGGCCAACACGCTGCGCGAGCTGCTCTGCTGCCTGCCGCAGGTGCAGGCACCGCAGCTTGGCTACAACAACCTCTTCCGCATCCTGATCGTCGCATTCATCGATGCGCAGAGCTTCGATCTGCGCTCGATCAAGAAGACCTGCGTCCACATCGCCCACCCCGATGGCAAGCGGCTGATTCCGTTCGACACGTACAACATGTTCTATCGGGATGGGCTTGAACAGACGCGGCTCGAACCGCTGCGGGAGCGGGCACTTGCTTCGATGTAGAGACGGTTTGATCCTTCGATCAACCGGCTACACCTTACGCACCACGCCCGAATATCCTTCCAGTGCCTTGTCTGAAGTCAACAAGACGAGCCCCTCACTCATCGCCTGAGCCATCAGCGCGCGGTCGAACGGGTCCTTGTGCAAAAGGGGCAAGGAGCTGACCGCGAAGGCATGATCGCTCGTAAATGCCAGTTCGCCATAGCCATGAGCCAGGAGTCCCCGCCGCAACACTCTTGGTTCGACATCAAAGTCCGGGCGCTCAAGCCCGCGCTTGATGGCGACCTCCCAGATGCTGATCGAGCTGAAGATCACCTCGTTCGCAGGGTCAGTGATCAATTCACTCGCCGATTTCGACAAAAGCTTGGACCGGGACGAAGCCCAGATCAGAAGGTGTGTGTCCAGGAGCAGCTTCAATCTTGTTTCCCATAGAACATCTCTTCAATCTCTGCCTGGCCCATCGTGTCGAAGTCGTCCGGCACCTTGCATTGGCCATCGAGAAATCCAATCCGCTTTATCGCCTTTGCCTTTGGATCTTCGTCGATCGCCGTCACCTTCACCAGCGGCTTGCC
Organism: Granulicella aggregans; assembly: GCF_025685565.1. Classification (NCBI taxonomy): domain Bacteria; kingdom Pseudomonadati; phylum Acidobacteriota; class Terriglobia; order Terriglobales; family Acidobacteriaceae; genus Granulicella; species Granulicella aggregans. Next base: position 1,360,167 of record NZ_JAGSYE010000002.1, read on the forward strand.
CGCGCGCGCGATGATGAACGGCTCACCCTTCACGGCCTTCTCCACCAGCCTCGAAAGGTGCGTCTTCGCCTCATGCATATTCACGGTTTCCATCTTTCAAGCTTAGCTTAGTCCGCTAGACTTAGTCCACTTGCAGGCATAAGCCTTTGCCTTCTCCATGTTCAAATAGAACTCAAAGGAATCGAGCAAAAAAATGCCTCTGAACTGTGGAATTGTAGGTCTGCCGAACGTCGGCAAGAGCACCATCTTCAACGCACTCACCAGCGCCAAGGCCCAGGCCGCGAACTACCCCTTCTGCACGATCGACCCCAACACCGGCGTCGTCACGGTCCCGGATGAGCGGCTCGCGAAGATCGCCGCGCTGATCCAGCCTAAGAGCCTTGTTCCCACCACAATGGAGTTCATCGACATCGCCGGCCTGGTCGAAGGCGCGTCGAAGGGCGAAGGCCTCGGCAACCAGTTCCTCGGCCATATCCGCGCCACCGATGCGGTCTGCCACGTCGTCCGCTGCTTTGATGACGCCGAGGTGATCCACGTCGCCGGCGGCGTCAACCCGCTGCACGACATCGACATCATCAACACCGAACTCCTGCTGGCCGATCTCGACACCGTCGAGAAGCGTTTCACCAAGGTAGAGCGCTCCGCCAAGGCCACCGCCGACCAGAAGATCAAGGCTGAGCACGCGACGCTACAGAAGCTGCTTGCGGTGCTGAACGCGGGCAAACCAGCGCGCACTGCTGACCTCACCGACGAAGAACGCCTCATCGCTCGCGATCTATTCCTGATCACCATGAAGCCGCAGCTCTACGTCGCCAACGTTGACGAGGCCGGTCTCAATGACGGCAACGCCTACACGAAGCTCGTCGAGGAACGTGCCCAGGAAGAAGGCGCGCAGGTCGTCAGCATCTGCGGAGCGCTCGAGAGCGAGATTGCGCTGTTGGAGCCGGAGGAGCGGGCGGAGTTTCTTGATGCCGCCGGATTGAAGGAGCCGGGATTGAATCGGCTGATCCACTCGGCGTACCGGTTGCTGGATCTGATCACGTACTTCACGGCTGGCGTGCAGGAGGTTCGGGCGTGGACCATCAAACGCGGCACCAAGGCTCCGGGAGCGGCGGGCGTGATCCACTCGGACTTCGAGAAGGGCTTCATCAAGGCGGACTGCTATGCGTCGGATGATCTCTTCCTCTACGGCAGCGAGCAAGCCGTGAAAGAAAAGGGTCTACTGCGGTCGGAAGGTAAGGAGTACATCGTCAAGGACGGCGACATCCTCTTCTTCAAATTCAACGTGTAACTCTTCAAGCATCCCCTGTGCGGGAAAAGGAACATGATGGTTGCGATTCAAGTCGAATATCAGGGAGACCTGCACTGTAAGGCAGTGCATGGTCCGTCTCATACAGAACTCACCACCGACGCTCCTAAAGACAATCAGGGGCGCGGCGAAAGCTTTTCTCCCACCGACCTTGTCGCGACTGCGCTCGGCAGTTGCATCCTCAGCGTGATGGGCATACTTGCGCGCACGCTGGAGGTTGACATTACCGGGGCGACCGCAACGGTCGAAAAGGAGATGACGACCACTGCGCCGAGGATGATCGCGAGCCTGACGGTCCGGGTTCATATCCCCCACGAGATCAGCCCCGAGAATCAGGCCAAGTTCGAGCGAGCAGCTCATACCTGCCCCGTCCACAAGAGTCTTCACCCGGACGTCAAGGCCCCCATCGAATTTGTCTGGGGTTAGAGCCGACGAGATGGTTAGAAGCGCAGACGGGCTTGATGTCTACCTCTGCGCTTCCAACTCATCCAACTCCGCAAACACCTCTGCCACCGTCACCCGAATCTCCGTTCCCGGGACCGTAAGCTCTTCTGCCACCTGCCGCTGCCCACTCTCGTCGGAGACGAAGGCGGTCCGCCGCAGGGGATCGACGATCCACACCATCGGCACGCCCATCGCGAGGTAGTCCTTCGCGCGCTCCTCGATCTCGCTCATCCGCTGATCGCGCGAAAGGATTTCGATGCACAGCATGGGCGGACCCGAACGATCGCCTCGAACGGCCCGGATGCGCTAAGAACAGCTACATCCGGAATGCGAAACCGCGTCGGAGCCACCTGTACCCGCTGCTCCGACACAACACGAATCCCCCACTCCCGTTTGTGCTGAAGAAAAAGGCCGATGAAGAAGACCTGTATGTTCGAGTGCTGCCCTTCGCCCGCGTTGCGCTCCTTCACCTCACCGTCGATCCAGTCACAATCGGGCCGATAGTCAGCTTCGAGATACACCTGTAACGGAACCAGCGTAGAAGTCGCCATAGAAGTAGCCCGCCTCTCCCCGCCTAGACAAGACGGATTGCTCAGCGATAGTATCGCGGCTTCCTGAGTGATCCAGTATAGGGAATCGACAGGGCAATCGGGGCAGATCCCACGACTGTACCGGTTCCTGGAGATCGCTGAGGAACGGAAACCGTACCTCAGCGGCTAAAGCCGCAATGCACATGCAGCGCTTACGGCACGGCTGAAGCCGTGCCCTTATGCAATAACGTCTTTCAATAGGCTCCCAGGGCTCCTGCGCTTCCTTCTTCTATGGTTCCCGGGCTTCCTTGACGATCATCTCGTCTTCCATCAAAGGGACCGGGATCATGCCTTCGTTGTTGAAGCGGTCCATGAAGTCGCGCATGACGAAGGGCTTGCCGGCGATCTCCTGCTGGCGCGAGTACTCGGTCATCAGGCGATCGAAGAGGATCTTGCCCGTCACGTAACTGGCGCCGTATCCGGGCTGGCGGAGATAGAGCAGCTGTTCGAAGGTCGTCAGTGAATCGCCCGCGACCGCCCATCCCCTGGGTGTCCACGCAGAGTGGAACTTGCCTGCCTGCTCGAGGGTGAAGTCATTCGATTGGACGTAGAGCGCGGCGAGGCCACGGGCAGCGCGGTTCGCCAGCATCATCCAGACGAGCTCCTTGGCGCGCGGATTGTCGTCATAGAGACCGGCGTGCATGACGATCTCCTCGAAGGCGGTGGCAAAGCCCTCGGCGCGGGTGTCCCAGATGTTCGAGAGCGGAGCGACGCGCCGGATTGGATCAGGATTGGGCTCGTCGCGCATGCGGGCGAGGTCGATCCAGTGGTACTCGTGCGACATGAGGAGCATGGGCTCGCGGTGCGTGACGCGGGTGAAGAAGATGCGCTTGTCTTCGGGAACATAGTGGCCGAGTTGCGGTTCGAGCGCGCCTCGGATGTAGGGCTTGTCCGGAATGATGGGCTTCGTGGTGATGAACTTGATGAACTTGTCGAGCCGGGCCCGGCTCATCTTGTCGTAGCTGGCAGCGTCGGTGACGGGATCGAGAGGAGGAAGGTTCTGGTTGTTCAGCTCTTCGAGGCGAAGGGCGGCCTGGGCCCGCTCCAGTTCGTGGTGCAGAAGGACGACCTGGTCCTCCCAGGTGAAGGGTATGAGGTGGACGTTCTTCTCGTACCAGTTGTAGTTCTCCTTGCCTACGCCAGAGGGGCCAGCCTTCTGCGGGGCCAGCTTGGCCAGCCATTCGATAAAGTCATCTGTAGCCTTATGGGCGCTGACAACTGCGGCCTGAAGCTCGGGCGAGGTGCCGTTCAGGTCGGCATGTTGACTGCCTTCAAGCGTGGTCACGGTCAATGTTCCCGCTTCAAGCGATGTAAGCGTGGCGGCCTGGTCGCGCAGTTCCTGCTCTCCCCACACCCAGAGGTCGCGTGCGTTGCTGTCCTTCAGATTTGTCTTCGCCTCGGAGAGCAGCGCAGGGATGGCTTCCATGCGCGTGGTCAGGGTCTTCTGGTCTGCTTGTGACAGCGGGAACTTGTAGGTGTAGAGGTCGATCGCATCATACGCAAGCGGCCCTTCGCGCAGAGGGCAATCACTGCGGACGGCCCACACACTGACGTAGAACGCGGGGTCGCGGGCCCAGGGGCGGAGAACGCGCAGATTGAAGTCGAAGCCGTTCATCTCCGCTTGGACGAGCTTGTAGTCGTTGATCTTCTCGATGGGCCAGCCGGTCACGTCGACTGCCGCAAGCCGCTTCTGCCACTCTGGCAGGGCATCCGCCTTCGCGGCCATCGCTCTTGCGCTGTAGTCCGGAAGCATGCTGTTCATCGCGGGGCGCTCAAACGAGCGCCAGCCTTCAAACAACTTCACCAGCTCCGCGTATCCAGCTGGCTGCGCATCTGCTCTAGCGGAAGGCGCGTTCAAGATCGACGTAAAGAAGACGAGGACGAGAAGGGCTACAGAGCGGCGTGAAAGAGGCACGAGCGTTCTCCGTGGAATGCAAAGATAGGCGAAAGGGTGATGTCGCTATTCTTGCAGACTGCGGGGCGCTTGCGAGATTCTTTCGTACCGGGGAGCGTTGGACTTACTCTTCGAGCCCGGCCTTCTTCAGCCCGACCATTAACTGTTCGACCAGGTCAGGCTGCCACCAGACCGCCAGCTCTTGATGCGGTGCCCTGGCGAAGTCCGGGCGCCGGACTAAGAGCATGTTCAGCGCACGTTCCGCAGCAGGCTTGTCGCCCATCTGTCCACGCGCAGCGGCGATAAGAAGGCTGGTGCGCCAGTATTCGGGCATATTGGTGCGGTCGGCGAACTCGAGCGCGGCGCGGTACTCGCCGTTGCGATACGCGTCCATTCCGGGAACGAACCAGTACCAGCCGGGATGGTGAGGATTCAGCCGGCGGGCACTTGCGGAGAGCACGCCGCCACGTTTCCAATCGCCTGCGTATGCGATCAAGAAGCCGAGATAGGCGAGCGTGAAGCCATCCATCGGATTCAGCTCCAGAGCTCGCGCTGCCGAGAGACGGAAGCGTTGAAACTCCTTACGGAAAAACTCCGAGGCTGCCAGAGCGTGATGCGCAAGATGGTTCGAAGGCGCAAGTTCGACAGCCCGCCGCGCAGCGGCGAGTGCTCGATCCAACGGGTCAGGCCCGAGGTTGAAGCCGTGCGTGAACTCTTCCTTATAGATGAGCGAGAGCATCGCCCATGCGTCGGCGTATGCGGGCGCATGCTCCACAGCCCGCTCGAGCGCCATGCGCACGGGAAGATGCTCCTCCGCGCTGAGGCGCTGAAAGTAGGCGAAGCATCGCAGGACAGCCTCATACGGAGTCAGGCGTGCAGGATCGACGCTACGCAGGGTCTCGCCCATGTTGCGCGGAAGCACGCCGTAGGAGTCCGCGATGGTGGAGACGATCTGCGGCACGATGTCGTCGAGCAGATCGAACTCCGCATGCGGCGTGAAGTCGCGGTCGTAAGTCGCCGCCCAGAGGTGCGCTCCGGTCTCGCGATCGACAAGCTGTGCGGAGAGGCGAAGCCTTGGGCCAGCTTGGCGAAGGCTCCCTTCGAGGATGTAGCGCGGGCCAGAATGCTCAGCGTCCGCCGACTTTCCGTGGTGGGCGTGCGCAGACGCGGCCACTACACGCAGATAAGAGAAGCGAGAGAGTCCGGTGAGAATGTCTTCGGTCGCTCCGTCGGCGTAGCCGGCCAGACTCGGATCGGGGCCGCTCCACTTGAAGGGCCGCACCGCTATCCAGAGACACTCTTCGATCGCAGCCTTGGCGGAGTCCGGAACGGCTGCGCTCGCCGGGGTTGCGCCGGTCCTGGAAGTGTCTTCAGAAGAACTTTCGCTATCGAGCTGTGAGGGAGACGTTGCCGGATGCGTGACAGGCGCGATGAAGCGATATCCGCGCTTGGGAACGGTTTCGATGTACATCGGAGCATCGACTGAATCGCCGAGCGTCTCGCGCAGCTTCATCATCGCGGCGTTCATGCTGTGTTCGAAGTCGACGAAGGTGTCTGCGGGCCATAACTGGCGGCGGAGTTCATCACGGGTGACCAGTTCGCCCGCGTGCTCGAGCAGGTAAACGAGGATGCGGAAGCATTGCTCCCTGATCTTGAGTGGGATGCCGCTCCGTCGCAGTTCAGCGTTCTGCAGGTCGACCTGGTAGACACCAAATCGCCAGCTCTGTATCCCGTTGGCCATCTGTGGCACGATCTTCAGCTTCTCACTCGTTTCGATCAGCATACTTTGGACACCCTGCGGTTGAAAGCGGTTCGGAGACCAGTCCAGCACCTCCGTAATGGTAGTGGCGCAAGAACCGAATGCGTATCGTCGCCGCTAAGTCCTCTGCAATCATACGCCCGCTAGATGATCGCAATTTCACCTCGGAATCATCGCGAGAGCATGGCACAAACCGGGACGAACGAGCAAAGTACAAAACATCGACAGCGGCCAACCAAGATGTTGATCGCGGAAATCGAAAGGAGCCACACCATGACACGCATCCTCCCCAAGCTCGCTCTCAGCCTCTCACTCGCCACTGGCCTTGTCGCCGGAACCTCGACGGCGTTCGCCGAGTCTCCATCCAGCACCATGACCGTCAATGTACCCTTTGCCTTCTCTGCCAACCGTATCTCTCTTCCTGCCGGCGCGTATACCGTGCAGGCCTCTGAGCACTTCCTCAAGTTCACCAACGCGGCAACCAATAAGACCTTGGTTGTCGTCATCCGCCGCGATGACGGAACGGCGAACAACGGGCCTGCGCGCCTTACCTTCCACCGTGTCAACGGACAGACTTACCTCTCCCAGGTCTGGACCGACGGAACCGCCTTGCACAGCGAGCTGCTATCGCACCCCAAGATCAACCGCGAGATCGGACAGCTCGCCCAATCCGACACCACCTTTGAGATCGCTACGAAGTAGCCACGATGTTGGAGCCCTCCCCCCAATAGATTGCGGGCCGCATAGTCCATGCGGCCCGCAATCTTATTTATGCAGGCTGAGTCTTCTCCTGGCAGCCTTGATATCTCAAGTCCACTAAGCTGTAAGCAGTGGCTTCCGGCGCAGCAGTTCCCCGCGCCCATACTCACCAACAAAGCTGCCGTCCTTCACCTGCACCTTGCCGCGCACCGTGACCACATCCGGACGGCCATCGATCTCGACGCCCTCGAAGCCGCTGTAGTCGCAGTTCATGTGCTGCGTCTTCACGGAGATCGTGCTGCGATAGGCAGGATCGTAGATCACGAGGTCCGCGTCACTGCCCACCGCGATCTCTCCCTTGCGCGGATAAAGGCCGAAGAGCTTTGCGGCCTTCGTGCTCAGCGCATCGACGAAGCGGTTCAGGCTCAGAGTGCCTCGGCTGACGCCGTACGTGTACATCAGGTTCACGCGGTCTTCGAGGCCGGGGATGCCGTTTGGGATGAGGGTGAAGTTATCTTTGCCCAGCAGCTTTTGCTCTAGGTCGAAGGGACAATGGTCTGTGCCCACGGTATCGATGCCGCCGTCTTCGAGCGCCTGCCACAACGTTGCCTGGTTGCGCTGGTCGCGCAGCGGCGGCGACATGACGTACTTCAGCCCCTCAACGCCCTCGCGCGCGGCATAGGTCTTATCGAGCAGAAAGTGCGGCAGCACCGATTCCACGCTAATCTTCACGCCGCGAGCTTTGGCATCAAGTGCCGCCCTCAACGCAGGCCCGCAGGAGAGATGCACGACATAGCCGGTGGCTCCGGTGGTCTCAAGGAAAGTAGCGAAGCGGATCGTCCCTTCGGCTTCAACGGTCTCCGGACGGCTGGGTTCATGCCACTCCGCGCCGGTCTTCCCGGCGGCGATCAACTCCTGCTGCAGGCGGCTTACCAGCTCCGCGTTCTCGCAGTGTGCGGTGACGATGACACCGAGTTCGTGAGCCAGTTTGAGCGTCTGGTACATCTCGCCGTCATCGACGCCGAAGAAGTTCTTGTAACTCAAAAATATCTTGAAGGAAGTCGTGCCATCGGCGACGATCTCGCGGAGCTGCGCCTCGGTCTTCTCGTCGTAGCGCGTCACAGCCATGTGGAAGGCGTAGTCGCAGGCGCTCAGGCCGGCGGCCTTGCGCTTCCAAGTGTTGTAGCCCTCCATGGCGTCTTCGTTGCGCGAGGGACAACACATCTCGATGAGTGTGGTGGTGCCGCCTACAAGAGCCGCAGTGCTGGCAGTCTTGTAGTCGTCCTTCGCGAAGGTGCCCATGAAGGGCAGATGGATGTGAACGTGGGGATCGATGAAGCCAGGGAAGATGTACTTGCCGGTGGCGTCGATGATCTTGGTTCCGGGGAGCACTTCAATGTGCCTGCCGATCGCCGAGATGGTCTCGTCTTCTATGTAGATGTCGGCAAAATAACGCTCTTTGCTGGTTACAATCTCTCCGTTGCGAATCAGCAGACACATTCGAATCATTCCTCCCACAAGCGCGTGCGGATGCTTCTACTGTACTTTGCCGAGCGGTCGCATCTGCGCCAGTTCGCGGGCGCAGGCGATGGCATGAATCGCGGCGAGCTTGAGATTGTCTGCTGCGACCAGCAGCTTGAAGCGAGTGTTCTCCGCCTTGCTCGCGTCGGCCGCTTCGACCGTCACCATGATCTCTTCCTGGCCGGTCGCGCTAAGGTTGCTGGGCGGCTCGGACTCCCTGGAGAGCAGATCGATGTGCTCGCCGACGAGGCTCAGCTCGAAGGCCTCGGTCGTTGTGGGTTCGGCGAGCTCGATAAAGATGGAGACGACGTAACCATGGAAGACGGGAGCATGGATGAGCTGCAGAGCCAGCGGTGGAGCGCCCCCCATGAGCGTGTTGAAGTGAGCCTGGATGCGCGACTGCGTTGCGGCAAGGCGAATCTTCGCCTCCTCGCCCATGGTCTGCAACAGGTTGAAGGCTACCTGCGCGTCGTAGAGGTCTCGCGGCAGCTTCTGAAAGGAGAGCAGGCTCACGGTCTGCTGATGGAGCTCGTCCATTGCGGCACGGCCATACTGCGATGCCGGCTCAAGTACGGTCGCTGAAAGGCTCGTCACCTGAAACTTCTGCGAGGCGCGGGCGGTGATGAGAGCGAGGATGGTCGCGGCTGGATGCGCGGGAACTACCGCCGTTGTCTCGAGGTCGAGTTCGGCGGCTGCATCGTGCGCCTGCGCGGCCGCTACCCATGGAGAACGCACGAAGACGCCCGGCTCCTCTTCAAGCGCGAAGGTCATATCGATGGTACCTGCTCCGGCCTTGCGAGCGGTCTTGCAATACTTTGAGGCGACCTCGGCCTCTCCGGAAAAGAAGACGAAGTCCATCGCGTCGAAGGAGTTTGCGTCGATGGGCTGGATGAAGGAGATCTCGTCGCCAGCCGAAGCGATCTGCCCGGTAGCCCGGTCTTCGTCGAGCAGGGTGAAGCTGGAGGCGGCGAAGCTTGAATCGCTGAGCGCGTCGCCCAGCTCCTTACCGGCAAGAGACGCGGCTCCTACAATCGCGATGCGATAGATTTTGATACTCATCTTCAACCTGCTTCCTGCACGTACCAGATCGCGGCACAAACAGCCTACTCTAAGCGCTGCCACCCTGTGCCGACCGGCGGCGTTCCCTGCTCCATGAATAAGCCAGACGCGCCAGCACGCCCGAGACAAGATAACCCAGCGCGATGATGATCAGGGCCCACTCCGACTCCATCACCAGCACGGCCACCAGAATGGCCAGCATGAGCAACTGGCGCACCGGATGCCGGTCGCCGAGATTGATCTCCTTGCCACTCCAGAACCGCCAACTGCTGACCATCAGGAATCCCGTGCCCGCGATCAATGCGAGCCAGAGAATCGACATGCGCGCGTCGACGATGGGCGAGCCGTGGAAGAAATGAACCACCGCCGCGAGCACTCCGGCACCTGCCGGGATCGGCATACCGACGAAGTACTTGCGGCCCGGCCGTCCGGGATTCCGCGGCTGAGGATTAATGGTCACATTGAATCGCGCCAGCCGGCTTGCTCCGCAGATGAGGAACAGGAAGCAGACGAAGACGCCGATGTGAAGGATGCGCTCGCGAAGCATGGGATAAGCCAGCAGCGGCAACATCCTGAAGCCCCATATGTAGGCGAGCAGGCTGGGTGCGACCCCAAAGGTGATCACGTCGGCCAGCGAGTCCAGCTCCTTGCCAAAATCGCTCGTCGTATTCGTCATTCGCGCGATACGGCCGTCCAGCCCATCGAAGAGCACGGCAAACCCGATCGCCAGCGCGGCCCGATCGAAGTAGTTCGGGTCGGCAACGCTGCCCTGCACGCTCTGCGTAATCGCATAATACCCAGCGGCAATGTTGCCCGCGGTGAACAGCGAAGGCAGCACATACATGCCGCGTCGTGGTTTACGCACGGGCTTCACCGCTAAATCTGCGGCAGGTGCTGGAGTCGAAGTCGTAGCCACGAAGAACGCCGGAGTCGGCTCCAGCGGCACCTCTGGCAACGGTTCGGTTCCGGGAGAGACGAGTTCGTCTGGCATTAAGCTCCTACTGCCTGGGCCACGGTTCCGTAGGCCTCTGCGTCTGCGGGCAGGACTGCGAGCACGGTCGATCCGCCAACGACACGGTCACCTTTGCTGACGCGAAGATCCACGTCGGCGGGCATGAGGACGTCGACGCGAGAGCCGAACTTGATCAGTCCCATGCGCTCTCCGCGTTCTACCTTGTCGCCCACCTTCAGGTTGCAGACGATGCGGCGGGCGAGCAGACCAGCGATCTGCTTGAAGCTCACCTCGTAGACACCGTTGTCGATGACGATCAAGGTCTGTTCATTCAACATCGCGGAGTCTTTGTTCATCGCGTTGAGGAACTCGCCCTTGCGGTACTCGCAGACGGTGACCGTGCCGCTGATGGGAGAGCGGTTGACGTGAACATCGAAGACGCTGAGGAAGATGCTGATGCGGAGACGGCTTCCGCTCTTGGTCTCGACCCAGTTGGACTCTGTGACCACGCCATCTCCGGGGGAGACGATCAGGTCAGCTCCCTGGGGAATGGTACGGGTGGGGTCACGGAAGAACCAGAGGAAGAAGAGCACGAGAATGACCGGGATTGCGGTGAGAGCGATGGAGCCGGTGAAGTGCCAGAGAATCGCAGCGACGACCCCAAAACCCAGCGCGTAAAAGTAGCCGTCCTTGACCATAGGGTCTGATTATAAATCCACTTAGGCCGGTGGTCCGGCTTGCGCGGCGGGATCTGCCTGACCCGGTTTCAAGTCGAGACGCATCAGGATGGCATCGTCTGCCGGATCGCGGTAGTAGTTGCGGCGCTTTCCCTCGGTAACGAATCCGAGTCCCTCGTAGAGGGCGACCGCTCCCGCGCTTTGGCTCCGCACTTCTAGATCGAGATGCGACGCGCCCTGCGACCGGCACCAGCTGATGACGTTGCTGCAAAGCTCCCGGCCGACTCCCTGCCGCTGCGCTGCCAAGGCGACGCCGACGGATTCGAGCTCTCCGGAGCGCTCCCCGGCGATGTGATCCACTCTTCCAACCGCAAGACCGACGATCCGGCATCCAAATTCGGCGACAAAGACACACCGGAGCGGTGACGCCCCGGGCCCCGCGATAGCGGTACGATATTCGGCGGCAGGCCAGTGTGGCAGCGTGTCGAGGGTGCGATCGAGCAGGACGATCGCGTCCATGTCCTCAAGACCTGCCAAGCGGATGCTGACTTCATAGGGCATCTTCATCCTGCCGCTGGCCGGGGCGGTGAGGAGAAGATTTCGGCGTCGGTGCGACGGAGATAGTTCGCGTCGACGGTGGCCGAGTCCGCGATCGCGCCCTTTTGGAAACGCCGAACCGCAATCGGCAGAGCGTCTCCTGCGTCAGGTTCGGGTATCCGTGTCGTAACCAGTGTTCCTGCGAACGTCCGCTCAACCGCATCTTCGCAAAGAACGACAAGGTCCGCATCACGAGCGGCAGCAAGCGCGCCGTCGGGCGAGAGCAGCGACTCGGCGAGAGGTTCCCCATCGCGGTATTGGCCGCAGTAAAACTCGCCGCGTCCGGCATCGAGCAACGTACACACGGAATGCGGATGTGGCTTTGCGCTCTGGCTCGCTACAGAAGCTAGCAGCTCCAATCGCGAGATCGCGATCAAGGGAGCGCCGGTCGCCTCGCTGAGCCCCTTGGCGACGCTGAGACCAACGCGGACTCCCGTGAAAGATCCGGGACCGGTCACAACGGCGATGGCCTCCACATCGGCCACCTTCCACTCCGCCGTTGTGAGCGCAAGTCGCAGCTCCGCCACCAGCCTCTCAGAGGCTGATCGGCCGGGCATCGTCACCAGGCTTACGATTTTGGACTGCGTGGTGTCCGCAAAGGCAAAGCTGCCCTCTACGCCACAGGTATTGATCAGAAGAAACTTCATCCTATGCGCAACCCTGTGCATCGGCGACGATCTCCACCAGCACGCCAGCAGCACTGGAAGGATGGACAAAGAAGTATCGATGGCCACCGGCTCCGGTACGGATCGAGTCGCTCGCCAGCCCTATGCCAGAATTCCTGCACTGCTCGAACTTCCCGTCTATATCGTCTACCCGGATCGCGGTGTGATGGAGGCCTTCGCCACGCCGTTCGAGGAACCGGCCAATGACGGATTCCGAGGAAAGCGGTTCAAGCAACTCAAGCCGCGTCGAACCTAACTGAAGCATGGCTACACGCACGCCTTCGTGCGCGATCTCCTCGATTGCGCCTATCTGTAGTCCCAAAACCTGATAAAAGCCCAGTGCCGCTTCGATACTGCGTACCGCGATCCCGATGTGGTCCAGGCAAAGCGGTGAATCCTGGCCGCTTAACCGGCCGGATCGAAGCTCTTCGGGGAACAGCGCATGCTTGTCTGCAGTTGCGATCACGAGAGCGATGATACCGCGTGTCGGCCCCGTGGCCTTTCCAGTCACCTTGCCTTGACATGCGAGTGCGGGCAAAGACTATGCTTATTTGCACAAAGAAGTCGCCCTTACGCAGCACACGAGGCCATTGGACATGCCGGTCGAGACCACGCCGCACGCCGCACCCGAGACGCGTTCCCTCATCGGCGGCAGCACAAACCTGCGATGGACCGTCTGCGGCTTACTCTTCCTCGCTACGACCATCAACTACATGGACCGGTCGGTGCTACCGCTGGTTGTGCCGTTGCTGCACAATCTCCCTTTCATGGGTTGGGACTTCACACGAGACGCCTCCCACCAGACCGTATTCAACGACAACTACGGCCACATCATCATCTGCTTCCAGATCGCGTACGGCATCGGCCTGCTCTTCGCCGGAGGCCTGATCGACAAGCTCGGCACCAAGCTTGGCTACGCCATCGCCATCGGCGTCTGGGCCTGCGCGTCGATGGGTCACGCCTTCGTCTTCTCCGTCGCGGGATTCTGCATCGCGCGGTTTCTGCTCGGTATCGGCGAATCCGGCAACTTCCCCGCCGCCATCAAGGCCACCACCGAGTGGTTCCCTTCCGAAGAACGCGCCTTTGCCACCGGCATCTTCAACTCCGGCGCAAACGCCTCATTCTTCATCGCTCCGCCGCTGGTCGCCTTTGTCACCGCCAAGTGGGGATGGCACGCGGCATTCCTGACGACCGGCTCAATGGGTCTGATCTGGCTGGTCATCTGGCTGATCTTTCCCTATAACCGTCTCCGTCGCGGCGCGACCGAGACCCAGCCAGATCTGGATCTCTCGCCGCAGATCAAGACACCGTACAGCAAGCTCTTCGGTCAGCGCGGACTTTACGCCTTCTCCATCGCCAAGGCCTGCACTGACCCGGTCTGGTGGTTCTATCTCTTCTACCTGCCGAAGTTCCTTAATGAGAACTACGGCCTCGATCTCGCGCAAGCGAAGGTTCCAATCATCGTCGTCTATGCGTGTTCGAGCGTAGGCTCAATCGGCGGCGGATGGCTCTCCGGTGCGCGCATTAAGAATGGCCACTCGGTAAACCACGGTCGCAAGTTTGCCCTGTTGCTTTGCGCGATCTGCGTACTTCCAGTGCTGGCGATTCCGCAGCTTGGGCATATGTTCCCGACAAACGCATGGCCCGCGATTGCGGTCTTCTCGCTCGCAGCTGCAGCGCACCAGGGCTGGTCGTGCAACCTCTATTCGACTGTCTCGGACATGTTTCCATCGACCTCCGTCAGCAGCGTCATCGGTATCGGCGGGGCCGCTGGCTCGGCCGGAGGAGCGATCTTCACCTTCCTGGTCAGCAAGTTCTTCTCTCTCCATCCACTGCCCATCTTCATCATGGCCGGCCTCGCCTACGTCGCGGCGCTTGCCATCTTTCAGTGGCTGGTTCCACGGCTGGGCGAGAAGAAGCAGCCCTCCGCCGCAACAATTTAGCTTCACCTCGACCGAACACAGAGAGTAGCCCATGAGTTTCCCCGGCCGCGAGAACAACCGCGCCAGGCATTTGAGGCTCTACACTTATAGATGGCAGGTCGATGACGACAGATATAGCTCTCAAATCCGGCAGGCGGCAGTTGATGATGCGCGACGGGGCCGCCTTCCTCATCCTTACCGCGTTCACCGGCATTCTCTTCGCGGTGACACTGTTTCTCTTCCGTTCGTTCTCCTCGCACCGCGATGATCTCGCCGAGGAGGCAGGCAACGCGGGCAAGGCCGCGCTGGCGCAGCACCGCCCGCACGATGCCATCGCTTCCCTGCGCGAGGCCCTCTCCTACGCTCCGAATGATAGGGAGAACCAGCTGCTCCTCGCACAGGCGCTTGGAGAAGATGGACACATCGAAGAGGCAAACAACTACTTCCTCAATCTGCGTGAGGCTGAGCCTGGTGACGGTTTCATCAACCTGCAACTCGCGCGGCTCGCACGCCAGCGCAGGCAGAAGCAGGAGGCCGTCGACTTCTACCGGGCCTCGATCTTTGGCGACTGGAAGGGCGAGGGCGACGTGCATCGCCGCGCGGTCCGGCTCGAGCTTGCCGATTACCTTATCGATCAGAAAGATATGCAAGAGGCGCAGTCCGAGCTCACCATCGTGGCCAGCAACGCACGGTCGATGGCGGACGCTGGTCTCGACCTGACCCTGGGCGATGCCTTTCTGCGGGTGAGCGATTCCAGCAATGCCCTGAAGCTATATCAGAAGGCGATGACAGACGACCCGCGCGATCCTCTCGCCTATGAGAAGGCTGGTCGAGTCGCTTATCGGCAGGGCGACTATGCCCACGCCCGCGACTGGCTGGAGCACGGACTTCGCGAGAGCGCCGGCAATCCGGGATCGGCTGCCGACCCCGAGGGCGATACCGCGACGCTGCTGAAGAACTCCGAACGCCTGCTTGCACTCAGCCCGTCCCTCGCCGCCAGCCGCGCTGACCGCGTCGGACGGGAACTTCACAACCGCACTCTCGCAAAGCAAAGGCTCGATGCCTGCATCAAGCAGGATGTCTCCACCGAACAGATTCCCGCCGCCATGCAGGCGTTGGTCGCCCGCTGGACCGCGACAACTCGAACAAGCACACGCGACGCTCTGCTGCGCGACGCAACCAACGAAGACGAACTGAACAGCCTGATCGACGACACGGAGATCCTCACGGCACAGATCTGCGGCCCCCCGCTGGGCGACGATGCGATGCTGCTCATTCTCGCCCGCCGCGGCGTCCACCGCTAGAGACAACAGGAGCGCAATGGAAGTAGCACCACAGATCGATCCCAGGTCCACCAAGACCACCGCCGAGCTGGCGGCAGAGATCTCGCCTGCCCGCGAAGAGCGCATCTTCCTGCTGCTCTCCATCTTCATCGGCATCATCTCCGGCCTGCTGGTGGTCAGCTTTCGCATGGCCATCGATTGGCTCCAGGTGTTGCTGCTGGGCAGCGAGCCGGGCACGCACCGGCTCCGGCTGGTCTTCGTTCCTGCGGCGGCAGGTCTTGCGATTGCGCTGCTAACCAAGTATGTCTTTCCCCAGGTTCGCGGCAGCGGCGTCAACCAGACCAAAGCCGCCCTCTACATCTCGAACGGCTACATCTCCATCCGGACGGTAATCGGCAAGTTCCTGCTGTCTTCGCTGGCGATCGGCAGTGGGCACTCGCTCGGGCCCGAAGACCCCTCGCTACAGATCGGGGCGGGCGTGGCGTCGCTGGTCAGCCGCAAGATGGGTCTGTCGCGGGAGAAGCTTCGCATCTTCGCTCCGGTGGGAGCAGCAGCAGGCCTAGCGGCCGCGTTCAATGCGCCTATCTCGGCGATCCTGTTCGTCATCGAAGAGGTGATCGGGCAGTGGAGCGCTGGCGTTCTCGGCTCGATCGTCTTATCCGCAGTGGCCAGCGTCGTGGTGGCGCGCTCGTTCTGGGGATCGGAACCCATGTTCCGCATCCCCGTCGTGACGGAGCTCGATTCACGGGAACTCCTGGCCTACGCAGTGTTGGGATTGGTCGGCGGCGTGGCTTCGCTGGTCTTCGCCAAGGCGCTCGGTTACCTGCGGCCCAGGCTGCGCGCCCAGACTTCCTGGACGATCTTCCAGCCCGCCGTTGCAGGCTTGCTCGTCGGCGGCATCGGCTACTTCGGCCTGCCTCAGGTAATGGGCGCGGGATACGAGGCCATCGACCAGGCGATGCATGCGCAGTTCGCCTTCAAGATCCTCATCCTGCTGGCGATCTTCAAGATCATTGCGACGACGCTCTCATTCTCGAGCGGAACTCCCGGCGGCATGTTCGCCCCAACGCTCTTCATCGGCGCGATGCTCGGCGCAGCCGTCGGATCATTCGAGAAACATTACTTCCCTTACCTCCAGGGATCGACGGGATCGTATGCGCTGGTGGGCATGGGAGTCCTCTTCGCCGCATTCCTTCGTGTGCCGCTGACTTCGGTGTTCATGGTGTTGGAGGTGAGCGGGAACTATTCGGTCATTCTGCCGGTGATTCTCGCGAATACGATTGCGTACCTGATCTCGCGCGCGTTGCAGCCGGTGCCGATCTTCGAGCTGTTCACGCACCAGGATGGACTCTATCTGCCGTCGATGGAAGAGGAACGCGAAGAACGGCATGACCTTCACTTCGAGGATGCGCTTGGTCCAATCAACGTTCCTGTATTCAAGGGGTCGGAGACGCTGGGCGATGCGCGGAAGTCGGTGCTCGACGCGTTTGAGAAGACGCCGGGAGCAACGGCTGCTCTTATTCAATGCAAAGATGGGGCTTGGTATGCGGCTACGCGGCAGGAGTTGGAGACGATCTTCTCGGCGATGAACGAGGAGACGGACACGAAGCAGGCGCTTGAGGAGAGGCTTGGTAAAGAGCGCACGCCGACGATGTATCCGGACCAGGCGCTGGCGACTGCGCTCCCCTTCTTTCGGCGCTGGCCGCTGATTCCCATCTCCAACCGGGCCATGCGGGGGGCGCTTGAAGGCGTGCTGTCGCAGGCGGATGTGATTCGCAGATACCAAGGGAATTGAGGTCTCGCTTTCTTGGGTGGACGAAGCAGATCCCGATTGCGGCAAAAGATGACAACGCTCAGACGACGGCTAAAAGAGAGCGGCAGTAGTGCTTCTGCCCACATCGGGTGATGAGGCCGCCGGATATGGGGCACCCGTCATTACTCTTTTCGTCAAAGGAAAGCCCGGCCATCCAACGCGGATGACCGGGCTGCCTTATGTAACTAACGCAGTTACTTATTTTTCTCGCGATAAAGCTCGATGAGTTTATTGGTTGAGCTATCGTGCTTCAGCTCCGAATCGCTTGAGAGCTCAGGGATGATGCGGTTGGCCAGCACCTTGCCAAGCTCTACACCCCACTGGTCGAACGAATCGATCTGCCAGATACAGCCCTGCACGAAGACGCTGTGCTCATAGAGCGCAACCAGCTTGCCGAGGACTTCCGGCGTGAGCTTGTCGGCAAGGATCACGTTCGAAGGACGATTGCCTTCAAAGGTCTTGTGCGGGATCAATGCTTCGGGGACTTTCTCGGCCTTGAGCTCATCGGGCGTCTTGCCGAAGGCAAGAGCCTCGGCCTGCGCGAAGACATTGGACATGAGGAACTTGTGGTGATCGCCGAGCGGGTTCAGCGTTTCGAAGAAACCGATGAAGTCGCACGGGATCAGCTTGGTTCCCTGGTGGATGAGTTGGTAGAAGGAGTGCTGGCCGTTGGTGCCGGGCTCGCCCCAGAAGATGGGGCCGGTCTCGTAGTCGACGTGATGGCCGGAGAGAGTGACGTGCTTACCGTTCGACTCCATGGTGAGCTGCTGCAGGTAGGCCGGGAAGCGCTTGAGGTACTGCTCGTAGGGCAGGACAGCGACGGTCTGGGCGTTGAAGAAGTCGTTGTACCAGACGGTGAGCAGGCCCAGAATGACGGGCAGGTTCTTCTCGAGCGGCGTCGTCTGGAAGTGGACGTCCATCGAGTGGAAGCCGGCTAGAAGCTGCTTGAAGTTGTCCGGGCCAATCGCCAGCATCGTCGACAGGCCAATGGCGGAGTCCATCGAGTAACGGCCGCCGACCCAGTCCCAGAAGCCGAACATATTCGCGGTGTCGATACCGAACTTCGAAACCGCAGCGGCGTTGGTCGAGAGCGCGACGAAGTGCTTGGCAACGGCTGCCTCGTCCTTCAACTGCGCGAGCGCCCAGGCGCGGGCAGAGTTCGCGTTGGTCATGGTCTCGAGCGTGGTGAAGGTCTTCGAAGCGACGATGAAGAGCGTCTCGTCGGCGGAGAGGTCATGGGTCGCTTCGACGAAATCGGTGCTGTCGACGTTCGAGACGAAGCGGAAGGTGAGATCGCGCTGGGTGTAGTGGCGCAGAGCCTCGTAAGCCATCACCGGGCCGAGGTCCGAGCCGCCGATGCCGATGTTGACGATGTTCTTGATGGGCTTGCCGGTGTGTCCCTTCCACTCGCCGGAGCGGATCTTGTTCGAAAACGCAGTCATCGCGTCGAGAACTTCGTGCACCAGCGGGACCTGGTTCACGCCATCGACATTGATGACCTGATCCGGCGTGGAGCGGAGCGCAACGTGAAGCACTGCCCGGTCTTCCGTGATGTTGATCTTCTCGCCGGAGAACATGGCGTCGCGCTTGGCCGCCAGGCCGGACTCCTCGGCAAGCTGGATGAGAAGCTTAAGGGTCTCGGCGGTGATACGGTTCTTCGAGTAGTCGAAGTAGAGGCCCTCGGCGGCGATGGCGAAGGTCTCGCCACGGGTGGGGTCGGCGGCGAAGAGTTCGCGCAGGTGCGTCTTTTCGATCTTGGAGTAGTGCGCTTCCAGCGCCTTGAACGCGGGCATATCACGGAGCAATGTCTCAGCCATTTGTATCTTCCTCTTTCTCTTCGAAATTCTACCTAACCATGATGCACCACTATTTGGAACGCGAGGAGACATCACGGCCAGCTTTAGAGGAAAAACTTCGCCGCTGTGAGGCACCTGCTTCACCCTCAAGATTGCCGATGGAGTGCCCAACCGCACTCCACCGCTTTCGTCCGCCTCTACTTGCGGGAGAAGAGTTCCGTCAGGTTCGTCATCGTCAGCATCTGCTTTACCTTTGGTGACAGGTTGATCAGCTCCAGAGTGCAGTAGCCTTTGTTGATTGCCGAGACCTTCAGCGTCACCAGCGTTCCCAGACCGGAGCTATCCAGATACAACAGGTCCGTCAGGTCAATGAGAATCTTGCCGCCCTCCTGAATGAGCGGCCGTACCACTGCTTCGATCTCGTGCGAGTTCTGGCTCGTAAGTCTGCCATGGCAGGTAACTGTCGTCGTCTTCCATTTGTCGGCGTCTTCCGAGTGTGTAAGTTCGTACCGAAAGATCTCGTTGCTATCCATAGTTTTCTTCTCCCAAGGCTTTAGCTACAAAGAAGGATGGTACGTTCGCCTATCGTGCTGCTTGATTAAATTCTTGTGACGATTCTTTGCTGCCCTCATACGCAACCGGCCCTTCTCAGCGCAAAGAGAAAGCCCCCGCCTTCGAGGAAGGCGGGGGCTTTGGCCGATCCGATCAATTAACCTGCGTTATTGGGGTGAACGACGCGGTAGCTGGCTCCGCCGCGCGACCAGACGAGCAGGAGGATGTCCTTGCTGGCGGGGTTGGCCCGGACTGCGGAGACGAACTTATCTGCAGAGGAGACGGGCTGGCGGTTGAGCTCCAGGATGACGTCTCCGGGCGCGAGACCGGCCTCGTCTGCCGGGCTCTCCGGACGGACGGACTGGACGGCGACGCCATGGACATCCTCCGGCAGACGGAGCTGCTGGCGAAGGTCCGGGGTGAGATCGCCGACCGAGACTCCGAGCTTCCCGGGCTTCGCATTGGGGGCGGAGGAGTCACCGTCGTTTTCGGCAGTCTCGGCCTTGGCGTGGAACTCGCCAACCTTAACGCTTAGGGTCTGTGGAGCGCCATCACGCAGGATGCCGAGAGAGATGTTCGTTCCCGGCTGGTCCTGACTGACGATGACCTGGAGCGCGCCACCATTGATGATTGGCTGGCCATCGAGCGAACGGATGACGTCTCCGCTCTTCAGGCCAGCCTTGGCTGCGGGCGAGTCGGGCGTTACTCCAGAGACGATTGCGCCATCAGCGTCCTTGAGTTTGAAGAAGCTGGCGTTCTCCGGTGTCACGTCGTTCATCGTGATGCCGAGGTAGCCGTGATGGACGCTGCCGGACTTGATGATCTGGTCGGCGACGTTGCGGACGGTCTGCGATGGGATGGCAAAGCCTGCGCCGGCGAAGGAGCCGGAGCTGGTCATAATGCCGTTGTTGATGCCAATAAGTTCGCCGTGGGCGTTGACGAGCGGGCCGCCCGAATTGCCGGGATTGATCGCGGCGTCGGTCTGGATGAGACCACCGGGAGCTCGGCGGTTATCCGTGAAGTTGTTGGGGCGATTGAGCGCGCTGATGATGCCGCGGGTCACTGAAAACTGGAGAGACCCGAAGGGACTGCCGAAAGCAAGAACGGTTTGACCGGGGCGCAGTTTGGCGGAGTCGCCCCAGGCAATGCTGGGCAGGTCGTGAGCGTCTACCTTGACTACGGCGATGTCGGTCAGCTTGTCCGTGCCGACGAGTTTGCCGGTGAGGACGCGACGGTCGTTGAGCGTGACCTTGATCTGGGTTGCACCGTCGATCACGTGGTTGTTGGTGACGATGTAACCGTCGGGCGAGATGATGACGCCGGAGCCGATGCCGTGCTCAATCTGCGGCTGCTGGGGCTGACCCTGCATCTGGCCGAAGGGACTGCCGGGGCCAAAGAACTGCTCGAAGCCGGGGGGAAGGGCCTGCTGGCCGCGCTGCTGGTGGCGATGCTGTTGGGGCTGGTCGTCGCCATCATTGTCATCGTCGGAGTCGGCGTCGCCGCCGGACTTAGAAGTAACGGCGATGTTGACGACAGCGGGGGTGACGCGGGCGGCGACGGCTTCCACGGCATTGTCGAGCGCGGTCAACGAGGAGACGCTGTTGTCATCAAGCGGAGACGCAGAGAAGCTGGCCGCGTGGACGCCGTTGTGGTTGAGGAAGAGGGTTGCGCCGCCGACGATGGCCGCGCCGAGAATGACGGGAGTGGCGTACTTGCGGGCTCCCAGCTTTACTTTGGTAACTAATGAATTAGTTGTTACGGACATACGTTTCTCTCCAGAGAGGCAATGGTTGACGACTAAAGTTGGACGATGAGCCAGCCGGCCTGGGTGGGCACAGCGGCGTACGGAGTTGCAAAAAATCGGCCATCTGGCGTTCGAACGACGACTCGCGAGACGGGAACTACAACATCACCGTCCTGAGCGTCATCTTCCGGGACGTTCGCGTTGATCTCACGAGCATTGCGGGCAGAGGTCTTTTCCCACGAGGTTACGAGGAGCCACTGCGGTTTTGCCTGACGCGCTTGAGAGTTGCGCTTCTTCGGAGATGCCTGCGAAGAAGCGTCTGAGGTTTCCTTCACAGAAATCGCCGAGACAGCATTCGGCTGCACGGTTTGAACGGCGACTGCAGGGCGTTCCTGCGGAGTTACGGTGCGGTTTCGCTGGCTGGCGTGAAGATGAAAGCTGGCGTTCTCGAAGTGTGGCGCAGATAAATTCAGGTGTGCTGCAAGAGTGGGTTCGGAGTGAACGTGGGCAGAGCTTGCGACTTCGTTCGGACCCTCTACCGCGCGGAAAGAGATGAGTTCGGGAGTATGAGCTATGGCCGCTGAGCCGCCGACGATCGCGGCGATCAGGACAGCAGCGATCGCCGGACGGCCTGTGGTGCGCTGGCCCCCGACCGAGTTCAAGATGCTTTCGATGCGGTGGGCGAACTCGGAACGGCGGGCGAACAATTTGCCGGTGCCGAACGCTCCGAGAGCGAGGGCGACCATGCGACGGCGGGCGCTGAGGTTGAGGCGGCGCTCGGCGATGGAGGTGAGGCTGGCGGCGTAGGCGCGGGGGGTTTTAGTGCGGGCGAGGACACCGTCGTCGCAGGCGATCTCACGCTCGGTCGAGAGGCGGCGGTCGATCCAGAACATCGCCGGATTGAGCGGGAAGAGGACAAGGCCGATCTTCTGGAGGAGGTTCAGCCAGTCGTCGCGACGGCGGAGGTGCTCCATCTCGTGGAGGACGATGTGGCGGAGCTCGGTAGGCGACAGTTGCGCGCAGAGCCAGTCTGGGATGAGGATCTTGGGGGCGAAAAAGCCGATGACGCTGGGGCGGTCGACGTCCGGGGTGGTGCAGACCTGAACTTTGCGGGTAAAAGAGGCGAAATGCGGGGGTCTCTCCACTTCGCTGCGCTCCGGTCGAGATGACGTATCAATAGGTTGGGGCTGGTCGAAGCCAGATGCTTCGAGGAGTTCGGCGGCGAGGGGTTTGGCTTCGCTCCAGAGTTTACGCAGGCTAACGGCTTCGAACGCGAGCTTTATAAGGCGAAGAAGCGATGCACCGAGCCAGATTGCGGCGAGTAAGTAGCTCCAGCGGGGATCGAAGACGAAGTGGTTGGAGGTCGCCGCGGCTGGGGCTGAGTTGGCGGCGAAGAGGTGGGCCAGAGGCATCGCGGTGGAGGCGCAGAAGACGGCTGTCCAGACGGCGAAGCGGGCGGAAGCGGTGGTTCCGGGGAGGAGGCGAAGGACGAGGCCGGTGATGACGGCGAGGGCGATTCCCTGCCAGAGACCAGCGACGAGGGCCTGGGCTGCGGGGACGGCGGCGTGCTGTAAGAACTCAAAGGGAAGGTGCATGGTTACGCCTCCTCCCTTTGGGCTGATTCTGCGGAAGTTGCGTCTTCGGGGGCTTCGGCGATGGCCTGTTTCAGGCGCTGAAGTTCTTCGGGGGTGATCTCGTCGTCACCGAGGAGCGACAGGAGAAGGCGCTCACGGGAGTTGCCGAAGAATCGCTGCATGATGTGGCGGACTTCGGTCTGGCTGGCTTCGTGCTCGGCGACGGAGTGGCTGTAGAGGAAGGCGCGGCCCTCCTGGCGGTGGGTGACGTAGCCTTTTTGCTCGAGGATGCGGATGGTGGTGAGGACAGAGTTGTACGCGAGGGTCGCGCCGGCAGGCATGGCGGCGACGAGATCGCCGACGGCGGACTCTCCGCGACGCCAGAGAATCTTCATGAGCCTGAGTTCGGCTTCGGTGAGCGTGATGGATCGCTTCGGCGGCATGGTCGCTGCAGGTTGGACGGAGCAACTAATGGATTAGTTAGCAAGATTTTTTCGGAGTGTTTGACGGAGTTCGCCAGCCCTGCTTTCGAGATTGGCGCTTAGGCGGGAGTTACGGTCTCTGGCGCCTCATGGAGGCGTTTGAGCCAGGTGGTACACGAAACGGTTCTACAGAGATGCGCTCGTAGCGGACTTCCAGCACGGTCAGGGTTTCCGTGCCGCCCGGCGCATGAAGTACAACCTCATCGTCCTCCGCCGCTTTGGTTAAGGCACGCCCCAGAGGGGAGTTCCAGCTGATGTGATTGCGGTCAAGATTGACTTCATCTGTGCCGACGATGCACACCGTTTGCTCCGACCCCGCGGCATTCGCATAGCGCACGGTGGCTCCCAAGAACGCCCTTTCCGCTCGTTGCCCCGTTCTCGGAGCTTCCGGATCGATCACCTCTGCGGCCTCGATTCGCTGGGTGAGGAAACGAACCCGCCCATCGATCTGCCGCAACCGTCGCTTGCTGTACTGATAGTCCGCGTTTTCACTGCGATCGCCGTTGCCCGCTGCCCACGCCACGACCTCGACCACCGCCGGACGGTCACTGGTCAGCAGAAAATGACGCTCCGCTTTCAGGCGTTCGATCCCACCTGGAGTGATGTAGTTCTTGCCGTGGTTCGCCGTCGGCTCTTCCACTTTCGGTCGCCTGGTAAAGCCTTTTCGCATACTCCGGGCCTTTCATAACACGATGTGAGTTGTGAACCTCTTGCCTACTCCAGTGTCGCTCGAAAAAGCGGTGACTTCTACCGCAGGTTCCGTAGCCTACACTTAAAGCAGATGCTCAACCGGGGCTATGCCTACACCACCATCATCAGCGGAAAATATGATGGACGAACCTTGCTCTCCCACCTCGCAAGCCTCTACCCCCACTCAAGCCTACAAGCCTGGCAACAGAATCTGGACAATCGCGAGGTGACCGTCAACGGCGTCGTTGCCAACGGAAGCGAATCGGTCGAATCAGGTCAAACCGTTGTCTGGAACCGTCCGCCGTGGATCGAACCAGCGTCTCCTCAGCACTTCGAAGTACTGTTTGACGACCCCCATCTGTTGGCCGTCAACAAACCCGGCGGGCTGCCTACCCTCCCCGGCGGGGGCTTCATGGAAAACACTCTCCTGCACCTGGTGCAAAGGCAAAACCCCTATGCAAACCCTGTGCACCGGTTGGGACGAGCGACTACCGGCATTGTCCTCTTCGCCAAGACATCGCAGGCGGCCTCGAGACTAGGTGCCGACTGGAACACCGCCAGAGTTCAAAAGATCTACCGGGCGCTGGCTCAAGGCGTTGCAGAGCACGATGTATACGAGATTCTCACCCCAATCGGCCTTGTACCGCACCCGAACATCGGTTCGGTGTGGGCCGCCAGTCCCGACAGTAGGCCAGGTGGCAAGCCGTCGAAGTCATTGGCGAAGGTGATCTCACGGGCTACAAGCACGACAACGTTTGAGGTCGGCCTGTATTCGGGGCGGCCGCATCAGATCAGAATCCACCTGGCATCCATCGGCCATCCCCTGGTGGGCGATCCTCTATACGGGGTGACTGGCCAGCCTCTTGAAGATTTCCCTGGGTTGCCGGGCGATGGAGGATATTTGCTGCACGCGCAGTTTTTGAGGTTCCAGCACCCGATTACTGGAGAGCCGATCGATCTTGAGGCGGCTTTGCCGGCGGGACTTGTCGCGTCAGTAGATTCGCTGCGGGAAGAGTCTGCCGAGGATGACGCTGGAGTAAGAGGCTGAAAGGTACGAGCAGTTGGGATTAGGGGAGGTCGTCGGGGTACTTCGACTGCGCCACCCGCGATGGAGCGAGTAGCTTCGCTCAGGATGACGTTTCTTTGCCAGGCGAGGGTAAACGCAGATTCTATTCGGGAGTGACAAAGTAGTTGCGCGGGCTGGAGTAAGGGTAAGTGGCTGCTACTCGTAGCGGAGGGCTTCGATGGGGTTGAGATTGGCGGCCTGGATGGCGGGGATCATGCCGCTGATGGTGCCGACTACGATGAGAATGCCCGAGGCCATGAGGACAGTGGCGGGGGCGATGAGAAGATGGATGTCCGCGGCTTCGCCGTTGGTGGCAATGGCGCTGTAGAGGGTGACGCTGCCTACGACTTTGCTGACGATGTAGGCGAGTGCGACTCCGGCGAAGCCGCCGATGCTGGAGATGACCAGGGCTTCGGCGAGGAACTGCAAGAGGATGTGGCGTTTGCGCGCGCCTAGGGCCTTTTCCACACCGATCTCGCGGGTGCGCTGCTGGACCGAGACCAGCATGATGTTCATCAGGCCGATACCTGCGATGCCGAGGGTGAGTGCGCCAATGAAAAGCAGAAGAGCTTGCAGTCCGATGGTGACCATCCGGAACTGGGTCAGGCCCTCCATAATGTTGGCGACGTAGACGGCGTTGCGGTCCGACGGGCGGAAGGCGTGGTAGGCGGCAAGCGAGTTGCGGAGGGCGTGCTCGGTCTCGAGGTAGTTGCCGCTGTAGCTCATCCAGATGCCATCGAGATACTTGGTGTCCTTGATGTCGGACATGGTGGTGAAGGGGACTTTCACCATGCGGTTTATGTCGTCGTCGCCCTCCTGCATCTTGGCCTGTAGGACGCCGATGACCTCGAAGGTGATGCCGTTGAGGCGCAGGGGCTGGCCGATGGCGTAGGCTCCGGAGAAGAGCTTGCTCTTGGCCTCGGAGCCGATGATGACGACGTGGCGGCGCTCGGCGAGGTCGGCAGCGGTGATGCCCCGGCCCTGGGCGATGTCCATTTTCTGGATGGACTGCAGCTCGGGCTCGATGCCTTCGACCTCCCAGGAGTAGGTGTGGAGATCGTTGGCTACGGGGACGGTCTTCGATACGACGGCGGAGGTGTGGATAATGCCGGGGACCGTCTGCGCGATACGCTCGACGTCGTCACGCGTGAGGCGAACCTTGACGCCGGCGCGAGAGCCACCTGCCTGCTCGCTGGTGGTGCCGGGGAAGACGCCCATCATGTTGGTGCCCCACTGGGCGAAGATGGCCTCGATGGCGCGACCGAAGCCGGAGCCGAAGGCGAGCAGAAGGATGACGGTCGCGATGCCCCAGGCCATGCCGACGATGGTGATGGTGGTGCGGCGCATGTTGAAGCGCATGGCCTCCATGGCCTGGCCGAAGATGTCTTTGATCATGTTGTCGCCTATTCCTTTCTTAAGGCTTCGACGGGTTCGAGCATGGCGGCGCGGCGGGCGGGATAGATGCCGGCGACAACGCCGCAGAGGGTGAGGCTGCCAAAGGCGACGGCGGCGGACCACGGGACGAGCCGTGGCGGGTCGAAGCCGGTATCGTTGTTGCCGATGGCGCTGCCGAGCAGGATCATGAGCGTGGCGGCGGCCCCGATGCCGATGAGGCCGCTGACGCCGGTGAGGGCTAGGCCTTCGAAGAAGAACTGGAGCATGATGCTGCGCTGGGTCGCGCCGAGGGCCTTGCGCAGGCCGATCTCCTTGGTGCGTTCGCTGACGGTGACGAGCATGATGTTGACGATGCCGACGGCCCCTAGCATGAGGGTGACGACACCTACGCCGCCAAGGAAGATGTCCATGGAGGTGAAGATGATTCCGACCATGCGGCTGGACTTGATGGAGTCCCACTCTTCGAAGGCGTCGGGGAGGTTGGGGTTGAAGCCGTGGCGGTCGCCGATGATGCGATGGGCTTCGGCCTTGCCGGTCTCGTTGAGCTCAGGCGTGATGGGCTGGTATTGGATGGAAGAGACGGCGTCCTTGGGGACGTTCTCGCCGGTGATGGGAAAGAGATCCATCATGGTGGAGAGCGGGATGTAGATCTTCTGGTTGTCGCCGTCGTCGTTGCCACGGCCAATCTTTTTGGCAACGCCAATGACCAGGAAGCGGTAGCCGTTGATGGTGATGTACGCGCCGACGGAGGGGCGGCCGGGAAAGAGGAGGAGATTGTTTTTCTGGCCAAGGACGACGACCTGGCGCTTCTGGGCGATGTCGTCGGCGTCGAGATAACGGCCCTGTGCGATAGGAAGGTTGCGGATCTCGGGAAAGTTCAGTTCGACGCCCATGACGGGGCCGCCGGCGCTCGAGAACTCGGAGACTTCCTTGAGGTCGCCGCGGTTGATGAGGGCGGTGGCGTTGCGGACGTGGGGGGCGCCGGCGCGGATGGCATCGGCGTCGGCGAGGGTGAGCTTGTAGGGGATCATGCCCTGGTGCTGCTCGGGAAGGGCGGGGATGGTGCCGCCCCACATCATGATGACGTCGGTGCCGAGCTCAGAGAGACCGCGCTTCTGGCCGGACCGGAAGCCTTCGCCGAGTCCGACGAGGAGGAGCAGAGAGGCGACTCCCCAGGCGATGCCGAACATGGTGAGGAAGGAGCGTAGCTTGTTGGCCCAGATGGCCTGGAATACCTGGACGAAGATCTCGAGTAGTCCCTGCATGTGTGCGGCTTCCTTCTGGGGCTGGGTTACAGAGAGTAGTACGCAGGGCGTAGGTCGGGAGTTCCGTGGTGTTTGTGAGACGGATTCGGGGCGGAAAGGTTCGGGAGGTATGGGTGATGTGGGCGGTATCGGGGTCCTTCGACTGCGTCCAGCGCAAGAGCGCGCCGGACTCCGCTCAGGATGACGGATTTGTGGGTGGGTGGAGAAAAGCTGGTAGGATTCGCCGCATGAATGGCGGGTATGTCTATATCCTCGGCAGTTCGACGGGAACGCTTTACGTTGGGGTCACGAGCGATCTTTATGTGCGCATTTTGCAACACAAGAACGGAACGTTCGAAGGTTTTTCCAAGACCTATGGCTGCAACCGACTGTTGTATGTGGAACCGTTCGAATTGATGCTGGCGGCGATTGCTCGTGAGAAGCAACTAAAAGGGTGGCGGCGGGAGAAGAAACTCGCTCTGATCCGCACGGCTAATCCTGAGTTCAAGGATCTTGCGGCGGATTGGGGATGGAAGATGATTGGGCCTTATGAGCGGATGAGGCCATAGCTCCACTCAATCCGTCATCCTGAGCGGAGCGGTTCGCGGTTTTATCGCGAACTGCGGAGTCGAAGGACCCCGATATCGCTCATCCTGCCAAAGCCGCGGGAACCTTTTGGCCGATACCGCTGGTGTGCTCAATCGGCAGAAAGGTTCGAGCGGTATGGGTGACGTTGGCAGTTTGGGGGTCCTTCGACTGCGTCCGACGCAAGAGCGCGCCGGACTCCGCTCAGGATGACGGATTTGTGGAGGGCTGGTCTCAAAACACCAGGGTTTCAGGCGGGCTTGATGTTCTTCATCAGCATGGGGGCGTCGGGGTCGGGGACGAGCGTGGCGGGGAGATTTAGGGTGGCGAAGAAGACGCTCGCAGCTGAGAGGACTTTGGCGGAGGTGGATTCGGGATGGAGGAGGCGGATGCGGTCACCGGCAGCGAGGTCACCGCGGAGAGCGAGGCAGCCGTCGGGGCGGTAGGTGCAGGACGCGAGGTCGGTGATGCTGAGGGCTTCGCTCGGGGTGCAGAGGATCGTTTTGGGCGGAGCCATGCGATCGATGAGACTGAAGATCTCTAGCTTGGATTCGAGTTCGTCCGGGACAAAGTCGATGGCGATGTCGGCGTCGCGAACGGCGTCTTCGACGGTAAGGGCGAAGGTCATGGAGCCTGTCGCGAGGTTGCCGGAGAGGTCGGAGAATTCGGCTTCGGCATGGCGGAGGTTGGCGGGCATGACGTCTTCGAGGATCACGTCGAATCCGGCCTGGGCGCACCTTAAGGCAAAACGGCGACCGGCCTGTCCTGCACCGATCACCGCTACCTTGCGAATCTCTTCTGTCACGTTGGTGGCTACTTCTTGGCTGCGACTGCCGTAACGACGGACTCGTAGCTGGGCTCGGCGGTCTTGATGTGGTCGGAGACGCGCTGGCGCTCTTCGTCGGTGAGCGAGGGGAGCACGGTAAGGATGCGGCGCAGGGTGACCGAGATATCGTCAACGTAGTTCATGGTGCGGATTGCTTCGCCGGAAAGCGGCATCTTCGTACTCCTTCTTTTTGTGCAACGCCTGATTGTGTGGAACTACTCTGTGATTAGTCTAAATGGAGGATGGCAGCAGAGGCGAAATGCGGGGATCTTCGCTGCGCTCAGAATGACGGCAAGGACAAACAACGGCAAGAGCAGATCCTCCGACTTCGTCGAAGGATGACAAGGATTGAGCGATCACGACCTAAGCGACGGAGCCTAGTTCGGCGCGTCTTGAAGCCTCTTCGGTGGGCTTGCCGGCTTCGTCGCCCTCAATGGGCTCCTGGTAGTTGTCGCGGTCGGTCATCTCCATCAGAGCGGCTAGCTGAGTTGAGAAGTCAGGATGCAGGGCGTTGGGGTGGTAGCGCCAGGTCCAGTTCCCTGCTGGCGCGGAGGGCGTGTTCATGCGGCCCTCGCTGCCAATGTGGAGGATGTCCTGGAGTGGGAAGATGCACAGGTTCGCGACCGAACGGGCGGCGGCTTTGATCATCGCCCAGTTGATCTCGCCGTCGTGATGGATGGTCTGTAGGTAGGTCTGGACCTTCTGCTTGTCGGTGTCGTTGAGGTCGTCGCGCCACCAGCCCTGGGTGGTGTTATTGTCGTGGGTTCCGGTGTAGGCAACGGTGTTGGGAACGTAGCGGTGGGGCAGGTAGAGATGGCCGCCGCGGTCGCCGAAGCCAAACTGGAGGATGCGCATGCCCGGCATGCCGAAGTGCTCGCGGAGCTCGTCGACCTCGGGGGTGATAACGCCTAGATCTTCGGCTACGAACGGGAGGTCGCCGAAGACCTCCTTGAGGCGCTGGAAGAGCTCGTGGCCGGGGGCCTTGACCCACTGGCCGTTGATGGCGGTCTCTTCGTCGGCGGCGATGGACCAGTAGGCCTCGAAGCCGCGGAAGTGGTCGAGGCGGATGGTGTCGTAGAGGGCGAGCGAGCGGCGGATGCGGGAGACCCACCAGTCGAAGCCACGCTGTTTGAGCTCGCCCCATTTGTAGAGGGGGTTGCCCCAGCGCTGGCCGTTGGCGGAGAAGTAGTCCGGAGGCACGCCGGAGACGCGGATGGGAGCGCCGTTCTCGTCGAGCTCGAAGATCTCGGGGTGGGTCCAGACATCGGCGCTATCGTAGCTGACGAAGATGGCGACGTCGCCCATGATGCGTATGTCGCGGTCGCAGCAGTAGTCGCGGAGGGCCTTCCATTGCTCGGCGAAGAAGAACTGGACGACCTGCTCGACGGCGAGTTCGCGGCCGTGGTCGGTGAGGACGGAGGTCATGGTGTCGTGCTCGCGGAGGGCGAACTCCTTGGGCCACTCGTGCCAGCTTGCGTAGCCGAAGCGGCGACGGAGGACTGCAAACTGGGCCCAGTCGGTGAGCCAGTAGCTGTTGTCCTGGCAGAACTTATGAAACTTCGCCTTCTCGTCATCGGTGGCGCGGTCGAGGAAGTTCCCTGCGGCCTCCTCGATGAGAGGGAGCTTGATGTCCATGGCCGCTCCGAAGTCGGCGGGGCCCTCGTGGCCGGGAAGACCTTGGATGCGGTCCCAGGAGATCCATCCGGCTTCGGCCAGCTTTTCGAGGCTGACGAGGATCGGGTTGCCCGCAAAGGCGGAGAGCGCGGAGTAGGGCGAGCTGCCGTAGCCGGTGGGGCTGAGCGGCAGGACCTGCCAGAGGCGCTGCTTCCCTGCTTCGAGGAAGTCGACGAAGGCGTAAGCAGCGGGACCGAAATCGCCTACACCACCGTAGGAAGGGAGCGAGGTTACGTGAAGCAAGACACCTGACAGACGATCCGACTGCGCCATTCTCTTTTTCTCCCTCAGCAGAAGCGATGCAACAAACCGAGCCACTCACTCTAAATCCTGCAACTATCTTCTACTCTGTGATGCAGTTTGTCGTGTGGCTGCTGTAAATGAGAAAGGGCCTGCTGGCCGCCGATGGAACTGGCGAGCAACAGGCCCGATGGTTGACTTACGAGAGACTAGCCTCCGAAGGGCGAAGAGCCAGGAGCGGGCTGCTTCTGGGAGTACTTGATTGCGCCCTTCTTGGTATAAGTGTCGGTCAAGGTGCCGATGTAGACGCGGAAGATCTCTTCGCGCTGCGTGCTCAAAAGCTGCTCACGCGTTGCGTCGAAGTTCTTGGCGATGTCTTCGGCTGTGGGCTCCTGCTTGTCGGTGACGGAGAGGACGATTCCGGTGGTGCCGTTGTTGATCGGTGCCGAGATCGCTCCCTTGGCAAGGGTGAAGGCGACCGAGGCCTGTCCGCTCATGGAGCCGACATCGGGAACCTGGCCGTCCTTGCCGACGAGTTCGCTGGTCTTGACGGGGACGTTCATCTCCGCTGCGGCCTTCTTGAGATCGTTGAGGACCTTGGCGCGATCGGCGAGCTTGGTCAGCTTCGCGTTCAGAAGCTGCGGGACCTGCTGCTCGCGGTAGTCATCGAGGATGTGCGACTTGTACTCGGCGAAGTCAGGAGCATGCGCGGGCTTGACGTCGACCACCTGGAAGATGGCGAAGCCATCGCCGGTGGAGACACTAGCCGGAGCTGCGCCCTTGGCTGCGGAGAAGGACTGGGTAAGAAGCTGGGCTGGGTCGGCGACTCCGCCGATGACGCCATCCTTGCCGATGAAGTCGGTGGTGGTGGTCTTGAGGTTGTGAGCCGCGGCGGTCTTTTCGAGACCCTTGCTCTTGGCCTCTGCGGCGAGTTGGGCTGCGTAGCTCTGCTCGGCGGCGCCAGCCTTCTGCTGCTCAAGAAGCGGGACGATCTGTTCCTTCACTTCGGCAAGGGGCTTCGCGTGGGCGGAGTCCTTCGCTTCGGTCTGGATGATGTGGTAACCAAACTGCGAGCGAACGAGGTCAGAGGTCTCGCCGGGCTTGAGGGCCATGGCAGCCTTGGCGTACGCGGGGTCGAGACCAGCGGTGGGGATCATGGGAAGCTCGCCGCCTTGGGTCTTGCTGCCGGGATCGTCGGAGTTCTTGCTGGCGAGGTCGGCGAAGTTTCCACCAGCCTTGATCTGCTTCAGAATGTCAGCGGCCTTAGCTTTCGCGGCGGCATCGGTCTTAGCGTCAGCACCCGAAGGAACCTGGATGAGGATGTGGCGGGTCTTGACCTGCTCCTTGACCTGGTACTGGTCCTGATGCTGGTTATAGTAGGAGGCGATTTCGGCGTCGGTGACCTGCGGCTTGCCGCCAGGGAGGTTGGAGGCGTCGAAGCTGAAGTACTCGATCTTGCGCTGCTCGGGAACCGCGGTCGCGTAACGCGAGGCGCTCTTCTTGAAGAAGTCCTGCAGCTCGGCGTCGCTGGGGTTGATGGTTTTGCGAATGTCATCGGCGGAGACGACGGCGTAGTCGAACTTCACCTTGGTGCCCTGAGTCTTGTAGGCCTCGCGGACGGCGTTATCCGAGACTGAAACCCCACCGGTAACGAGCGCCTGGAGGCGGTTGAGCTCCATGTCACCCTTGACCTGGCTTTCGAACTCGGCGCGGCTGAGCTGGAAGTAGGTCTGGACGAAGTTGATGTACTTATCGTCGCCGATGTACTGGCCGTTGGGGAAGATATAGCGGGCGAAGGAGCCGGTCTGGAGCTCGCGGGCGAGGTCGGCATCGCTGACCTGGAGGTGCATGCGGTCGGCTTCGTGCTGCAGGATGGCGCGCTGGACGAGCATCTGGCCCGCGCGGGGAAGCAGGAACTGCAGGAAGCCCTCCGGCAGACGCTGCTGCTGGAGCTGC
Organism: Granulicella aggregans; assembly: GCF_025685565.1. Classification (NCBI taxonomy): domain Bacteria; kingdom Pseudomonadati; phylum Acidobacteriota; class Terriglobia; order Terriglobales; family Acidobacteriaceae; genus Granulicella; species Granulicella aggregans. The sequence goes on from NZ_JAGSYE010000002.1 coordinate 1,393,175, forward strand.
TGCTGCGCGATCTGGTTCACTTCGGAGGTCTTGATGTCGGTGGAGTCGCCGCTGAACTTGCCGAAGAAGCCGGGGTCGCGAACAGTGGCGAAGACGCCTGCGTTGCCGGCGGAGGCCGAGTTGTCGCCGATGCCGGGGATGAGGTAGGCCACCATGGAGAGGCACGCGGCACCGATAATGACGGCAAAGATGATCTTGGTTGCTTTATTGTCCTGTTGCAGAATGCGAATCATGCTTGACTGACGACCTTCACTTCGCGCGGCGGACTCCCGAAAATATCTAGCGGGAGTGAGCGCGTACCTGGGATTTTGCGCGGCGGGTGGTGCTCTGGAAGCACTCATCCTGCCGACTGCAGGGCAAGCCTAAAGTATAAATCAGCAACGGGTAAAGGAAATGGCCGCACCGGAAGGAACCGGTGCGGCCATGCGATTTTTACCAAGCGTTAGTAAGGAGCGGGATAGTAGCCGGGACGTCCGTACGCGGGAGGGGGGACCGGGCGGCGCTGCAGATTCGCCTGCTGTACGCCGTAGCCAAGGCGATCCATCTCCTGCTGCGAGACGGTTACGACGTGGGCGGGCTGCACGAGGTGGAAGCTGATGATCGCCTCCGCAGGGACGACGACATCGTTCCGGCCAGAGGCCGCCGAGGCGCCGATTCCGGCTCCTACGCCTGCCGCCGCGCCGATGGCCGCGCCGGCACCACCGCCAGCGAGAGCGCCGATCAGAGCTCCGAAACCACCAAGGCCGACGGCGCTGCCGACGGTCTGGCCGGTCTTGTCGCGACCATAGTGGGTCCAGGTATCAGAGACGATGGGATAGTTGCGCCCGCTGAGCGAGACGGAGTTGAGCTGGAGAGCGAGCTGACCCTTGCCGCCGACTGCTCCTGAGGCGTTTGCCTGAACGATGGTTCCCTGGACGGTTGCACCGCGGGGAATGGCGACCTCGCCATCGGCGATGACGTCGTTGAGGACAGTGCCGTCGAAGGCGGTGCCGGGCTTGATCAACTTGGCGATGAGACCTTCGCTGAGACGCATACGGACGAGGGCTCCGCTGGGTATGGTGACCTCACGGCCGCCTTCCTGGGCTCCATACTGCGGCGGTTGCTGCTGAGAATAAGCGGACGGTTGACCTCCGCGATACGGCTGGCGGTACGCCGGAGGCGCGCCCTGGCCCTGGGGTTGAGGCGCATTGTTGCCGTACTGCCCGTTATCCGGAGGCGCGGGCGGCGACTGGTAGCCCGGTTCAGGAGCGCCCTGGGGCTGCTGGCTATTCTGTGCGGCGTCCGGAGGAGGAGCTACGGTTCCGTCCGATTGAAGGGTGGGGTTGGACCCTTGATCCTGCTGACCACTTGCCGGCTGAGGATAGGGTTGCGGCTGCCCGGATGGTGAGCCGACGTTGCGATCCGACGTCAGCGTGAGCTCATCGACGACTTTTTGCACCCCTTGCGCTCTTGAAGCAAGGTCTTCGGCCAGGACGCGTGTGGACTCGTCGCTGACGCTTCCGCTCAGGGTGACGGTGCCGTAAACGGTAGTCGTCTTAATCTGCTGGGTGGCAAGTTGGGGCGATCCGGCGAGGGCTCGAAGTACATTCGCTTCGACTTGAGCGTCTGACACTGTATTCGCCTGGGCAACGGCCGTCGTTCCAGTGAAAACGGCACCGGCAATAGCGATCGCTCCGGCACCTGCGATCGAGAAGATCGTGCTTTTCATACTTCCTCCACAAAGTGCTGAAGCCAAGTCTCGCACTGGCACCTCAGCGCTATCACTTATGCAGACGCAAAATCTGACGAATAGTTACGGTCCAGGCAGAAGAATACCGCGATCGAAGGCACCCTGCCGACCGAATTGAGCAGCAGTCGCAGGTACGCACGGCGTCGCTCGGGGTTTAGGCGGCTATAGACGAATTCTATGCAGATCCACGCTGCAGACCATCCCTCGCCGGGAACCCATCTGCCGAGAGTGGATAAGTCCAACCACCTATGTCGGATTGACCCCGGTCCCTGACAGCGCTATACTCGGAATGCGGGGTGGAGCAGCCCGGTAGCTCGTTGGGCTCATAACCCAAAGGTCGTAGGTTCAAATCCTACCCCCGCAACCAACCAAATCAACAAGTTACGAAAGTCTGGAAATGCTGACAGACTCCCATAAACTCCCAATAGCAAAAAGTGGAGTTTAGGCGCTCGCTTTCAACGGCTTGAGCACCATCTCTACCACCTTCCCATTCGCTTCCCGCTTCGATGACGACATGGCCTGTCCATAGACGTTCATCGTCGTCTGGATGGAAGCGTGTCGCATCAGCTCCTGCTGCACCTTCATCGGAGCTCCGGTCTCGTCCAGCCACGAACGATACGTGTGGCGGAACGTGTGCCAGCCGATGGTCCCGTACTTGCCGGAGTTCTTCACGCGCGTCTCGTGCAAAAGCATACGAACGCCGTTTCCGGTTTTCTGATCCTGGTTACACCAGACACCAGGTGCTGCCCCGCAGGTCGGACATTCCACCACACAGCAACCCGAGGGGCGAAGATGCCGCTTCTGGATCTCTGTGGGATAGTAGGGCCGGTTCGTTCTCGGGTTAGCAAAGACCCAGCCTTCTTCCGTGGCCACAGCGTGCGTGCTCCACTTCAGAACGATCTCGGTCAAGGACGGATGCAGAGGAACATAGTCCTGGGAGTATTCGGTCTTGACGTCATCCACCCTGCCGTTCACAAAGCTGCGCTGAACGAGAAGCTGGTTTTTGTCGAAATCGAAATCGTCCCATTGAAGCGCCGCGATCTCGCTCACGCGAAGACCGAGACATTGGGCAATCTGTACCATCGTGCGCCACGGTTCTTGCAGTGTCGCGACGATGAGTTTGAACTCCTCCACAGTGAGCGAAGTTGGGCGTTGCCGGCGCTTGCTGCCACCTTTCACGCGAACCAACGCAATCGGGTTTCGGCGCTCGTTGAAGAGTTCCCACCGCGTGGCGCACTCGAACATCAAGTGCATCACGCTACGGATGTGGGCCTTCGACTTCGGAGCCATAGAAAGGTTCTTCAACCAATCCTCGACCGCCATAGGCCGGATCTTTTCGAGCAGATAGTCGCCCCATCTAGGCCTGAGGTAGTTCTTGATATTCGAGCGGTAAGACTTCGCCGTCGAATACCGTTCTGGCAGTTCTTCCTCAAGGTAGCGGTCGCATATCGCGCCGAACGTGACCACGGCCATGGACTGCTGTGGAGTTTCAGAGTTGAGTTTTAGGAGAAGAGCTTCAACCGCCCTTTGTGCGAGAGCCTTGGTACCGTACTTCTCGACCGAGCCCACGGTAGCAGTCCTCCGCTGTCGTGTGCCGTTCTCGATCGTTTCGTAGTACCGAAACTCCCAGGCGTCTGATCCCTTCGCCCGCTTCTTGCGTGTAAGACTTCCGAACTGGTAACGCGCTCGTGATATCAAGATTCCTCCTCGACTCACGGCACGAATGGCTGTTCTAAGGGTAGCCGAGAGCGGGCCGCTTTATCTGCGGAAAACATGGTTTTTCGGGGGGTTAGCCAGCTTGCTTCTGGTCGATCCAATGGTCGATTGCGGAGGCCCGGAAGCGCCAGAGCTTGCCCACCTGGACGCCTGTGATTTGGCCCCGAAGCACCATGCGCTGAAGGGTGCGGGGATGAACTCCGAGCAGGGCTGCTGCGGCATGACTATCCAGTAGGGCTTCCACGCCGGCCCGGCCAACGATGGGGAGCAGACGCTCAGATGCGGGTGGTTTTTTCTCGTCGAACATCCAGACCTCCTAGTACGTGAGTTGAAGGTGAAGGTTTTCGAGATCGAAGTCCAATGAGTTTCCAAGACCTCGCTTATGCACCGGACGCATAAGTGCAGACTTTGACAGGCAGAAAGTTAAGGTCGGGCGGCGTCCGCAATGTCAATGGCGCGGGGGGAATCAAAGTTGACAACAGCCTCGCCGCCTGTGGAAAATGGTGTTCCGGCGGTGGAGAACGTCGCCATTACTGCTGCTGGAATGTTGATCCCTATTTCAAAGAGATTGGGGACGGGCCATGCAGCAGAGGTTCAAAACAAGGCATTTGGAAGCGGTTATCACTTTGGCCGAGGAGATGCACTTCGGCCGCGCGGCGGAGCGGGTCGGGTTGTCCCAATCGGGCCTTTCCCGGTGCATTCAGAGCGCAGAACACGAGGCAAATGCCAAGCTATTCGAGCGCGATCGGCGTTCAATCGAAATCACAGATGCTGGCCGATCCTACGTGGAACACGCACGTATCTCTCTCGCCCATGGGGAGAGAGCAATTCGGTCGGCTAGAGAGACGAAGGACAGGGCCGGGCATTTTCTGGAGATCGGAAAGTCACCGGATGTGGACCCCGTCCTGGTAGAGGTTCTCTACTCCATCAGATTGCCCCTTTACTCTGATCTGCAAATCAGCATTCACAGTGAGCCTTCTTCCGATCTGGCACACGGGCTGATGAGCGCTGACCTTGATGTAGCGCTCATCACGCAGCCTGAGCGAAACGCAAAACTGACGATGACCAAGCTGGCGGAGACGCCGCTTCACATCGTCGTACCACGCGAGCACAGCCTCGCATCGAAGAGCGCAATCAAACTGGCAGACCTTCGTGATGAGCGCTGGATCATCTACCAGCAGCGGACACATCCGTTGCTTTACGAGAGGATTATGAAACTGATGCGGGATGAGCATATCCATCCGAAGCATATTGACCGGATACTTTACGCGGACGAGGCGGAGCACTTGCTGATGGCTAGCCGTGGAGTTGCGCTACTGACCAAGGCGAGTGCCCTGAAACTCGATGGAAAGCGGCTTGTCGCCAAACCTCTGGAGGAGGATGCGCTGTGCCTGGACGAGTGGATCGCTGCGCGCGGGGACGATAATTCACGGCTTGTCAGCGAGTTCGTTCGCGCATTCGTCACCCGTTCGACAATCGTCCTGCAGCCATCGCAAATGATCCTGCCGATCGAGAAGAACGGCTCGCCGTCCGCAACGTGCTCATCGTCGTAGCTTGTTCAAAGCTCGTCGGGTGCGAAGAAGCTCATTGGCTTTTTATAGACCTTGCAGATGGCCCAGAGTTCGGCCACGTCAATCGCTCGTTCCCCGGACTCGCACTTGTTCAGGTAGGAATGTGCCATCCCTAACTTGAGGGAAACTTCCCGTTGCGTCAGGCCGGCCTCTAGCCGCGCAGAAATTAGTTTAGACAAGACTCCGGCGTAGTAATCTCTCATCGCGGGACTGCGCCCCTTCCGAGATTTCCGAGCCTCCGGTTTCGCTTTTTCTGCCACATAGGAAGTGTGGTGAACGGTTGACCCGATCCCCTAATAAGGGACATTATGGATCGATCGAAACGAGGCGAGCTGATGTCAGAATCGAAGCTGGAATTCCCCGAAGTCGTTGGCAAGATGGTCGCCGAACTGTCCGTCATTGAGGACCCCGAGTTCGGGAAAGAAGTTCTGGTTCGATTCGCGGATGGCACCCAGCTTTCAATCGCCGTCGGCGTTCGTCAGGTAATCGACGCGAGGTACTGCAACGAAGAGATGCCAGACCTTCCTATTTCTCACCGGCAATCACTCTGAGCAGATTTAGGACTCTCACCACGTTTTGTTGTCTGGGCAAAGCGGCATCCCGGCAGCGTTGCTCCGAGTGGGTGTTTACCATTGACTCTTGGAAATCACCCTGCAAGAGAAGGATACGCGGCCTATGAGTGAACTCCAGCAACTTCTGGGTGAAATTTCCCACTGCCCCGTCGTGCGTGAAATCCGCCTCGGAAACTCGACTTCCTCTTGCGCCTGTCGCCAAATTGTCAGCGTTCAGACCGGAGCGGATTTCCAGGTGCCTGAGCCGTGGTCTGGACAGATCGACATCGCGCCTCTGCTCTTCATTAGCTCGAATCCATCGATTGATGAACACGAGGATTACCCATACGCATCTTGGGAATTCTCCAAAACGGCGGACTTCTTTAGCAACCGGTTTGCGCTGGCTTCTGGATGGGTGAAAGATGGGCTTTACCCCCGCCAGATTGATGGCTCCTGGAGCAAAGATTGGGTACGTTTCTGGGCGTCCGCTAGGGGGCGGTCGCGCGAGATCTTGCAGAGGAAAATCGAGCCGGGAATAGATTTTGCGCTGACGGAAGTCGTCCATTGCAAATCGCGCAGAGAATATGGGGTCAGTGAGGCGCGGGACGAATGCGCCAACCGCTATCTTCAGAGGGTAATCTCTGTGTCGGCTGCGAAACTCCTGATTGTGTACGGCAAACAAGCAGAGGGTGTGGTTCGTCGTCATTTTGGTCCTGCGATGACGGCTCTCGGGCACGGTCTCAGTCTTATATTGATCGGAGATAGACCTCGAATGCTGGTGTTCTTGCCTCATCCGAATGAGCGTGGTTCGAAAAAGACTGTAGAGTCGAACGTCGGGACTAAGGGCCTCACCCTGATTCGTGCCCACGTCAAGGGACGCGACGTTGTGGACGAAGGAGACTGAATCGTGGTGCGAGCGGGGTATAGCGTGCGTTACGATTCAGCGTGAACGGGACGGAGATAAAAGCAAAAATCGGGGACGCCTCGTTTGTTTCGACGCGTTACGTTGCAGATCATATGGCGCGTTCGCATATGCCATCGCTGACTAAATCAGCCAAGAAGGACGTGGCCTGCCTCGCCAACATCGAGGACCTGATCAAAACTCCTAATTCCACGTTGCGATTCTGAGCCGCCTCAGTAAAATTTGCAGACGACACGAATAGTTCCGCTTGGTCGAGAATTACACACTTGGCGTGAAATGCCACTGACGGCCCCATGGGGGCATCCAATGGCCGTCGGTCATAATAGACCTCGGGTAGGCGATGATTCTCGGGCCAGTGGCGTGTCGTGAATTCCTGAGCGAAACGTTTGACCGAGGCAACAGAGGATGCGTCTTCTAGTCGCACAGCGAGATTCAGGAAGAGACGGACCTGTAGCGACGGTTTTTGCTCCATGCGCATTGCAAGCTCTTGAAAAATTCTTTTTCCCTGATGGACCGCATAACCGGCGACCGTCACGCTTAGTTCTGCCCGCTTGAAGAGATCGGTCACAACAACTCGGGTACGCGCTGGCTATCTTCCAGCTTCTTCTCCAAGATGTGCTTCCTCTGCGACTCCAAGAGAGTCCGCATTTGGCGGGACTCATCTTCGCCACGCTTGGACAACTTCTCGGTAGCTTCCTTGGCATACTCCAATCCGCGCTCCTGAAGATGCGGGAGCAATTCTTCGATGTCGCGGCTGACAGAGTGCCTCAGAGTTGCTTCGATAGTTTCGTTGGGCGTTCCGCCTGAGAGAAGAGCCTTCTCCAGAAGATCCAACGTCTTTAATTCCGCCTCCCTTGCGTAAGGCAAGAGTGGCGATTTCCGAATGGCGGGGTCGGTCCACCGCGCGGTGACGACAATGATCTCTTCGTGAAGGCGTGCCGCGCCTGGTCCGTAAAGTGCCAAACGACCAAGGAGCAACACACGAGGGATCGCATCGCGCGTTTGCGCTAGACATGCTCGTGAGAGGTCATGGTGGACAAAGCCCTGTGAAAGGAAACGACCGAGAAGACGCTGAACCACCCTCTGTTCAAGGTGGAGTTGAACGACTTCGTCGGTCACAATGCCTGGGTCTTCAAAGACGATAGGGCGAATCGGAGAGGTTCGGCGCCATTCAAAGAGCCGTTGATCGCGAGGTTTGGGTGTGCGGAGACTATCCATCGTCTCAGCCCAGGACGATTGGGTGTCGTCCAATTTCGGCAAGATGAATTGACCATTCCCGGTCGCAATCAGCGGCGGTGCGTTCAACAATTCCAAGGCGCAGGATATGGCCGCTCGGAAATGGTCTTCATCGAGACCCACTTCTCTTTGCGAACGCTCCATCATTGACCGGAGTTGGTCGATTGATACCCGCAGCTCGTTTTGGCGTTCCCTGGTTGATTCAAGCTCTTCTTTGATGTTTCCCGACTTCTCATCGTCAAGTTGGGCTGATTCGATCTCGCGTTCGAGTTGATCGATCTCCCTGCGCCTTATGCCATGCTTCAGGAGTTCGTCCAACTCGTCATCGATGACTTGCGAGAGACTGCCGAGTTCCTCTCGGATCGTCTTCGTCTTTCGGACGACCGTTTCGAGGATGCGGTCTTCGGGACGCTGCTCGTATACAAAGTAGTAACAATAGACCTCCGATGCCGGCTGCAACTTGCGGTCAATGCGGCCATTCCGTTGCTCCATTCTGCTCGGATTCCACGGGACATCGAAGTGAAAGAGATGATTGCAGTGCGCCTGGAGGTTCAACCCCTCACGCGCGGCGTCAGTCGCAATCAGAATCCGGACCGGGTGGGTGTCTGGATCGGCATTGAACGCCTTTTTGATTTGATCGCGCTCATCGCTTGCCGTGGAGCCTCGAAAGGTTCTGATACGTGGAAGTGGATCGTCGGTATCCGCGATTGCTGCACGGAGCGATTGCTCTAGGTAACGAAGTGTGTCTTCATACTCGGTGAAGATGATGATTCTTGTTCGGTTCCAAATTCCCCCTGAACACATCTTCGACCTTATCCATTCGATCAGGTTCCTGACTCGCGCGTCTGGGACGAACCTGTGCGCCTCGGCGAGCTCCGACATCTGCCTGAGTAGATCTTGTTCAAGTGAGTCCTCGTGGGCAGGGAGAACGGCGGCGGTCGCCTTCTCAAACTGCAAATCCTCTTCCGCCGCGAGATCGGGTCCGCTGACGAGCGCCCTTTCGTCGTCGCTACTGAGTCCGCCTTTCAGCAGGTCAAGATCGCTCCGCCCAGGGATTGAGCTCGGCATCAGGTTCTTCCGCTGCTTCTCCACGGTCCGCTGATGGACCTTAAGTGTCCGCGCGAATGCTTCGATAGAGGAGAAAAGTCTTTGCTGCAACCCGCAAATGAGAAGTCCGGACGCTGCTTGCGCCTTCTTGGTTTGATTCTCAAGGCGTGCCTCTCGGGCCTCTTGGTACTTTGAAAGGAGGGATGCGAGTCGGAGTTCTGGCGTATCGAGGGGCAGGTCACGAAGGGTGATTTGATCGACGATCCGCTTTGGAAAGCCTCCCTGAATCTCTCGAAGATCCTCTTTGATTCTCCTCACCATGACGTCTTCGCGATTCTGCTTTGTGACCTTCACTCCCCGGCAGAAACGTTGAGGATCGAGAATCTCTAGTAGCGCCGAGAAACTGTTTGAATGCCCGTTGTGCGGCGTGGCCGAAAGGAATAGCCGGTGTTCGAAGCACGGTGCCAAAGCGCGAACCGCGTGCGTAGTCTGCGAATCGATGGCATATTTCTGACCGCCAGCAGGGGCGGCATGGTGAGCCTCATCAAGTATGAGCAGTGTCCCCGGCCGAAACGTCCCAAGCCAGTCGCGAAGGCTTGCGGTATATGCTTCGTCAATCAGTAAACGGTGGGAGATGAGAAACCGGGAATGCGTAGACCAAGGATTGACACTGAAGCCGCGCTCCCGTCTGACTCGCTGAACGTATTCCTTGTCGAGAATCTCGAATTGAAGTCCGAACCGGGAAGCCAATTCTTCCTGCCATTGCAGGAGCATCGACGGCGGACAACTGACCACTATCTCCTTTATTTTCTTTCTGAGGAGCAGTTCACGCGCAATCAGCCCAGCCTCGATCGTCTTGCCGAGGCCCACGTCGTCAGCTATGAAGAGATTTACTCTCGGCAATCGGAGAGCTTTGCGGAGCGGTTCTAACTGGTACGGGTCGAGCGTGATCCCGGCTCTGAAGGGTGCCTGGAGGAGCCGTGGATCGGTCGAAGTGACGCAGTTCCAACGTAATGTGTTGAGGTAGGCGGCGAAGCGCGGAGCCGGATCGAAGCCCCGATCAGCTATTCGCGACCAGTTCTCAGCGTTTCGAACCTCGGCATCCAGTTCGTTTTCCCAGAGCACGTCCAGAGACTGCCCTTGGGCATCGTCATCAACGCACGACAATCGGACGAGAGTTGCCTCGCCTTGTCTCGGTGGGGGGACGACCTGTTCGACGAGATAAAGACGTTGGCGAACATGCACAATTGCCCCCGCCTCCGGGAGTACCGGATTCTGGATCGAAAATGCGGGAATCACAATAGGAGAAGGATACAACCACCGGCGGTACAACCCGAAGACTCGGGCATCTACATGGACCGGCTATGGCAGTTCTGCAGGAAAGCAAACCATCCCCGGTTTCCCTTATGGTGGGCTGTCTTGCTCCGACCCGCCCTCATAAATCGGCACGTCTCGATGTGGGAAGAGGTTTTCATGTCTCCGCAGCAGTTCGTGCATGACCCGGATGCTGATGCGTGCCGCGAAGCTGACTTCCTTATCCAGTTCCACGTCTACGTCTGAAAATTGGGCGTCGGTGGACGATTTCGCTACCCATTTCGCAGTACGGATTGCGACGATCAACGCGGTGGCGATGATGATGGACGGACCGAGTTTCGGCCAATCTGGGCGGCGCTCATTTCCGACAACTTTCATTGGTCGAGTATAGGCGAAGAATCGGCGAATATGCCACAATGAGTAATCCGCCGCGAGGCGGGCATAGAGGCGTGTTGGCCCACAAAGCGATATCGCGGGAAGACCCACTCATTCAGGTTTTCTCCCTGCGATGTTGGGACGCGTCTCCTTGAAGAATTCGCTCGGGCACGTCCTGCGGACTACACTTTTCTCGAACCGAAGGACTTCAGCGATCTCCGCAGTTCAGCGTTTGGCGGTATCGCGGTATCGCCGTATCGCCGAGTGGAATAGTTTTGCGGAACACGCCCTCGGCTGCACGCGTTGTGGTGAGGTTTAGCTATGTGTGGACGATACGTGAGACGAAGTGACAAACAAAAGATCGCTGAGCATTTCCATGCAAACCCTAGCCCGCAGGATTTGCCGATGCCTGCGGCAGACTACAACGTCGCGCCTACTACTCATCAACCCATCATTCGGCAGAGCAAAGAAACCGGAGAGCGCGAGCTTATCTTGGCTCGTTGGGGCCTCGTGCCGTTCTTCACAAAAGATTTGAAAGAGATCAAGGGGCTATCGACCATCAACGCTCGGGCGGAGACAATTGCCATGTCGCGCACTTGGCGCGAGCCAATGAAGAAGCGACGCTGCCTGATTCCGGTAAACGCTTTTTATGAATGGCCGCAAGAGGGCAAGCCTCCAAAGCAGCCGTATGCCTTTGAGTTGTCGAGCGGAAATCTGTTCGCCTTCGCCGGCATTTGGGACGCATGGAAGGACGGGGAGGGCCACTGGCTCCAGTCGTATGCCATCGTGACGACGGAGGCAAACGAGCTCATGTCACGAATTCATCCGCGAATGCCGGTCATTCTCCACTCACGGGATTACGACCGCTGGCTTGATCGAGACGAGACCGAGCAGCTACCCGTCGATCTGCTGCGGCCCTTCGAGTCGGACGCCATGGAGATGTATGAGGCGAATCCGAAGGTGAACAACGTTCGAAATAACGGGGCTGAACTAATGCGTCAAGCTGAACACGCCGCAGAATCTGGCCAGTTGCCCTTGTGAACAACTTCCGACAAGCGGACTTATCGCTACGAACTTAGAGCCGAGGACCGGTTCTGAATGCGTCCACTTTGTCTGTAGTCGGGTGGCAACCGTACCTGCCGTGTATGCCAGCGCGCACCGAACTTGCATCGACTGTGCAGCATGAAGACAGATGATCTCAGTTCGATGGAACTCTCCAGACCTCTCTTGCTAAAGATGTAAGGAAATCCTGACGCTTCAAGACTGCTCCTTCATCCCACGCGAGAAACGATGGTAAGCCCGCAATTGCCTTGGTGATCTTATCTGCGACTCCAAAAGCGGGATGTTCGGCTTGACAACGCACTAGAAGGAACTGCGACTGCGGATAGACTGTTTTTTTCTGAGAGTATGCCTTGTTTCCGAGAAGCCTGTTTATTGCCTGTTCGACGAGCACTAAATTTCCAATTCTGCTTGCGATATGCTCGTCTGCTTTCTCGCCAAACTCCGCCAGAGCTTCATCGCTTGGGTTCATTGGATAGATATGCTCGATGTCGTTATTCGCAGCGTAGTAGTGCATCAGGTCCCCGTAGTTGCCGCCGTCCCCGTAAGCTCGCACATCAACGGCTTGGGTGAGCTTCGCAAGCATGTAGCGGAGGCGGAAGGCGCGAGTCTCCCATGAATACATTTTGCTCAGGGCGTTACCAAACTCACGCGATAGTTGAGACTTGCGAGCAGCGAAGTATTCACTGCAAAAGGCAGCAAATTCAGCATCGGTGATCTTGCGCAATTGCCTCGCCCCTTCAACTACGGAGCGCTCATAATCTCGCGTTGGCGTGTTCGTAATCAGATACGCAAACATGAGGTTTTCAACCTCCTCCGTGAGGCGTTCAAAATTGAGTTTGTTCAGATTGCGACCTGAAAGCAGAAGAATGTAGTGCTGCCGGATCGCGCTGCCACCGAAGATCCTGGTGTTTGCAATACCTCGACTGGGACTGCCGTCGGGATTTTGTCCTTTGGTGAAACCGGCATAGGCCCTGGATGCTTCAAGGAGCCGCTCGACAAATACTAAGGGATGCTTCTGGTGGCCGGTCTGCGACGCGTTCTTCAAGAACCAGTCGTAGATACCGTCCTCCTGTAGCTTCAGGTCGGCGACCTCAAATTCCGCGAAGATAAAGTACCGTAAGAATCGAAGGGGTTTCTCCCCGACGCCGTAGATTCCGTCCACTACTTGCTTCCATTTGTCCTTCAGGGCAGTGAACTGTTCCGGTGCCGCACTCATGAAAAGTAAATTCTTCAAGAGGTCCATGGCGTCCAAACCTGCGCCGCGGTCATTGACTGTCTCGAAAATCTTCAGAGCTTTAGCGACACTCGGCGTCTCGATCCGGATAAGTTTCACTTTGGCGGTCAAGTACGCATAGAAGCGAAGAATTTGGAGCGGATCGTCGTGAAACTGTGCGCGAAGGAATTCCCTGACTGTTTTGTAAGCGCCAGCGATGTTGGCTATCGAACGAGTGCCAATTTTCGGCGCTAAATTCCAATCTCCACGGGCGTAATGTTTCAGGACGCCTTGGCTGTCTTCGTACTGCAAGGTGAGGCGCTCGCGATGCGTTGTCTTGCCCTGCCAATCCATGCTGGCAGCTGCGATTTGCCCCGAGAGTTCGTCCGGTAACTGCGCATTGAGTTCAATCATGGCGTCTCGCACCGCACAAAGCGTAACGAACGAGGTCGTCATCCGCTGTTGGCCGTCAATCAACTCGAATACGTTGCTTGAGTCTGCGCACACGACAATGGTGCCAATGAAATACTCTGGCGCATTCTGCGCGGTCGCCAACTCATATTCAGTGAGGATGTCCCGAAGAAACTGTTCAACTTCGTCGCCCCGCTGGCCCTTTGCATCCGCCTCCCCCCACACGTATTCCCGCTGGTAATCCGGAACAGTGTAGAAGTCCTGAAAGGCGCGCTTCAACGTCATGTCTTCTGATTTGATCGACTGCTCTGGCATTATGTTTCGATGATCTCAGGAAGACCGCCGAATTGCTAGACGCAAGCGAGCCAAACCTTAAATAGCCGCAGCTATCAAGCCTAGATTCGACAGAAACGCACAACAAGCAATTCTATGGCGACGTGCCGGAAATCCGATCAATCCTCATCAACGTCGTTCACGGCAGTTGAGCGCCGCAGGCCGGAAACGGGGAAAGTGCAGAAGGGGGAACGTCTTCTGCCGCGCAGCCGGCGAGCAGGGGCCGGTAGGCGAAGCGGGATGAGGGAATGGGAGAAACCGAAGGGGTGTCTCCCAGCGCGATCTCGGGGCTTGTCGAAGCACAAAGCGGCCCCGGACGAATCCGGGGCCAGAATGAAGGAGTCTAGGCTGCTTTCTTTCTAGTCGTCTCTTTCTTTGCTGTAGCTGTCGCGGCTGTTGGCTTCACCTTGTTCGAACCATCGGCCTTGGCTTTGACGGCCTTAGGCTTCTTCGGGGCGAAGACCTGCTCAGCCTCAGTCAGCAAGTCCGGCTGGTTTTCGTGAGGAATACCGATGTGGTCAGAGAGGACGAGGCGCAAGGCGAGACCGGTTAGCTTCTCGTCTGCGGTGCCGTCCAGTGCGGCCAGCACAATTTCATCGTCCGACTGTTGGGAGTTCTCATCTCTGTTGGCGAAGTGGTTGGCCACCTCCTCAAGGAAGCTGTAGTCCAGGTGGATGAGCAAGCGGAGGAAGACGCGCGTTTGTGCTGGATTGAAGGATGCAGGAGCCTGTTCGATGATGCGCTCGAACGTGGCGACTCTTGCCTTGCGCTGTTTGTCGCGGCGATCTTGCTCGGCCTCGTACTCCTTCTGCTGACGCTCGAAGTCGGCCTTGCGCTGCTCCTCTTTGCGCTCCTGTTCTGCCTTGTACTCGGCCATGCGTTGTTCGTGCTCGGCTTCGCGTTGCGCCGCTTCCTCCTCCGTCTCAATCTCAGGGGCGGGTGCCATGGTCGGGACGGGATGGGCGGCTGCTTCTGCTGCGGCTTGTGGGTCATGTACCGGGCAATGCTTGTCCGTGCAAACCGTCAGCTTGCGGCCAAGCTGCTTGCCGTAAACGACGATGGCAGGTTTGGCGGCTTCGCACGGCATCACTGGTTCCGCGTCCGGGTTGTCGATCGAGGTTTCAAGCTCGCGCATATGGCCGCGCTGCACGGCTCCCGCTCGCTGCTCCTTGGGATTGCGCCATCCGTTCTCGATCTGGACAAGGCCGGGATGGGCGGCAATCTCCCGGTCAAGGAATGCCTCAACCTTGCCGTGATAGCAGGCAGAGTCGAGGCACTGCCCGATATGCGGAGCGAACACAGAGGAGAGACGAGCGTGATGGTCCTCTGCCAGCCACAGCGGGAAGACGTTGAACTTATGGTTGCCGGGAAACATGGCATAGAAGGCGGAGAGATTGCCAAGCGTCTCCTCCATCACCTGCGCTCGCGCATCGACGAAGAGGGATTGCTTCGAGAAGGGTGAGGCCTTGCGATTGGCGAGGCGGTTTGGACGGCTTGAAGAACTGCTTTGGCGGATCATTGGCTACCTCCAGCAACGGTGAATTCAGTTGCGATAGCCAAACCTTATGGGCCGCTCAAGCCTCGCGTCCAATGACTTTCCAGTGTTCTCTTATGCGCGTAGTGCATAAGGAATCGCTGCATTGCGGTGTATGTAGAGGGATCAGTGCGTCTGCTTTTGGATTGATCGGACGGGGCACGCGGCTGGGTGCGGAGAAACCGGAACTCTGGGCGATCCAAATTATCTTGTCTCTGCACGGATCGGGCCGGGCAATACTCGCGGACGCAATGTCGCTTTCATCGGACGACGATCAAATCCGACGTCAACCAGTCTCGGTGAGCGCATTGACCTGTTCTCGTCAGTTGAGAACGCCAAGGGAATTGCTTCCGAGAAGCCGCCTCATCGGTACAAACTCTCCTTCCAGCGTCCTTTTCTTGGATTATCCCTTACGAGCCTCACCATCTTTGAGGAGAAAGCCAACCTCAGATCCCAATAGCTTGTTAGTGTACCGACTGGACGGTATACTTTGATGATGAACAAACGGAATCTCATTCTCGATTGCGCTGAGCAGCTTATCCGGACAGATGGAGCCGCGCAGCTCACGCTGGAAAAAGTTGCCGAGCGGGCCAAGGTTAGCAAAGGCGGCCTTCTCTATCATTTTCCGACGAAAGAGCAACTTGTCGCTGGCATGATCGAGCGCACGATCGAGTCGTTCGAACGCGATGTCCAGTCAGCAAGAGCGTCACTACCTGAGGGACCGGGAAGAAATGCCCTTGCCTTCATGATGGCTGCACTCGACGGACAGTGGAAGTCAACAAGCGCGCGGCCGAATCCCGTCGATCTGCTCGTGTCGACTCTCACTGCATTTTCTACGGAGCCGAAAATGGTTCTGCCCATACGAAAGGCCTATGTCCGGTGGCAACAATTGCTTGAAGAAGACGGTCTCGATCCGGTGCAAGCGACCATTACTAGACTGGCCATCGACGGCTTGACCTACACGGAGATGTTCGGTTTCAACGCTTTCACCGAGAAACGTCGGCAGGAAGTTCTCGAGGCCCTCCGCAATATGTGTATGGGAACAAACTCTTCGCATCCACGTTCTCAGGGGCGCGGGCCCAAGCGCGAGAATAACGAATAATGAAAGAACATTTTCTACAGGACATTCCGGCAATCGTATGGACGCACGAAGACACACGGCAAAGCGTCACCTTAAGAACTCAGCAGAACGTTGGTTCGCACCTCACAGCTGCGACCCGAGCTCTAGCAGCTCTTCAATACAACGAAGGCTACTGGTGCGGAGATCTCACCGGGGACTCGACACTTGCCTCGGATTACATCTTGCTTCAGCTCTGGCTTCATCCGGTGGACGCGAACTCGGCGTGGAACCCTCCGCGAAAAGATCGCATTGAAAGACTGGTGAAGTATCTATGGGATTGCCAGATGCCGGACGGAGGTTGGAATCTCTACGCGAAGGGCCCGGCTGAGATCAATGCGTCCGTCAAGGCGTACACGGCCCTGCGCATTGCCGGTGCGGCACAATCGTCGCCGCGGATGCGTGCTGCTCGCGAACGGATACTGGCGTTAGGCGGCCTGCAAGCTTGCAACAGCTACACCAGGATCAACCTGAGTTTCTTCGGACTCTTTCCCAAGCAATTTGTCCCCACCGTGCCAGCGGAAATTCTGATTGTGCCCGGAAGCTTTCTCAACGAAATGTCCTCCTGGACTCGGACCATTATCGTTCCCCTTTCCATCATCCAGGGCTTGGGTGCACAGAGGCCAGTACCGTCGGGACTGACGCTTGCCGAATTGATGCTTCCCGGCACGCGCATTGCGATGCCGAGGAAAGACCTCACCTCAGAACTATTTCTGCGTGCCGACAAGCTTCTGAAGCAATGGGAGCAAAGGGGCATACAGCGGATACGTGACAAAGCAATCGCGGCAGCCGAACGCTGGATGATCGAGCATACCCATCATTCAGAAGGACTGGGAGCCATCTACCCAGCAATGATGTATGCCGTGATGGCGATGGATGCGCTCGGGTACGAGCGAGATCAGCCGGATCTCGTAAAAGCAATGCAGCATTTCGACGATCTGCTCATCGAACGCGATAATTTCTTCGACGTGCAACCATGCAAGTCCCCGGTATGGGATACGGCAATTGCGATCTTTTCCTTAGGGGAAGCGGGAGATGCTGACAAAGCAAGCATGACCCGCGCAGCAGATTGGCTGCTTTCGAAAGAGGTCCGACGTAAGGGCGACTGGTCTTCCAAGCGACCCAACCTGCGCCCAAGCGGATGGGCCTTCGAGTTCGCCAATGAGTTTTATCCGGATATCGATGATACCGCCATGGTGTTGCTCGCTCTGCAACATGCAAAGGCATCTGACCCAGAACGCCAGGCCCGCGTCGAAAGTCGTGCCGTGAACTGGCTCCTCGGAATGCAATCCGCAGATGGCGGGTGGGCTGCTTTCGATGTAGACAATGACTGGCAGCTTTTGAATAAGGTTCCTTTTGCCGACCACAACGCAATGCTCGATCCTACCTGCCCAGACATCACCGGACGCGTGATGGAAGCACTTTGCAGAAGGGGTTTGACTGCTCAACATCCTGCCATCTCACGCGGCATTGAATATTTGCTCTCGTCACAGGAAAGGAATGGAAGCTGGTATGGCCGTTGGGGCGTCAACTACGTTTACGGCACGTTTCTTTCACTGCGGGGCCTCGTAGCCACGAAGGACCGTCAAACAAGCTCGGCTATCCACCGTGGGTCGCAGTGGCTCCGAAGCGTACAGAACGACGATGGGGGATGGGGTGAAAGTTGTGCCGGATACGAGATCGACAAGTTCGTTCCGGCAGAAAGCACTCCTTCCCAAACTGCGTGGGCACTCCTGGGACTCCTGGCTACCGGCGATTTACACTCTCGTGCCGTGAAACAAGGAGTCAGCTGGCTCCTCCGAAATCAGAATGCCGACGGGAGCTGGGATGAAGAGCTAACCACGGGAACTGGGTTTCCAAACGTGTTCTATCTCAGCTATCACCTTTATCGTCTCTACTTCCCAGCGCTCGCACTCGCGTCCTACAAGCAAAGTAGCCGTAAATTAGCCACCGATTCACGACTTGAGATCGGTCTCAGCTGACACGGCTTCAGCCTAAAGATCAAGGGGTATCGAGGCGGAGTAATACGGCCACCTGCTTGGCTGAAAACCACTTGCCGACCGGAGGTTGTTAGGCCATGCCCGCCGGTGACGATCCCGATAAACGCCGTTCTCGTCTATTGTGATCTCGATAAGTGCTAAATTGCCAAATCACGTTTCGAGCCGTTCTGATCTGTAGACGTGCATCGCCTGTTCGCAACTGTTGATGTGGTAGAAAACGTTCCGAACGTGATTTCTCGAAGGCCGCGTCAATGGAACATGCATCGAAGCGGTGGAGATAAAACCGTTTCGGTTCCGGTTTGTTGGCTGCGGTCGTCGCTGCACGCAATCGCACGAGTTGCATAATCCCGATCACTAACGGGTGGATCTCTCACTCAGAGTTGCATTACGAGGAGTGTCATGTCATCGTGCTGCGGCGCGCCGTCAGCAAAGGTGTCGGCCGCATGAAACAAGCGCTGCAGGAGCTCCTCGGCGTTCAGGTGCGTGTGCGCTTGCGCCTCCGCGATCATTCGGTCTTCTCCCCACTCGTCTTCTGAGGCGTTCATGGCTTCGCTGATGCCGTCCGTAAAGGCCAGCAGAATATCGCCGGGGAGCAGCTGAAGCGTCTGCTCCCTGTAGACCGCGCCGGCAAGTAGCCCGACGACTGGGCCGCCGTCTGCCAGGCGAAATACCCGCCAGGCGCCGTCTTGCTTGCGCAGCACCGCGGGAGGATTGTGTCCCCCATTGACGTAGTGCAACATGCGCGAGGCGCATGCCAGTTCGGCGTAGAAGAATGTGGCATAGCGGTTAGATTCGGACGCGTTATAGAGGAGGCTGTTGACATTGGCCATCTTGGTGCCCAGATCGCCGGTGCCGCTCAGCACCTGACCGCGCAGGCTGGCGTGAAGGCTGGCCATCAACAGGGCGGCAGACAATCCCTTGCCGCTGATGTCGCCGATCGCGATGCCTAGGCGGTCGCAGGCGCGTGCCATAGCTCTGCCGGGGGAAGAGACGTTTTCGCCTGGCGCATGCGCTGTTTCGGCCCCCGAACCATCAAGGATATCGATGAGGTCATAGTAGTCGCCGCCGACGGCCTGGGCGGGCCTGCAGTGCGCCGCCATTTCTACGCCCCGAACTTTGGGAAGTGTCTGGGGGAATAAGCGCTCCTGCACCTCGCGGGCAATCTCGAATTCGCGTTCCAGCTTGGCGCGCGACACGGCCTCCTCGGCCAGCGTGGGAATCAACTTGTAAACGTTGGCGAGGAGGATTGGTTGATACCCCAATCGCATCGCACACTCAATTAGCCGGTGCAGAACTGCTTTGACGTTCTGCTTCGTCTTCTTCGAGCATGGGCGCGAAGGCTTTGTCTTCGTTGGCATCGTTTGAAGATCACTTAGCCAAGTCTCAATCGCAATTGGGTTCTTTAGCATCTTGGCAAGAGGTTCGTTACTCCACTTCGCCTCTAAATGCTTCAGCATGGATTTGTATGACGATGCGGTGTGTGGTTGGAAAGACGGCATCTCTTCAGCCTTATAGCGGGCTACAAGCTGGCCGAAGGTGATGACCTCGTGCGGATCGTCGTTCATGTTAGGCACGAGGTCTGCGGCCTTGCGTTGGGCAAGCTCCCTTGTAGGCACCTCGCGATCCGTGCCTAGCCTGAGAGCCTTGCGCTTCCCATCTTTGTAGTACCTAGCTATCCAGGTGAAACCCTTCGCATCTTGACGCTTGATGACTGTACAGTGGCTCATTGACAGAGACTCCCTTCCTGCTTGATGAGAGTTATAGGCGAAGATGTGGCGCATATGCGTTACGAGCCGTTCACCGAAAACCGATGTGTCGGCCAGAGTACAGAAACGCCTTGCTCTGTCGTATAGACAACATAATAAATTTCTCGAATCGATATGCAAGCTCAAGCACAATTCGCACTGAGGCAGAATCCCGATGGATCGCTCGACTCAATCTGTCTGAGTTGCGATGCGACTGCGGCGACCGCAACGACAGACGAAGCTCTGCGCGAACTTGAGAAGAAGCACGTCTGCTATGACTGGAATACGCCAGAGCGACTAGCGGAACGCATGAAGTTCTCCGCTTGACTTTGCTCAAATCCCGCTCGAACATGCGCTAATCGCAGAGTAAGCGTAGCGACCGACAAATCTCAGCAGTCGGCCTACTATGCTCGGATGAAAGCCGACAGCAGCGTACTTCGCATAGAGCAGGCGGATAGGCTGAACGACGGTGTAATCATCACGTTCAGTGATGGCAAATGCGCCGTCTACGATGCGGCTCTTCTGTACGCTAGTTTGTCGCAGGCGCAACTTATCGAGAGTGATGATGTGACGGCAATCGCGCGACCTGAAACTGTGGATCATACAGGTCGTTGATCCATTACCCGCGAGCCGGAAACCGTACGCTCGCAGGGGTCGTGTCAACACGGTGCCTTGATCCAATCGAGCGCAAAGAGGCGGAACAGACATGATCCTGTTCTTCTCTTTCCAGACCGGCTTCCAGTGGCAGTGATGAGATCGTCGAGAAGCACGCGTGACAGATCGAATCGTAAGAGCCGTCGTGTTGCCGCCTGTGCATGAACGTACATGAAGTTTGATTCGTCATTCGGCACCGCCGTAAAGCTGTGAGCCTAACGGGATCGTCGACCTGGAGTCTGTGCTCATTTGCTCACAGGGGCATACATGAAGTGGCTGACTGTCCTCCATCACCTAAACGTGTGGTGGAGGCGGTGGGGGCATGGGATCTGGCGGAGGAGGGGGCGGCGGCGGCGGACTGTCCCTATGATGACGATGATGAGGTGGAGGCGGCGGTGGAGGAGGCGGTGGCCCTTGCTGCGCTCGCGCCCGAACGGGCATAAGTGTCGCGATGCTCAGTGCGGCCACCGCCGCGAACAAAAAAACCACGAACTTACGAGCAGTTCTATTCGAACCAGAGTCAATCACTTGAACTCTCCTCATCTGACCTAAAGTTTTTAACTTGCTTCTCGCTGTATTGTTCCGTTTGCTTTGTTTCGACTAGATCATGCACAGTGCAATACAACGTGTGTGCTGACCATATCCCGCATGAGAGTAGGTCTGCTGTTTCTTTTAGCTCACTCCCAGAGTTGAGACGAGAGCACCAGATGTTCGTTCACTCCCTGGCCGCAAACCCCACGTGAGCGAAAGAGCACATCGGCGCTGCTCCAAGACGTACATACTAGACTTCCCGAAATATCGGGAAGGATGGGAAATGAACCAAGTTGAAGAATCCCCCAAAGCAACATTGGTTCTGGATGACCGGCCAAGTTCCTACCCGTCGAGTTGGAACGTCGTCTTTGCGCCAGCCGCCCCACTGCCCGCTGATTACGTCTTCGGACGTCAAACCACAATTCTCAAGCAGGGATCGGTCTTCCCGCCGGCGGCCATGCCCCTGCCCTGCGACATCCGCTGGGACCGCGATGTACCGGTCAAGTTACGCGACGGCGTTATTATCTACACGGACATCCTGCGTCCCGTTGGCGACGGCGAGGTGCCTGCGATCGTTGCCTGGAGCCCTTACGGCAAGACCATTCCGCAGGAGGACGTACAGTCTGGCGTAGACCCCAAAGAAGTGACGGGGCTGACGAAGAGTGAAGGCCCCGATGCCGGCTTCTGGGTCTCGCATGGCTATGCAGTAGTCAATCCCGATGCTCGCGGCGCTGGCAAGTCGGAGGGGGACATCTATGCCTGGGGCAGCGTCGATGGCCAGGATGGCCACGATGTTATTGAATGGATCGCGAAACAGTCGTGGAGCACCGGCAAGGTCGCTCTGCATGGGACTTCGTGGTTGGCCATAGCGCAATG
This sequence comes from Granulicella aggregans, assembly GCF_025685565.1. NCBI lineage: Bacteria > Pseudomonadati > Acidobacteriota > Terriglobia > Terriglobales > Acidobacteriaceae > Granulicella > Granulicella aggregans. The sequence continues at coordinate 1,415,112 of NZ_JAGSYE010000002.1, forward strand.
GTTCATCGCAGAGACAAGCCCTCCTCATCTGTCCGCAATAGCGCCTTGGAACGGCATGAGCGATGTGTACCGGCAGAATGCGATGTTTGGCGGCATCCCAAATATGGGCTTCGACGCTCAAGTCTTCGCCCACCTTGCCGGTCCGGCCCGCGTGGAGCGAATGGACAGGATGGCAGCATCCCACCCGCTGATGGATGCCTATTGGCAAGATAAGGCGGCCAAGCTTGAGTCGATCACCGTTCCAGCCTACGTCGTCACCGACGTGGTAACCGACCTCCATCGAATGGGTACATTCGAAGGTTATCGACGCCTCGGATCAAAGGACAAATGGCTGCGAGTCGACAACCGGCAGGAGTGGACGGATCAGTACGATCCTGTGAACGAAGCGGACCTGCTCAAATTCTTCGACTACTTCCTGCGCGGCACCGACAACGGTTGGCAAAACACTCCTAAGGTTCGGATGGCCGTTCTCGACCCTGGCGGTGAAGATGGGCTAAATGTGCCCTATACGAGCTGGCCGCTGGAGCAGACGCAGTACGAGCGCCTTTACCTGAGTGCCGATCAGCATCTCCAATCAACACCGGTTGCCAAAGCCAATCAGGCGAGCTACTCCGCCATCACCGGACAGACCGTATTTACGTATCGCTTCCCAACAGACACCCAGCTAACGGGATATCTCAAGGCCCACCTCTGGGTAGAGGCAAAGGATGCTAACGAAGCGGACATCTTTGTGCTGGTGGAGAAGCTGGACAAGGACGGCAATCTTTTGGTGCCGGACGAGGTGAGCGCGCGCCAGTACATTCCCATTCCGCCTGCCGGTACTCATGGTCGCATAAGGGTCTCCTTGAGAAAACTCGATCCCGAGTTGTCCACAGCTTTCCTGCCGATCCAATCCTTCGACCAACCCCAGATGCTACATCCCGGCGAGATCGTTCCTATTGACATCGCGATCATGCCCGTTTCGGAGGTCTTCCATGCTGGCCAGCAATTGCGCCTGAAAATCGCGGGGCATGAGTTCCTCGCGCCGCCAGCCACAGAAGCTAATACGGGCGTGCTGTCGTTCATGGGTCCGATGCCGCCGCTGCCGACCAAAAACGCCGGTGTCCATATCATCCACGGAGGAGGCGATCACCAGTCCTTCCTGCAAATCCCAGTTATTCCTTTAGCTCAATAGATACGGCATTGGGATCGGTGCATGCAACAGTTGCCGGCTCTTCGTCTAGTTCTTCATCCGTCGCCTACTGCTGAGCTACATTGACCAGACCCAATCGCCCAAGCAATGGGACTCTTAAGCTGCGGCTCTATCGCTTGACCGCGAAGGGGCCCGATGCGAAGCGTCAAATGTCGAACCTGTCAGCTAATTACGGCGACTCTTTATCTCTTACTGATCGCCGGATGTCGCAAGGCTGCGCCACCCGCAACGCCTCCCTTAGCGGTCGATACGATAGCCGCAAGCGTTCAAACTGTGCCGGTGATCGG